>JBKJJX010000361.1:0-18610 GCA_046597825.1 Bacteroidota bacterium | reverse complement strand
ACTTCCCAGCAACATCGCAACGGGCATGATCAGTTTGATGATCTCGGGAATGAAATAGAAATAGTACAGCACGATAATAGGCGCTGTGGCTTTTTTGTCGATGAAGTCCCGCAAATTCTCCATCGCATCGATAATGATGAACACCAACGTTACCGAAAACAACGCAAAGAGGGTGGTCGTTAGAAATTGGCGGACGATATAACGGTCAATTAATTTCATCGTTTATTCTACAGTAGAAGATTCCGGTTCGTCGGCCGGGCGCCAGCGCTGCGGAAGTAAGTTGCGAAGTGCATTCCAATTAAAGACCACGGACTCTTTGCCGATACGAACCGTGAGATAACATCCCAGCACCCCAAAAAGAATGTTCGCCGCCCACATTGCTGAAAACGGAGCGAGGATATTTCTATCCGCCAGCGTTTCGCCGCCGCTCAGGAACGCCCAATACAACACGAAAAATCCCAAGCTGAGCGACGCCGCGACACCGAATCCGCCACGTTTCGACATAATGCCGAGCGGTACTCCTATGAGTACAAAGACGATGCACGCTACAGGAATCGAATATTTTTTATATATCTCAACTTTGTATTGGTCAATCTGATTCTCAATCATGTCGCGGCGCAGCAATTCGCTGAGCACAACAGAATTCATCATTTGCGAACGGGCTGCGGGTGGTTCCCCGCCACGTATCGGATCATAGGGCATCGGCTGCCTCGGGCCCGGAAAAATTTCTCCCCCTTTTGATGGAATACTTCCCGGCCGGTTTCCCATCAATAGCCGTTCAATGTCATGCATCGCCAGATTCCGGACTCCGGAATCAATGGAGCTGTGCAAATGTTCCAGACTGTCGACAATGCCGCGCATCGTTGCCGCGTTCAGCTCACGATCGCCCCGGACCACCGAGCCTTCCGCCGTTCTCTCGAAATCAAATCCCTGCACTTCGGTTACGATGCGATGCGTTTCGAATCTGATGCGTTTGTAACTTGTCATGTTCACGAGATCGAGTTCATGTATTTCACCATGATGCAAATCCATAATCAGTTTTCGTGCATCAGAAGAAAATGATATTGTTCCGGTCTTCGCCGTGATGAGAATGTTGGAGTTCGGATTTGTATAATCGTAAAGGGTAAGCCCCTCCAGTTCGTTGCGGCCTTCAAACGTCTTGCGCACCATGAGGCTGTATCCCTGAATATCCTGCGAAAACAACCCGGCGACAAGGTTGAACGTGGGACGCTTTCTCCGGATATCCATCGTGAGCGTCTTGGCTCTATGGTTTGCTTCGGGCAGAACATCGTTATTAAAGACTATTAGAATGAGAGTCAGGGCTCCCGCCGCAAGAAGGATGGGCGCTATCATCTTATAAATACTAACGCCCGACGCTTTCATTGCCGTGATTTCATTTTTCGATGAAAGATCTCCGAACGCCATCAGCACGGCAACGAGCACGGACATGGGAACGGCCAGGACAAGCATCCACGCGAGGTTAAGGGTAATCAACTCCATGATTGTCCACGCGCTCAATCCTTTTCCCACCAGCTGGTCAATAAACTTCATCACGAACTGGAGAAGGAAAATGAACATCAACGTGGAAAGGGAAAAGATGAACGCCCCGAGGTGAGCGCGCAGAAGATACACGGAAAGGCGAAGGGGAATTCTCAGATGCTTCATGGCGATAATATACAAAAGCCCCGTCTGGACTCCAATTTCAACCGATCTCATCAACAATCTTCTTGATATTTAGCTCCCAATTCTCTACGTTAATCCAGCCGAGCAATCATTCTCGGTCCCATCAAGGAGAAATACCATATCGATCCAGTTTGCTAATGCTTGGAGATGTCGGGCTTCGGATAGAGAACAATGAGGGCCGAAGAAGCCGGCAAGTCCGCTCCAGCGGAGGTTGGACACCATCACCCGCGTTACTCTTAGTCCATCCCTGAAGGCTGAACAAATTTGAGAATCGATGTGGTTTCATTTCTAAGCGGTACCTCTACCTTCTTTCGCGTCCATCGTATCGGTGTGTCGACCGTTATCGCTGCGACAGTTTTTATCGGACTGATCTTCTTTTCTCCCAGAGCATCAGAGGGATCATCGCTGAGTCCGCCTGAGTACGAGCCCTTCTTCCAGATTCCCGACTCGACGAAGTTAAAAGAGCAGAGCAACTTTCCTCCTCCGCAACAAACCGGCGGCGGCCGATCACGAACGGGCGGGCGTACCAGTGGCGGTTACGGCGGCTCGACTTCACGGGACACGAGCGCGAGGAAGTCCGAGGATTCCACATGGGTTGTGTATCTCGACTCAACTGCACGACTCTCGCAGTGGAAATACAAACGGCGCGACAAACCATATGTAGAGTTTTTCCCGAACCGCGTCTATCCCTTGTTTGCACGTCTGGGGCAAACACAGCTGCGCCATGAATTACAGCCTGACTCCTTCTACACGCAATTCCGTTTCCGGAAGATGATTGACGGGCAGGATGTCAAGATTCCGCTGGGGCTCTCACTCAAGGAGTATGTTGCCGCCCGTCGGAGCTTTGAGATGCGAAAGCTTTTGGCGGATGAAGCGCGCCGGCCGAAAGCCCTTGCCGGGAAACGCGACATCGGCGATGTGTTCTCCAGTTTCACGAAAATCTCCATTCCTATTCCCGCAAATCCCGTTCTGAGCATTTTTGGCAAGCCCGAAATAAATCTCCAGATCAGCGGGGCGGTTGATATACGTGCCGGTTTCCGGAACACGAAAAGCGACCAAACGACTGCAAACATTCTGGACCAGACGCGCAACGAACCGGATTTCAACCAGGAAGTTCAAGTGAACGTAAACGGAACGATCGGCGACAAGCTGAATATCCTTGCGGACTGGAATACGCAGCGAACATTCGAGTATGAGAATCAGTTGAAGATCAAGTATACCGGCTACGATGATGAGATTGTGCAGAGTATTGAAGCCGGTAACGTTTCGCTCCAAACGCCGTCCACATTTATCGGAAGCAGTGCCGCGCTGTTTGGTATCAAGGCGAAATTTCAAGCCGGCCCCCTTTCACTGACTGCCATCGCATCGCAGAAGAAAGGTCAGATCAAAGAAGTTGAAGCAAAAGGTGGAGCGCAGGAAATTCCGTTTGAAATTCAGCCATCGAATTATGCGACCAACAACTTCTTTGTCGATCTGAGCTACCGGCCGCTGTATGAGCCCTGGTACCAAAGTGCTTTACCCACAGGCGATCCGACAAAAAAGATTCTTGAAGAAGAAGTATGGGTTTCCATCACGGGCATTGACCCGACGAATACTTCCAAGGCCCGAAAAGGCATTGCCTACATTTCCCTTCCGCCGGCTACACCGGGTGGCTATTCTGACTCCTTGCGATTTGCTCAAGACCAAAGCGGCGATCATGAGTCCGGCCAGTTTATCCGTCTAGATCCGTCCCAATACGAACTTGTTGCAGACGGATATCTCGGCGTTATCGCGCTCAATCAGAATCCCGGGGACGATAAGATCATTGCCATCGCATATCGTACACAGGGAACACAGTTTGGAGAGTTGACTGCGAATAATCCGTCGACTTCAGATACGAGCAAGCCGCTTGTCCTTAAGATGGTGAAGCCAAAAAATCTTCTTTCTGTCGGCCCGACATATGCGACGGCGTGGAAAATGCTTCTAAAAAACATTTACCCGCTCGGCGGACGCAATGTGAAAGAGTCGGGCTTCAGTCTTGATATTTACCGCAGGGTTTCGGGAGAGGAAGATCAGAATTCTGTCAAAGGTGAACCCTTGCTGCGCATATTGGGAGTTGATAAGTATAATGTCAGCGGTCAGCGGGAACCCGACAATATTTTCGATTTCAGGCCGCCCTGGACTATCAATCTGGCTCGTGCGGAGATTATTTTCCCTTCGCTCGAACCTTTCAATGGTGCCTTCACACGATACTTTATCGATAAGAATCTTACACCTCCGGACTCAAATTTTGTTTTTCCGGAAATCTACGACACGACAAGGACGGCCGCTCAACAAAGCATCCACAACAAATATGTAATCAAGGGAAAAGCGACCGGCGAGGTGAGTTCAAAATATAATCTCGGATTCAACGTTGTTGAAGGCAGCGTGCGTGTGTATGAGAACGGCGTGCAGCTTGTTGCCAACATCGACTACACCGTGGACTATATCGTCGGCGAAGTTGTAGTCCGCAAGCCATCAGCGCTGGTGCCGGGAGCAAATCTCCAGATCAAGTACGAACAGAATGATTTGTTCCAGCTTGCATCGAAAACATTACTCGGTGCACGCGGCGATCTGTTTATTTCGCAATACACGAGCCTCGGTTTCACAGTCATGAATCTGAACCAGCAGACATTAAGCGACAAAGTGCGGTTGGGTGAAGAACCGAATAAGAACACGATCTATGGGGTAGATGGGCAAACAAGCCTCAAGCTTCCGTTCCTGACAAAGGCGATTGATGCGCTTCCATTTGTTGCAACCAAGGAAGCTTCCGAATTAAAACTCACGGGTGAAGCGGCGTACGTTACTTCTGATCCTAACACAAAGAAAAGTCCGATCCCCAGCGATGGCGGTGCAAGTATTGCTTACATCGATGACTTTGAAGGCGCACGCCGGACGATTCCGGTTGGGACCAACTATGCGAACTGGACGCAGGCGAGCGCGCCGGTTGATACTTCTCTCTTCTCTCCGGTCGTTGCCGATACGGCGAAGATGAACTACAAAGCGAAAACTATCTGGTATAACGTTTTCAACAGTGTGAAATTAACAGATGTATATCCAGATAAACTGGCAGGCAATGCCGCAAGCAATTTACTCACGGTGATGGATGTGTGGTATTTCCCTTCGCAGCGGGGAATGTACAATTACAATCGCGGAAACATTGTGGATTCGCTCCGGACAAAAAACTGGGGTGGCATCATGAAGCCGCTTTCCATTTCGGGCACGAATCTCATCAATGAGAATATCAATTTTATCGAATTGTGGATGTTGGTGGGGCGAGACAGTACACACAATCCTGCGAATCCCGGCAAGATGTATATCGATCTCGGAACGATAAGCGAAGATGTCATTCCAAACCGTTCTCTCAACACGGAAGATCTTGTTCCGCCCAGCACGACAATCAATAACAGTCTGCAGCCGTACGAAGACGTCGGCCTTGATATGCTGACGGATGATCAGGAGCGCGCTAAGTATCCGAGCCTTGGCGCTGATCCGAGCGGTGACAATTATTCTTACAACAATAGTGATTCCCGGATTCCCGAAGCGTACATGAATATCAACGGCACAGATAATAACCGTAACAGCGCCAACGGTCTGTATCCGGATACAGAGGATTTGAATGCGAATGGTATTGTTGACGTCGGGAACTCGTATTTCCGTTATGAACTCTCGCTCGACACCGTTCGGAGCCGTAATCCCCATATTGTTGGCGGCGGTATAAAAGGAAGCAAGTATTTTCAGTTCAGGATTCCCATCCGGGAGTTTGTTCAGAAAATCGGTACGCCGAGTTTTGAAAATGTCGAGTTTATCCGCGTCTCATTCCAAAATGCACAGGATCCCGTCGCTCTCCGCATCGCAGATTTCTCTCTTGTCGGAAATCAATGGCAGGAGTTGAAGAAAGAAGACACGACATTTGCGGTCAGCGTTATTGGCATTGAGGAAAACTCAAACATCTATTCGCCGCCGCCCGGAGTTGTTCGCGAACGCGACAAGACGAGGCCTGATGAACAAGTCTTCGCAAACGAACAATCACTCTCGCTTATTCTCAAGGGCATCCCCGATGGTCAGGCGAAGCAAGCCGTGAAGCACTACGATTATCGTCCGCTCGATTTATTCAACTACAAGACGATGAAGATGTTTGTGCATGGCGATGACTCGACAATGAATTATGTGAGTGTGAATAATTACGATGCCGAGTTTTTCTTCCGCTTCGGAAGCGATTCGCTCAACTATTACGAGTACCGGGCACCGATTCATAAAGGATGGGATCCGTACAATGAAATGATTGTAAAGTTTCAGGATCTCACATCCATCAAACAAGGAAGGGATTCGACGACCCGGGTCGTACAGATTCCCGTCCCCGGTGGCCCGCCGGGATCGTTCTACCGCGTGCTGGGGAGTCCTTCATTGACGCAAATCCGATACATGACTGTTGGCGTTGAAAATCCCGCCGGGATAGGGACGACGAGTCCGCTCTTTGGCCAGGTATGGGTGAACGAACTGCGTGTCATCGAGGTAGACGACTCACCCGGTTGGGCATACAGGTTCGACGCAAATCTGAAGATTGCCGATCTCGGAAATGTTACGTTCAATTACTCCAAAATCGATCCGAACTTTCACTCGATTGATCAGCGTTTCGGCTCGCGTCAAACGGGAGTCAACTGGGGAATAAATGCGAGCATGGAGTTTGGAAAATTCTTCCCCGACGACTGGACTGGCACCACGATGCAAATTTCGTACGCACATTCGGCGAATATCGTTCGCCCGAAATATCTGCCGAATTCAGACGTGTTAGTTGGCGAAGCGGCAGACCGTGAACGACAGAGACTCATTGACAAAGGTTATTCGTCTGAATTTGCCAATGCATCGGCGAGTGATCTTGTGCTCTCCAGTGAGACATATCGTGTCACCGATACGTGGTCGGCGCCGAACTTCCGTATCGGCCTGCCTTCGGATGAGTGGTGGATAAGAGATACATGGAACAAATTATCATTCGGATTTAACTACACCAGGTCGACCGAACGCAATCCTTCCACGTCCCGCCGGTTATCATGGCTGTGGAACGCGAGAATTCAATATCAGCTCCGGCTCAGTCCGGACTATTACTTCCAGCCCTTTACGCACATTTTCGAAGGCATATGGCTTCTTGATGAGTATAAGGATTTGAAGATTTGGTACGCGCCGGAGACGTTCAATTGGTCGTTCACGGCAAACCGTTCCAAAGATATTTCGCTGCAACGACTCGCCGGGGCGCAGGAACTAACCGGCAGGAATTTTAACGCGTCCCGTTCCTTCAGCTTCAACTGGAAGCTGACTGAAAACGGATTGCTCAATCCTTCGGGAGATTACACGCTGAGTGTGGAGTCCAGTCTTCTCGATCTTGAAACCGATCCGATCACGAAATCGCAACGGTCGTTCTCAAAAATCCTGAATGATATTTTCCTGAACAACTCGCTGATTAATTTTGGGAAAGACACGCGATATTCGCAACGGAATAATTTCAACACGAAGCCGAACATCCCCAACATCTTCAACATCAAAAAATATCTTGACCTTACATTGGGGTATAGTGTTGATTACAATTGGCAAGACGCTCTTACGCAGGGCAACCTTGGTAAATCGGCGGGATTCGGCAACAACATCAACCTGTCGATGAACTTCAAATTGAAATCGCTGATCGATCCGCTTTTTGAATCATCTGCCACACCTGCTGCTGTGCCGGATAATAAATTTAATCGCGGGCGGACAGAAGACCGTACGCCGGAATCGGAAAACGATTCAACAAAAACACCAGTGCCCGATTCAACGGCAGCGGGGCCGCACGGACTCGACAAAACAATGGCGCAGTTGAAGGAACTGGCTCGGTTATTTATAAAAGTGCCGTTCCTCGATTACGAGACAATCGGCATTACGTTTACGCAGACAAACCAAGCCGGCAACAGCGGTATTGTCGGCAGGCCCGGGTTTGTTAATTTCTGGGGACGTGTGCCGTTCTTTCAGGACGCAGATCCGAAGTACGGGCCTTCACGGTTGTATCAGCTTGGATTGATTTCCGATCCGCATGGCAGGCTGACGAACTTCAGTTCGCGGTCCAAGTTTCCGTTCTTCGGGTGGGATGTAGAACCGGGTGTGCGGGCCGCGAACGGAGTCTTACAAAATACCTACAGGCAAACAAACCGTCTTTCATTCAAAACCTCGCGAGGATTATGGGAGGGAGCGCGGCTCGATCTCAACTGGAATGTTGGCTGGTCGTATAACAGATCGCAAAGTATTACCACAGATTCTCTCGGTCGCATCATAGCTGCAGCGACGCAAAATTCAACCTCCGGTAGCGTGGACCGTTCATTCCTTTCGCTTCCGGATGTATTATTCCTCGGAGTCTTTAAGAGCAATCTGAAAGAAGTGAGCAAGCGTTATGCAGCGCTGAAGGCAAACAAGGCGGATTCCGCCACTGTTTCGGACGAAGAGAAAATTTCGAAGGCGTTCGAAGAAGGATTTGAAGCGTTGCCGTTCTTCAGAAAAGTCTTCGGACAGTTCGCGCCGCGGGTGAACTGGTCACTGCATTGGGATGGATTGGAAAAGATTCCGATGTTCTCGGGCTTCGTCAGCAGGTTGTCCCTTGACCATACGTACACTTCCAATTACACCCGTTCCTTCGAGAACAGACAGGGTGGGTTGGGAGAAAAGACAACGGGACAGCGCATCAGTTACAGCTTTGCGCCTTTGGTGGGGATGAACTTCACGTTCAAAGACCTGCTGAAGGGGAACATGGGCGCCAATGTTCGCTACAATACCACGACCATGTACGATCTTGCAACATCTTCACGAAATCTTGTCGAAACTCTTGCGCAGGAAATTTCGTTTACAGCATCGTACTCCCGGCGGGGATTTGAAATTCCGTTCTTCGGGCTTACGCTGAACAACGACCTGGAAATCAACGCGTCGTATTCATTGACGAAGAACTCAAAGAAACAATATGAGATTTCAAAACTTGATGTGAATGTGGAAGGAACGCCGCTTGAGGGTTCGACACGAACAGTGTTTGAGCCGCGTGTGAAGTATGTTCTGAGCCAGCGGGTGAACGCATCGGTCTACTATCGGCTGACAAAAATAACTCCCGACGCGCAAGGTTCGAACATTCCTGGCAGTACAACAAACGAAGCCGGGTTGGATATACATATTGCTATACAATAGGAATGACGATTGCAGCGGATTCTGCAATTGATTGATCCTTGCCACTGAAATAGTTATCATCTCAACAAATGAGGGCGAAGATGGAAGAGAGTAAGGGAAGAATATTGTGGGTTGATGACGAGATCGATTTGCTTCGTCCACACATACGGTTATTGTCTGAACGCGGCTACAATGTTGAGACTGCCACCAATGGTGAAGACGCTGTGAGCATGGTGAAGGACCGTAGTTTCGATCTGGTGTTTCTGGATGAAATGATGGCGGGGATGGGCGGTTTGCGCACGCTGGCGGAGATTAAAGACCTTCGCCCCAACCTGCCGGTTGTGATGGTAACAAAAAACGAAGAAGAATCGCTGATGGAAGAGGCGATTGGTGTAAAGATAAGCGATTATCTCACCAAGCCCGTCAATCCCAGCCAGATTCTTATTGCATGCAAGAAATTTTTAGAGGGGAAGAAGATAGCCGGGGCTACAGTCTCCCGCGACTATATAAAAGAGTTCAACCAGATTTCTGTCGCCCTCATGAGTCCGCTTACCTACACCGATTGGGTGGATACGTACGGGCGGCTTGTCAACTGGTCGCTCGAGCTTGATGAACATTCGGAGCTCGGACTCAAACAAACGCTTACCGATCAATTCCGTGAGTGCAATCTTGCATTCGGGAAATACATCGAAAGCAATTACAGAAATTGGGTCGAGCAAACAACAAACCGCCCGACACTTTCGCATGAGATTGTTGACCGGTATCTGATTCCGGAGTTGCAGCAAAATAAGTCAGTATTCTTTTTCGTTATTGATTGCCTGCGACTTGACCAATGGCTGATGATGGAGAGTTTGCTGCACGAGTACTTCGACATCACGAAAGAGTACTATTATAGTATTCTCCCCACGGCAACGCCGTACTCACGCAATTCGATCTTCAGCGGTTCGTTTCCGAGTGATATTGAACTCCGCTATCCTGAATTATGGGAGAAAAATGAAGACGATGAAAACAGCCGCAACCGTTACGAGCGGCAATTTCTTGATGGATTACTTGAGCGGCGAAAAATTATCCTGAAGCCGGAAGCAAAGTATGTAAAAATTCTGGATGCCGAATTCGGACGTAATATTGAAAACAACATCAACTCGTACACAAACTCCAAACTGACATCCATCGTCGTAAATTTTGTTGACATGCTTGCTCATGGACGTTCGGATTCAACGCTTCTCAAAGAAATTGCGCCTGATGAATCAGCGTATCGTTCACTCACAAAATCATGGTTCGTTCATTCGTCGCTCTTTGGCATGCTGAAGACGCTTTCACGGAACAAAAATGTTTCCATTATTCTCACAACTGATCACGGAAGCATCCGCAGCCTCCGCGGCTCGAAAGTTCTTGGCGACCGCGAAGCTTCCACAAATCTGCGATACAAATACGGGCGCAATCTGAAGAGTGAGGAAAAAGCTGCAGTGTTTGTGAAGAACCCGCTTGAATACAAACTTCCGAAGCGCGGCGTCGCGATCAATTATATTATCGCGAAAGAAGATTATTACTTCGTCTATCCGACCGACTATCATAAATATCTGAACCACTACAGGGACAGCTTTCAGCATGGAGGCATTTCGATGGAGGAAATGATCCTGCCGGTAGTGAAACTCGTACCGAAGGGATGAGAACGTGGATCACGAAATCTCCGGAAGAGACACGAGATGTGGGAAAGTTGTTTGCCGGCGAATTGAAAGGCGGCGATGTTGTGATTCTCACCGGGAACCTTGGCAGCGGCAAGACTCAATTTGTTATTGGAGTCTGTGAAGGATTGAAGGCGCATGGCCACGTTGCAAGTCCGACCTTTACGTTCATCAATGAATATGAAGCAGATTGTGGTAAAGTTGCTCATATGGATTTGTATCGGATTAACAAGCCTTCTGAAATAGCTGAACTGGGAGTTGAAGAGTATTTCAACCAGAGCTGTGTATGTATGATAGAGTGGCCCGAGATGATCATGGCGATGTTGCCGGAAAAATATTATGACGTACGTTTCGCGTACGGAGAAAACGAGAACGACCGGCGGGTAGAAATTTCCGGAGCCGCTGCAGCGTGAAAATTCTCGGCATCGAAACTGCTACTACCGTTTGCGGCGCGGCAATCGTTGCCGATGGAAGAATCATCAGCGAGGAGCAGACTTCCGAAAAGAAGGTCCATGCTGAAAGTATCATGAGATTGATCGCCGACTCGTTGGGCAATTCCGGCCTCTCATTGAAGGACCTGGATGCAATTGCAGTCTCGATCGGGCCCGGGTCGTTTACCGGTTTACGTATCGGGTTAAGTGTTGCGAAAGGACTCGCGTATGCGACGGACAAGCGACTCGTGGCGGTTCCAACGCTGGACGCCTTGGCCCGGGGCGCTGTCGATGCAGGAGTCATAAAAACGCCGTACATTCTATCTGTGTTGGATGCGAGAAGAGACGAGGTGTTTTGCCGGTTGTTTCATGTTGATGAGAAAAGAATTGTCCCGGAGTGGCCGGCAAAAGATCTTACGTTGCGCACTCTGTTTCAAGATATTGGTGACCGCAACATTACAGTGACTGGCGATGCGATTGCGAAAATGCAAACATTCGATCAGATGAGGAAGCTGAAGTATGTTCCGGCAGAAATTGCAATGTGTTCTGCAGGAACCATCGCAATGATCGGGGAAGAACTTGCTGTCAACGGCGATTTTGTCGATCCCATAACGATCGAGCCTGCATACATAAAAGAATTCTATTCTACTCTACCAGGATAAGAGTCATGGCGTGGTTTAAGCGTTCGAAAGAAAATATTGCCCCTGAGACTGAAAAGAAAGAACTCCCGGACGGGATGTGGACGAAGTGCGACCAATGTGACGAAATTATTCACAAGATGGAGTTGGAGCAAAATTTTTTCACATGCCCGAAATGCGGAAAACATTTTCGCATCGGTAGTGTCGAATATTTCAAGATTCTTCTGGACGATGGAACGCTGAAAGAATTCGATCGCAAAATGCGATCCGTCGATCCGTTGAGATTTACCGACACGAAACGGTATCGAGAGCGGATTCCCGACGCAATAAAGAAAACCGGACTGTACGATGCTGTCCGATGGGGGACGGGGAAGATAAACGAGCGTAATGTTGTTCTTGCGTGCATGGACTTCACGTTCATCGGCGGGAGCATGGGTTCGGTGGTCGGAGAAAAAATCGGCCGCGCAATTGACAAGGGCTGGAAAACAAAGACGCCTGTGATTGTCATTTCATCCAGCGGTGGAGCGCGCATGATGGAAGGCGCCTACTCGCTCATGCAGATGGCGAAGACGAGTGCAAAGCTTGCGCGCCTTGGAGACGCGGGGATTCCCTATATTTCATTGATGACTGACCCGACAACAGGAGGTGTTACGGCAAGTTACTCCATGTTGGGCGATGTGAATATTGCCGAGCCCGGAGCGCTGATCGGGTTTGCTGGTCCGCGCGTGATCAAACAAACCATCGGAAAAGATTTGCCGCCCGGTTTCCAGCGTTCGGAATTCCTGCTCGACCATGGTTTTGTCGATATGGTTGTGCATCGAAAAGAAATGAAACAGACGATTACTCAGTTACTCTCGCTTCTCTCGTAAATGTAACGCGCATTTTCGCGCCAACGAATAAATTCTCTCCTTGTATGATCATACACGTTCTGGGTGTTCCGATGGATCTGGGCTCCGGTCGCCGCGGTGTGGATATGGGCCCTTCGGCAATCCGCATTGCCGGAATCTCCGACCGCCTGAAAGAGCTTGGCAACAAGATTATCGATGACGGCGATATTGACATAAAGAATATGGAGGAGATTCGGGTCGGCGATCCGCGTGCACGCTACCTGAAAGAAATCGCGCGCGCTTCAAAGATTCTTGCCGCAAAGACGGAAAAGATCCTGCGTAATGGCCATTTTCCGCTTGTCCTTGGCGGCGATCATTCGATTGCTGTCGGCTCGATTTCGGGGGTCGCCGCGTTTGCAAAGCGTAAGAGAAAAAAGATCGGTGTGCTGTGGGTTGATGCACACGGCGATATGAACACACCCGCAACTTCTCCTTCAGGCAACGTGCATGGAATGCCTCTGGCGTCCTTGCTCGGTCATGGACCCGGAGACCTGAAGAAGGTCGGCGGTAATTATGAAAAAGTGAAACCTGAAAATGTTGCTCTCGTCGGCGTGCGGAGTTTGGATGATGGAGAGCGCAAACTCATTGAACAAACCGGTGTAAACGTCTACACGATGTCGGATATTGATAAGCAGGGGATTCACCGTGTGATGAAGCGGGCGATTTCGAAAGTCACGAATGGTACGGACTTCGTGCATGTGAGTTTCGATCTTGACGCGGTTGACCCGACAATCTCTCCCGGTGTCGGAACGCCGGTGAAGGGCGGCCTCGACTATCGTGAAGCACACCTGATTATGGAGTTGATGTGTGAATCGAAAATCATGACATCCCTGGAAATCGTTGAAGTCAATCCGATACTTGACGAGCATAACCGGTCGGCGGAGTTTGCCGTTGAACTCGTCCAGTCGGCATTTGGAAAGAGAATCCTTTAGCGCATGGCGACTGTCATCCGGGATGTTCGTGAGATGCAAGCCACTGCTGGACGACTGCGTCAGCAGGGAAAACGGATCAGTGTGGTGCCGACCATGGGGTTTCTGCATGAAGGTCATCTCTCACTAATCAGAATTGCACGAGCAGAAGCCGACATCGTTATTACAACGGTCTTTGTCAACCCTTCACAGTTCGGTCCGGGTGAGGACTTCTCCCGCTATCCACGAAATTTCGAACGCGATCTTTCTCTCTCAACCGAAGCAGGAACCGATTTCGTTTTCGCTCCCGAAGCTGCCGGGATGTATCCCTCCGAATACGCCACACATGTCGATGTTGAACGAATCACTGGTGTACTTGAAGGGAAATCCCGGCCCGGGCATTTTCGTGGCGTGGCAACAATAGTTGCGAAGCTCTTTAATATTACCAAACCGGACGTTGCTGTCTTCGGACAAAAAGATGCACAGCAAATTGCTGTCGTCCGGGCGATGATCCGGGATCTGAATTTCGACATCCGTCTTATCGTTGCCCCGATTCTCCGTGAACCCGATGGATTGGCGATGAGCTCACGCAATACGTATCTCACTCCGCAACAACGAACGGAGGCAGTCGTTCTTTCCCGTGTGTTACACATGGCCGAACAACGTGTGAATGAAGGTGAAACCGATGTCAGAAGGCTTGTTGATGAGATGAGACTTGTTATCAACGACAATTCGTCCGGCGTTATCGACTACATTTCGTTTGCAGATAATCAGACACTTGCGGAGTGTGAACAGATTGAAGAGGGAAAGGAAATTCTGGTTTCTCTTGCAGTTCGATTTGGTTCGACACGCCTGATCGATAATACAATTATACGACGGTAATACAATGGAAAGAAATCTGGCAGTCGTTATTATGGCGGCAGGTAAAGGAACCCGCATGAACAATCTGGACATGGCAAAAGTCATGTTCCCGATTAACGGCAAGCCGATGGTTGAGCATGTTGTTGATCTCGCCGTCCGACTTGCTGCGTCAAAAATTATAGTCGTCGTCGGATGGCAAAAGGATTCCGTTATCAATCATCTCAAAAGAATATTTGGCGAGAGGGTGGAATGTGTGGAACAGAATCCGCAACTCGGCACAGGCCATGCAGTGATGCAGGCGGAGAAATCCCTCAAGGATTTTCAGGGAGACGTTCTGGTCCTTTCGGGAGATGTTCCGCTTCTCTCCACGGAGACGGTCACTTCATTGCTTGAGCTGCACCGTTCAACGCAGGCGAAGGCAACTGTGCTCACAGCCGTGCTTGACGATGCGACCGGTTACGGACGAATTCTGCGCAACACAGATGGCAGCGTAGAGGGAATTGTCGAACACAAAGACGCAGAGCCCGATCAACTGGAGATCAAGGAAATTAATTCGGGCATCTATGTGTTCGATGCTCCACTAATGCTGGAAAGTCTGAAACATATTACTCCCACGAATGCGCAGAAAGAATATTACCTTACCGACGTTTTCGACTATTTCTGGCATCATCAGTGGAAAGTCAGCGCGAATATTGCGGACGACCCGGTTGAAATTTCGGGGATTAACACGCTCGGCCAACTCGAGGCCGCCCGCGCAGCGATGAAACGCTGACAGGATGCCACTTCCGCCTTGTTGACTCTCAGATGTCATTTCAGTATTATTTTTATAGAAGATTTGCAAAGGAGATAGGTGTATGAAGAAGATTATGGTGGTGATCGCGGCTCTTGTTCTTACGTGTGCGGTGTCCCCGGCACAGTTCAAGTCTCAGGTTGCGCAGGAGAATCAGGTTTCTGTCAACAAGATGGGAGACTCTTCTCCGCTTTCGTATCTTTTCGGATGGTTCAATCCGGATAAATTCTTCATGCATCATTCGTTTGATATGTCGTACACAACGTTCAGCGGGCAAGGTTTATCGCTCGGCACATACACGAACAGTATGATGTATCAATTTGCCGATAACTTTAATGCGAAAGCGGAAATTGCATTCAGTTTTTCGCCATACAGTTCGCTTGCGCAATTCAATAAAAATGATTTGAGTAGAATTTATTTGAAGAATGCAGAGCTGAATTACAAGCCGTCGGATAACACATCCATTTCACTCTCGTTCCGGCAGAATCCGTACGGATATTACAACGGATATAACAACGGATATTATTCGCCGCTGTACAGTCCGTTTTCCAGAGACATGGGATTTTAAGAGGATCTGAATCAACATTTGAAAATCCGTTTGCCACATTCGAGCCGAGAATCCTTCCGCACGAGGAAAGGTTATCGGCTTCGTTATTTATGTCAGGTCAGCACACAATTGAAGAGGATTTTGCAGCACGTTGAATATTAGATCGTACTTCTCCAATCCCGGTTCGCTTCGCTCAACAGGACTCAACGTCCTTCTCGCGGTATTCGTGGTCATTGTCGGTGTTCTCGCCTACTTTTTTTTCTCACGAAATATTTTGCAGCCGCCCGTCGATTCGACGAAAGCGGGAGTACAGCCAGGCCAGGTCATTCAGATCGATTTGCTGAATGGCTGTGGTGCTGATGGTGCCGCGTCAAGATTTACGAATTATCTTCGTGCACGGGGATATGATGTTGTGGAGATGAAGAATTACAAAACATTCGACGTGAAAGAATCGCTGGTGATCGACCGGAACGGAAATGTCGAGACGGCAAAAAAAGTAGCATACGCCCTTGGCGTAAGCGATAAAAATATCATTCAGCAAATCAGTCACGATTATTTTGTTGACGTATCCGTCGTCGTCGGGAAAGATTTCGGATCGCTGAAACCCTACAATCAATAAATGGAGGAAATGCATTGAAATCATCCCTGCTGGCAAACGCCATTGCAAAGCTTGCTCTTACCAAGAAGGCGAATGATGTGCTTGTTATGGACCTTCGCCCGCTGACATCCATGACGGATTTTTTCGTCGTCTGTTCTGCAGACTCGGAAACGCAGATCAAAGCAATTGCGGACGCCGTGATGGAAGGAACGGAATCCAAGGGAAACGCCCCCTGGCATAAAGAGATTGGAAGCTCGAATTGGGTTTTGCTGGATTACTCGGATGTGGTGTTGCACATCTTTCACAAAAACACGCGGTCATATTACAATCTTGAAAAATTGTGGGGCGATGCCAAAATCAAAAAAATCGAAGACAAGAAACCGGTACCTTCTGTCCGTAAACCCGCACGAAAATCACCCGCCAGAAAAAAATCTACTGTTCGGAAGAAAGTTGCTTGATGAAAGCGTATTTGCGGGAACAAGTAGCAGCATCTCTCCGTTCGCTCGGGATCGATACCGACACACCGATTGGTTTTGAAAAGCCCCGCCAGGCTGAGCACGGCGATTTAACATCGAACGTCGCCATGATTCTTGCGAAACAGCAAAAGAAAAATCCCCGCCAGCTTGCAACGGATATTGTCTCGAAACTCCAAATAGATCCTTCCCTTGTAACCAACGTTCAGGTTGCCGGGCCTGGCTTTATCAATTTCACATTTACCGACAAGTTTTATCGCAGACAGCTTGCGGAATTGCTTGCGGCCGAAGCAACATTTGGCAAGTCGAACATTGGAGGCGGAAAAAAGACACAAGTGGAGTTTGTCAGCGCAAATCCAACGGGTCCGCTTACCGTGGGGCACGGACGGGGAGCTGTCTACGGCGATACGGCTGCAAATCTGCTTGAGTGGACGGGGCATTCCGTAACCCGCGAGTATTATTTCAATAATGCGGGACGCCAGATGCGGGTGTTGGGTGACTCAGTGCGAATCCGCTATCTCCAGCTTTGCGGTGACGAGATCCCATTTCCGGATGAGTATTATCAGGGCGGTTACATCGAAGAAATTGCCTCTCACCTTCGTCAGGAGTTTGGTGATACGTTGAATGCGGAACCCGCGGAAGGAAAATTCAAGGCTCAGGCGGAAAAAGAAATTTTCGACGACATAAAGAAAACACTGAAAGCGCTTGGAATCGAATTTCAGAATTTCTTCAATGAAAAATCCTTGTACGATGACGGGAAAATTCAACAGACAATAGAGGGTCTGAAGAAGCTGGACTTATGTTATGAAAGCGAGGGGGCGTTATGGTTCAAGACGACTGCGCTTGGCGGGGAAAAAGATAAAGTCATAGTCAAGAGCAGCGGGGAGCCGACATATCGCTTGCCGGACATTGCCTACCACGTCGATAAATTTCAACGGGGCTTCGAATTCATTGTTGATGTGTTCGGCTCGGATCATATTGCAACATATCCCGACGTTCTCGCAGCGTTGAAGGCTCTTGGCTTCGACGAGAAGAAAGTAAAAGTTCTCATTCATCAGTTCGTTACCATCCTGCAAGATGGTGAAGTTGTGAAGATGTCCACCCGCAAAGCGAATTATATTACGCTGGACGAACTGATCGCAGAAGTGGGAGCGGATGTTGTACGTTATTTCTTTCTCATGCGCAGTATGACCAGCCATTTAAATTTTGATCTTGTACTGGCAAAGCAACAATCAGACGAGAATCCGGTTTACTACGTTCAGTATGCTCACGCCCGTATTTGCAGCATCATGCGCAAGGCGGAAGATGAAAGGAAGGCAGACGACACGAACGTGCGTCTTGATTTGCTTGGGGCCGAACAGGAGCTTGATCTCATCAAAATTCTATTACAATTTCCGGAGGTCGTGGAATATTGTGCAGGTACGTTTGAAATACACCGGCTCGCAGAGTACCTGCAGGATGTGGCAACGGTCTTTCACAAGTTCTATCACAATTGCCGCGTCGTGAGCGACGACGTGGAGCTTACAAAGGCGCGACTGATGCTCTGCCGGGCGACAAGGGCGGTTTTGCGTAATGGATTCAGCGTTATTGGCATCACAGCACCAACCCAGATGTAGCCGTTTTCGTTGCCTTTCTCTACTTGATTCCGTATCTTTTTCTAAAGTTTTCGACTCAGAAAGGAATGTCTACTCGCCCCATTGCTACGATTGTCTCTGATTGTGTTGTCGTCCTGCCTTAATTGTTCGCATGTTGATCATTAATTGAGGAAAAATTCCCCCACCACCCGTTTTGGGTAAGTGCATTACGTTACTATCAGACAAAATAAATGTTCAAATCAGGAAAAATCGACGGCGTCATCGTCAAGAATCTTGCCAAGTTCGTGGACGACCGCGGCTGGCTGACGGAAACATTCCGTCAT
>JBKJJX010000280.1:0-2673 GCA_046597825.1 Bacteroidota bacterium | reverse complement strand
CACTACGATATGACGGATACGTGTAGAGGAAAATTCACTTTCACTCACAACCAAAGGAGGAGTCATGAACTCCCCACTCAATGTTAAGCAGTGGTTCATCGCTACAATTGCTGTCTTTGTCGCAATGGCGGTTATCCAATTCATTGTGCACGGCGTCATGCTCTCGGGCTGGTACATGGAATACCAGAGCTACTGGAGATCGCAGGAAGATATGATGAGCAAGAGGCCATGGATGTATGTCGGCTATCTCGTGTTCTCTGTGCTTTTCACGTACATCTATACACGAGGATACGAGGGCAAACCGGGAATGGGAGAAGGCCTGCGGTACGGACTTCTTGTCGGCTCATTGATTGCCCTTCCGAAAATGTTTATCGACCACGCTGTATTTTTCTATCCCGGCAAGATCATTCTTGCCTGGGCAGTCGGAATGGTCGTTATGTGCGCAATCCTTGGAGCGATTGTTGGAATGATTTATAAAGGTTCAGCGCAAAAGGCGGTGTAATTGTCGCGGAAGGGTTTCGTCCGGGAAAGGCGAAACCCTTCTTTTCTTCCACATCCTGCTATCTCATCTACGGTCAATACCTCACCAGTCTAGTTGATTAACTGCATTCCGCTTTTACCGCACTGACGGTATTCCTATTTGCGGCATCTCGCTCTATCTTGATCCAGCAAGAACAACGTGGGAGAGCAGACTATGAGAATCAAATATTATCCATCGAGACTATCATGCAGAGAACAAGCTTTTCTTGAAATGATGTTGATAGAAGAACTTGAGGTTCAATCCTGGTTTACGATCGCATGCTCGACCGTGCTTCAGGATGAGTTAGTGATCAATCTGCAGTAGCGGGATACAATTAGGCAGGAAAGTACATCGTGGCGGGAAGATGCAGCAAATGCTCTCCCGCCTTTTTGTTTTCAGCATGATGATAAAAAACCAAGATTGATTAGCCACGGGCTTTAGCCCGTGGATTATAAAACCAACACTAATGACCTACGGGTTTTAACCCCTTCAACCAGAGCTGGTTGGGCGAACGGAACGGACTGAAGAGCCGAAGATTCAGAATTGGTGATATATCAATCAGCCCGCGACGGGCTCGCCGGTCTTCATCATTTCCATAAAGCTGCTGAAGAGATAATCGCTGTCGTGCGGACCCGGAGATGCTTCGGGGTGATATTGTACGGAGAAGACAGGAAGTTCTTTGTGACGAAAACCTTCGTTGGTTCCATCGTTGAGATTCACATGTGTTACTTCGAGCGTCTGCGGATCCAACGTGTCAGGATCGACTGCGAAGCCGTGATTCTGTGAAGTGATCTCTATTCTTTGTGTGAGAAGATTTTTCACGGGATGATTGCCGCCCCGGTGTCCGAACTTCAACTTGAATGTCTTCGCATCGAACGCAAGCGCCAGCAATTGGTGGCCGAGGCAGATGCCGAAGATCGGTTTCTTCCCAATGAGGTGTTTCAGATTCTTGATCGCTGTGCTGACCGCTGCCGGGTCGCCGGGTCCGTTTGAAATAAATATGCCGTCGGGGTTCATGCGCAGGACTTCCTCCGCCGGATACAATGAAGGTACGACTGTCACGTCGCAGCCGTAACTCGTCAACCGCCGCATGATGTTTTGTTTGATCCCGCAATCGTACGCAACAACTTTGAACCGCTTTCCATTCTTCAATCCGTTCGTGAGGGGCTTCAACAGAAAAGGAGTTGTATCAACTGCATCCCATGCATACGGCTCATGGCAGGAGACAACTGTCGTCAAATCGAGTCCGGTCATTTCAGGCGAGCCCTGAACCTTCATGAGCAATCGCTTGTCATCGAGATCAGTCGTCGAAAGAATTCCGCGTAACGACCCGAGTGTGCGCAGCATTTTCGTGATCATGCGCGTGTCGAGTCCCTGCACGGCAACGACATTGTTTTTCTTCAGCCAAGCGCCGAGGCTTTCCGTTGCCCGGTAGTTGCTGTGGAAATCAAAATATTCTTTCACGATAACGCCGGCGACCTGTGGCTTCGCGGATTCAACATCATCCAGGTTCACGCCATAGTTCCCAATGAGCGGATACGTCATCGTTACAATTTGTCCGCTGTAGGAAGGATCCGTGAAGATCTCCTGATAGCCCGACAGGCTTGTGTTAAAAACCACTTCGCCCGTCGTTTCTCCCGATGCGCCGAACCCTTCACCGGTCAGGACGGTACCATTTTCAAATGCTAATTTTGCTTTCATGGGTTTAATATAAGAAAGCGGTCACAGGGATTCAAGGATTGGTCTCAATGTTTCTGACGAACAGCCATGAAATTTAAAAAGGCGAGCCGAACTCCGACTCGCCTTCTGGTCATGGAGATTGATTGAGTTACTTCATCAACAATAATTTTCTCGCCGCAATAAAGTTGTCGGCATGCATACCAGTTAAATTCTTGCCCAACTGCTCGCCATTCGTGCTGCCGAAGCCTTCTCCCCAGGGCGGGAGTATGACCTGGACATGTTGTCTCATGGTATTATCCCCAAAGCTCTTAGGCGAGAAATATCTTTGTCGTAAAAATAAATTGTTGCGTCCGTTAAATGAATGATCGTGTCCGGCTGTTGCACCGGCGATATGAGAAAGCGGTTCACGAACCGGTCTGCGTCCTGCATTGCCATGTCCTCAGGGTTGACTCGAAGGAAGAGCTCTCGTTCCT
>JBKJJX010000115.1:0-4412 GCA_046597825.1 Bacteroidota bacterium | reverse complement strand
ATATGAAGCTCCCGTCGCGCCTGAAATATCGTTTCCGTTTTTAAGCCATTGATACGTCAAAGCCTGGGGACTTGAAGCTGCAACGGAAAAGGTTGCAGTTTGCCCAAGTGTTATTGTCTGGCTTACAGGTTGCGAAGTGATTGTAGGCGGACTACCCCCGGAAGCTACAGTTAGAATTGCCTGGCTGCTAGTGACAGAACCGTAGGTGTTCGAGACTGCACACCGGAAGTTTGAATTGTTATCGCCCGGAGTGGTCGTGGGCGTAATATATTTTGGTAGGTTAGCATTCCGCAAAGGAATATTATTCTTTAACCATTGATACTCCAGAGGAGCGGTTCCTGTTGCTACGACTTTGAACGTTGCTGCCTGCCCTTCGGCTACTGTTGCATCAACAGGTTGAGATGTGATTGCCGGAAAAATACTGCCACCTTCCGTGATTGCACGATTCTCGTACAGTATTGTTTTGTAATTCTGCCAGCCTATTGAAATGATATCGAGATCTCCATCATTATCAATATCCACAACCTGCGCTCCGTCGTGATGTTCATCTCCTGTAAACACCGTGTGCATTGCCCATGCGTTTCCATACCCATCCAGGTTTTCAAAAATCAGCAGTCTTGCCGTCGAAGGGGTTGCATAGTTATGTTCGCCAACAATTACATCAAGGTCACCATCCCGGTCCATATCCGCCAGATCAACACTCATCGGGCCGATAACGCTGTCGAATATTACATGTTCGACCCATAAGCCGGCTGGGTTTACAGGTTGTTCATACCACGCGAGTCTTCCGGGCAAGTTAATCGCTTCATATCCAACAACAACGTCAAGCTTTCCGTCACGACTAATGTCGGCGAGCCGGTTTCGATCGGGGTGGCCCGCATTATTCGAGAGTGTATAGGGAGTCCAACCGGATCCGCCATTATTCTTCAACCATTTCGTGCCGAGCATAAGATCGATATATCCGTCTCTGTCTATATCTTTGGCGCTGAGTTGTTCACCTTGAGAAGTCGAAGACATCAGCGACCATGTCCACGTTCCTGTTGACGGATTTTCGGGAACAGTGAGCGATTGCACGCCGATTCCCCCACCGTGCCATGAGAGTGCAACCTTATATGGTTCACTCGCGATATGTGCGAACCGACGTGTCTCTGCCCCCTGAAGAAATTCTCCGCTCGCGTTTTGAATATTATTGAGAATTGTAAAACCGCCGGTTCCATTGTTCTTCGCCCAAACGAATTGTGAATTTGAGTTCGAGCCGATTCCCTGTGTTCCGACAATGTCAACCGCGCCGTCGTTATCGAAATCGAAAACCGATGCCATATTATTCAGCGGCGAACCAATTGTGTTGCGTACCCATGTTCCGCTTGCCGTACCGGGATTTCTGTACCACCACGCACCTGCGATAATGTCTTTTTTCCCGTCGCGATCGATATCAGCAGCGGTAACAAACATACTCTGCCATGGACGTGCATCATCGATAACATTTCGTTGCCAGCTATCGAGGGTCAGGACAGGATTGTTCAGACGATTTTCCCAAAACAAGAAAGGTGCGCCGAATGTATTGCCATCGTCCCAGTTCGCACCGATAATATCGATGTCGCCGTCATTTCCGAAATCACCAATGCGAATATCATGCGAACCAGTTGTCGCAATGTCCTGTTGAGTCCATGAGAGGCCACCGCCATTATTCAGGAACAGTCCGACACGCTTGAGTGGCGATTGATGCATTTCGGCAAAGGCTATATCCACACTGCCATCATTATTAAAATCACCCAGATGAAACTCGTGAACGTCCGAGACTCCGCTTGCCACTATGTGTTCAGTCCACGGACCGGTAAGAGGCGTTGCGGATTCGAACCACGAAATTTTTCCGTTGGGAGTTTCGGATGGAGATAAGAAAATATCATTTCGTCCGTCCCCGTTGATATCAAAAATCTGAACTGCAGTTTGCGAAACCCAGCCCGGAGCAAATTGCCGTTGTACCCACGACGCTGTCCTGGGATTTCCGGAAGGTAATGGATTCTCAAGCCACACTCCGCCTGCAACAATATCAAGATCTCCATCGCCATCAATATCGCCAAACGCCATACCTTCACCGCCCGGAGTGCTTAGACCGAGTGGAGTCCAGGAATGATCCGCGTTCTGAAAGAAAATCGTTGTTCCATTCAGGCGGGCTGCTACATCAACGCGACCATCTTTATCGAGATCGCCGATGGAAAGGTCGTGTGTATTCGCAAATCCTATGAGATGTTCATTCCACTGATTAACACCGGGATTTCCGCCGGGACGAGGATTCTCATACCATGTCACCGCCGAACCGTTTTTGGGAATGATCACATCCAGATCTCCATCACCATCAATATCTGCCGTTTGCATATCTGTTGTAAAGGAGCCGGTCGCAATTCTGTATTTCGTCCATGCCGGATACTTATACCAGAAAAGGCCTTCAGTATAAATGTTGCTTGCTGTCAGCGCGTCAAGAAAACCATCGCCATCGATATCGCCAATAGCTTTGCAGTTGGGATTGCGGGGATTGAATTGGTCTATTATACTCTGGGAAAACGGAATGACAGATGGAGGACTGCTACGTTGCGACAAAGCAGGGGCGGTGACACATACAATTAGAGCTACAAATAACGAAACGTTGAAATGCAGACAGAACGCCCTAGGGAGAATTTCTTTTCTTAAACGGACCACAGACTGCTTGCCGGTTGTGATTGTGAAATAGAGCCGAATCAAATATCGATCAAACGGGGAGTTCAATATAACAGATTTTGCTCTTGATTGATAATATCTTTCTACAACATCATGGGGATTGTCATTACTCGAACACGGGACCAACCAATACTGTTCCCCTCTAACCGGGTGAGCATTCTCACAAGGAAATTCTGTTTCGAAATCTATTTTATGATTTCCATATGAACACTCGCCTTTATTAGCGTGAGTTGCGAAATTAACAAATAAAAGCCAATTTGCTTATGTTAATGTTGAACACCGGATTTCATAAAGCTTTCCATCATCAAAAGAGAAAAAAACCTCGATGAGTTTTAGCGCTGATAACAGTACTCTCCCCCGTCTGAGTTCCGATATACGGTGCCCGAACTGTGGCAACAACGGCATGCTGATTTTTTACCGGGCTGAAAACGTTCCTGTTCATAGTGTTCTTCTGATGCCAACCCGTGAAGCGGCACTTTCTTATCCTCGTGGGCGAATAGAACTCGGGTTTTGCGACTCGTGCGGGTTTATCAGCAACACTGCGTTTGATGGAACTCTGCATGAGTATTCTGCACGTTATGAGGCGACACAAGGTTTTTCCCCCACGTTCAACAAATTCCATCACGCGCTCGCGCAACGCCTGATCGACACATACAATTTACATGACAAAGATATTATAGAGATTGGCTGCGATAAGGGTGACTTTCTTCTGATGCTGTGCGAGATGGGAAACAACCGCGGCATCGGTGTTGATCCCGCTTACGTGCCCGATAGGATTGAGAGCTCTGCAAGAGACCGCGTGCAATTTATCGCGGATTTGTATTCTGAGAAGTACTCGCACTTGAAGGGCGACTTTATTGCATGCAAAATGACATTGGAACATATTCACCCAACATTGGAGTTTGTCAGCATGGTGCGGCGTTCAATCGGCGAGAAAATGGATGCGACAATTTTCTTTCAGATTCCAAACGCAACGTACGTCTTGCGTGACCTCGCGTTCTGGGATATTTATTACGAACATTGTTCTTACTTCAGCAAGGGATCGCTTGCACGGCTATTCCGCAAAAGCGGGTTCGATGTCCTGGGACTTGCAACAGAGTACGACGATCAATATCTGACCATCGAAGCGAAGCCATCGAACGGAGGTCAGACGAAATTGTTGCCGGAAGAAAATGACATGGAGAGTCTGCGCAGTCTTGTGCAACACTTCATTACTCATTACCCCGAGCGCATGAAGGTGTGGAGCGATTTACTGAAGCGGATTGTCGATGGAGGAAAGAAGGCAACGATCTGGGGAGCGGGTTCAAAAGGAGTTGCATTCCTGACGAAACTAAATGTTACAGCGGATATAATGCCCTATGCAGTCGACATCAATCCATATAAACGTGGAACATTCATGGCGGGCACCGGGCAGGAAATTGTTACACCGGATTTCCTCACCACATATCAGCCCGATATTGTCATCGCAATGAACCCCATCTACAAGAATGAAATTCAGAACGACCTTAATACGCTGGGCGTGAAAGCAGAACTGGTAACGATGTGACAACTTTCAAAACACATTCATCCCACCACCCGCACGGGCCGGTGCTTGCACGAACGATGGCGTTTCTTATTCTTGCAATCATTCTCGGCGCAACGCTCTATCCGTTTGATTTCACTGCCGACGGATATCAGAACCGCATCGATGCGGCGAT
>JBKJJX010000345.1:0-16765 GCA_046597825.1 Bacteroidota bacterium | reverse complement strand
CTTGACAGAAAATTCTGAAATGTAGATGAATGTCGCGTACTGGTTGGGAGGAGCTGATGGATTGCTCGTGAGGAGGCATAATTCTTTAATGCCGTCGTGGTCAATATCAGTTTCAAGCATCTTGAATGGTGGATCAGAGTACGAAATAGTGGTTGTGAAGGCTTTGTATTGTCTTGGACCGTAGCACTCTAGTACAAAGATCTGCCCGTTTCTCCCCATCACCAGTTCCTTGTGTCCATCACCATCAACATCGCTCATCAAAAATGGACCATACGCACCTGTGAGTATTGTATCCCAATCCATAACAAAAATATTATTTCCCCGGCTTTCGTAGACAACCAAAGTATCTGTGTACGGTGTAGGATTCGGGAAAAAGGAATATGCAATCTCATTCTTGCCGTCTCCGTCTACATCGCCGACCGCCAGAAACGTTGCTGGATTAGATTGTGGGCGGCTCCGCCACACTTCTCGGAAATCAATTTGAGGCACCATAGGTATTTGAAGCGGTGAACTTAAGTTCACTTTTGCAGGAACGATTTGCTGATGACTGATAATCTCGATGAACCCATTTTTGTAAAGAACGTGTAGCGATCCCCAACTGAACTGATCCAAAATATTCTCGCTCCATACCCTTTCTTTTTTCCACTCCATTCTCTCAACTTCACTTCTAACTCGTCGCTCGCCGACGAACCCAAGCAATCCATTTCCTAGGTTTTGCCACACCTGCACGATGCCTTGGTGGTAATAAGCAACATCCTGCAGCGGGTCGGGGTTGTAGAGGCCAAGGGCAACGTTGGAAGGCAGGGGATAGGCGGGGTATCCGTCCTTTACAGTTACGCCAAAGGACTGGAGGACTCTTTGTACCTGTGCCTCTGCGGGCATGCGCATCAGGGAGGGCAACATGGCAACAGTAACACAAATGGAAAAGGCAGCGAATGCAGGGCTATGGCTTCTCATGTTTTTTCCATGAGTTAATGCTTGGAACAGCTTAACCGGTGTGGTGTGTGGCTGGGTAGTTCGCTGCGCCTTCGAAGAGCCTTCGTCGCACAACACAAACTGTAATGAACGGCAGGAAATCCGGGGGTAATATACATCGGCGTTTTGCCGATGTCAATAGTTTAAGAAGAAAACATTCGGTGACTCTACCGTGGCTTATCCGGCGTCGAATCTGCTGTTACTGCGCCGGGAATATGCTCAGTGCCAATGGCAGCCGAGTTACGGTCATGGATTTTATTTGAACAATCGGAGTGTGTTCCTGTACGAACAAGTTGGAGGGTTTCGCCTTCGAGTCTGTAAATGAGCAGCCAGTCCGGCTTAATATGGCATTCCCAACAGTCCTTGTAAGCACCGGAAAGTCTGTGAGTCCGAAAACGTTCCGGCAAACGTTCGCCGCGAAGAATAAACCCAACCACATCAAACAACAACTCCGTGTCATACCCGCGCTTAGAAATCAGTTTGAAGCCCCTCTTGAATTGTGTTGTCCGTGTTGCGGTCAGCACGCGTCAGCCTTCCAAATCTTTGCGGAGTGCTGCAACGCTTCGGAACTTCTTCAACCGCTTTCCGGAACGGGCTTGGGCAATCGCCTTCCGCGTCGTCGTATTCGGCAGTCGTAATTCAAACGGTATTCCGCGATACAACTTCACATTGCGGTAGAACGTAGTAATTGCGTCCGAAGCGCTTAACCCGACCGCATCGAAGATGCTCTCAACTTCCGTTTTGAGTTCCGGCTCAACCCACGCCTGTACCATTGCAGTCTTTGCCATTGCAGTTCCTTTATTGTTTTACTGTTAAAATGTAGCACGAAGGCTGAATAAATGCAAAGCCGGGGCTGAATAGGGTAAATCAGACGTTCAAAAATTCTTCACCTCAATCAGCCTCCCATCTTTGATTTCAATCACCCGTGCGTTCATCTTCTTTACCATTTCATGGTTGTGCGTTGCCATGACGACGGCGGTGCCGCGTGTGTTGATTCCTTTTAAGAGCTGGAGAATATCCATGGACGTTGCAGGGTCGAGGTTGCCAGTCGGCTCGTCGGCGAGAAGAAAGAGAGGGTTGTTCACGAGAGCCCGGGCGATAACAACCCGCTGCTGCTCGCCTCCCGAAAGCTCATGTGCCATCTTGTTGCGTTGGTGGCTCAATCCCACATCTGCCAGCGCCCGCAAAACGCTTTTCTTTATGTCCTTGCTTCGCTTGCCGGTTACGTGCAGTGTGAACGCGACGTTGTCGAACACACTTCTGTCCTCCAACAATCTGAAATCCTGAAAGATAATACCGAGCGTACGGCGGAGGTGCGGTTTTTCGTTTGCACGAATCGTTTCCGAATTATATTTCCCGACGATCACATTGCCTTTTATCGGAGTTAAGTCCATATAGATCAACCGCAACAGCGTGCTCTTGCCGCTGCCCGTTTGTCCGACTACAAAAACAAACTCCCCCGGATTGATTTGCGTGGTAACGTCTTCCAAAATGTTGTGCCCGTCGAAGGCTGCTGTCACTCCGTTTAGTTGAATCATGCCGGTTTCCTTTTTCTTCTTCTATTCGTTGCCACAAGAGCAGCAAGCTTGATTGCCTCTATCATGCTGCCCGGATTGGCAATGCCTTTGCCCGCAATGTCGAATGCTGTTCCGTGATCGGGCGATGTTCTCACCAAATTCAATCCAACAGAAATGTTTACGCCTTTTCCGAATGAAGACATCTTAAGCGGAATCAGTCCCTGATCGTGATACATTGCAACAACCGCATCGTACATTCCCGGCTGGTATTTTCCAAAAAAAGAATCGGCAGGGTAGGGACCTTCAACACGCATATGCCGTGTGCGGAATTCCTTTATCACGGGAGCAATTATCTTTGAGTCTTCATTGCCGATATCGCCGTTTTCCCCGGCGTGAGGATTGAGTCCAAGCACTGCAATTTTCGGGTTGCGAATTCTCCAATCCTGTTTCAGGGCTGCGTGGACGATGCCAATCTTCTCTCTGAGAACCGCACGCGTCAACGCCCCGGCAACATCGCGCAAAGGAATATGAATTGTAGCCAGACCGACTCGCATCGTAGCCGACGCCAACATCATCGCAACGTGCTTCGAGCCGGAAAGATGTTGAACCATTTCAGTCTGGCCGGGAAAAATCACTCCGGCCATGTGCAGAGACTTTTTTGAAACCGGAGCCGTCACCATTGCATCAGCACGGCCTTGTTGAACGAGACTCACTGCAGCTTTAATCGCGTTTGCCGCAACATGTCCGGCTCTCCGTGAAAGCTTACCGGAATGGATTTCCTTGACCTGAAGATCATCCGTGTGAAATAAATTCTGATCCGGATGATCAGATGGCAACGCAAACGGCAGGCGATATTTTGTCGCGTAATATTCAAACACCTGCCGCGGCCCGACAAACACAGGCTGACAAGCGTCCCACACTTCCGGTTCCGTTAAGCTCTTCAGCGTAACTTCAGGCCCGATCCCGTTGAAATCCCCAACGGTGATTGCCACAACCGGCTTGTCGGAGATGGGTTGCATCAAAGATTTTGGGTTGATGCGAGCGTGTAGTTTCCCGATTTCGTCTGATCGACGAAAACGAATTTCTTTCCATGCTTCTCGTAGGTCCAGATTTCCTGGTAGCCGGCTGCCGGATCGAGGGCACGCTCGGTTTTTGATGGCGGGCCGTAGAGGATATAAATTCTTCCGCGATCGGTCTTGAACCCGTCTGTCCCCCGAAGGGAGCCGAACGAGCGCATCGCATAGTCAACACGCCGGTAATATTCTTCCATCACTTCGTTGAATGCAGTATTCGGCGTGCGATCTTTTGATTTCCAAAACTCTTCAAGATGGTTCAACCTGACTTCGCGGGGCCCGCTCCGGAGTGAATCGAGCTCACTCTCACGGGTAATATATTTCAGCGCATCGAGAGCAAAATCAATGTCACGCAACGACTTCGGCATTTCAGGCCAAAGCATGCGGAAGGGGAGATGGACTTCCGTTTCCAGGGTTCCCTGCTTAATCTTCATATCCAACACGAATGGCCTTAGCGGCAGCTTATCGGCATGCAGCGGCAAGAGTAGAGCAGATGTTTGTGAGGAACGGGTCGCTGCCATCTTGTACGAAATCTTATCCGGATCCTTCACCGGTGTGGCGTTGCGGAGTAATTGCATCGACTCGATTGTGTCCGAGACAATGACTTGAGGATCTCTTGAAAGAAAATTTTGCGTCGAAATGGAATACTCAACGCGGACGGGTGAGTTCGCAAGAGTTGATGAGTGAAGCTGGATGAACACTGCCGCATCTTCTCCGAAAAGAAGATTTCCTCCGAAGTTCACAGGAGTGAGAGATGTTGACACATCATTTTTATCAGAGCGTACGAACAGCGGAGTTGAACCTTCCAGTTTTGGGCCGGTAAAAGATTTGACTGTCAACTTCCGGTTTTTCTCCAGATGACTCCGTTCGGATTCAAGATCAACGATTTCGAAAACAATCGTATATTCGCCCGGAGCAACAATAAAGGATTCAAAACTCTCATACCAAACCTTCTCATCGGGATTGGGTTCACTTTTCGTCGCACCGATTTCAAACCGGTTTGTGGCGCGGGCTTTGGAGATACCATCTTTGTCCAGTAATTCAAGCGACACCTCGCCCCGGCGCTTGAATGGGGAACGGAAATTCGAGTCTGTATTCTTGATCGCAATAAAAAACTGCTCGTCAATCCGATAGGGGATGTCCACGCGGGATTTTGCAGAGTCATCTGCAATCAGGTTCACCGCCTGATACATGAAATATTGTGATTCCTCCGGCCGCCCTTCGCCTTGAAGAGGCTGCATTCTTTCACCTTGTTGCGCCAGAGCTGAAGCCCCCAATAGAATTGCAATCAACAACACGCTTGCACGAATCATAATCCTCTCCTCGTTTAGTTTTTCCAATTGCTCAAAAAATCAACCAGCAGCCGCACTCCTACACCTGAGGCGCCTCGCGGCGCGTAATCCGTGGATTCCGTCAGGATTGCAGTACCTGCAATATCCAAATGAATCCACTTGTAATCACCAATAAACTGCTTCAGAAAAAAAGCAGCTGTTATTGCCCCCGCGGAACGGCCGCCTGAGTTTTTCACATCAGCTACATCGCTTTTGTTCAGCTTCTCATACTCTTCGAACATCGGCATTTGCCAGACGCGCTCGTATGTTCGTTCTCCTGATCTCTTAAGCCGATCCATGATCGAATCATCGTTGCCCATCATTCCTGTCGCTGCAGAGCCAAGGCCGACAATGATTGCTCCCGTCAGAGTTGCAAGATCAATGACCAGATCGGGTTTGTATCGCGTGGCGAACGAGAGAGCATCGGCAAGAATCAAACGTCCTTCCGCATCGGTGTTATCAACTTCGCTCGTCTTTCCGTTTAGATGTGTAATGATGTCACCGGGTTTCATCGCCGACGCCCCCAGCAGATTTTCCACAGAAGGGATGAGGCCAACAAGGTGAACGGGCAGTTTCAGTCTGGCGGCAGCCTCCATTGTTGCAATAACTGTGGCGGCACCGCACATATCCATTTTCATCTCGCTCATTCCGCCGGCAGGCTTAATGGAGATTCCGCCTGAATCAAACGTTACACCTTTGCCGACCAAAACGATCGTGGGGAGTGATGGACGTTTATTATACTCTAACATGATAAAGCGTGGTGCTTTGTCGCTTCCCTTGGCTACTGCGAGAACGCCGCCCATACGTAGCGCTTTGATTTTCTTTTGATCAAGGACTTTGATGGAGATCTTGTTTCTGCGTGCAGAAACCCGAGCCCGGGCAGCCAGAGATTCAGGATAAATTTCGTTGGGTGGAGCGTTCCCTAGGTCCCGTGCAAGCACCGTTGTCTCGCAAAGAATTCTGGCGTGTGCAACTTCTTCTGCAAACGTCTTCCTTCTTGCAGCTGTTGTGGTAACAATAGAGACTGATTGTAATGTTCGCTTTTCCTTTTTCTCGCCCGTCTGGTACTTGTCATAGCGATACTGACTTAGCGCAGCGCCTTCAGATAATGCTGTGCCAACAGAAGCTTCCAGGGTTCCAGGAGATATGTCTCCAGGTTCAAAGATTGCCAGTGATTTCGCCTTCAGACTGTTGGCAAGTTTTGCTGCCGTCGCTCCGGCGCGCCGTAATTTCTCGGCGGAGAATTTTTCCCGCTTGCCCAGGCCGACGAGCAAAATTCGTGTTTTTGTTTCAGAAGGGAATATGGTAAGTGTCTGCTGGAACTTTGCGGTAAATACTTTGGCGGTAATAGCCGGAGCGGAGCTGGGAAATCCCAATTGCAACGACTTCATTTGCCGATCAAAAAACTTTTTATCCTCAAAAATCAAAAAAGCAATTGCATCGGAACGGACTTTAGTGGGAGAGCCAAATTCTGAGTTGAGCGAAATCATAGTTGTTTTCCATTGAGGATATATTTTTCTGCAGCGAGCAACACCTTTTGCCGGGTTTCTTCAAGGCTGCAATGGAAGAGACGGGCACCGGCTGCGTTCTTATGTCCGTTTCCTCCGAACTCTTTTGCAAGTTCATTGATTGCAATGTCCCCCTTCGATCTGAAGCTCATCTTCAAGCCATCTTTCAGCTCAAGAAACAAAATTCCGGCGAGCACTCCTGCGACGTTCATCGGGTAGACGGTAAAATTATCTGTGTCGACTTCCGTCGTCCCGGTCTTCTGCAAGTCAGCTTGAGTGATGGTGATATGGGCGAGCTTCCCATTCAACGTTGTGTTTAGGCTTGCGAGGGCGTCGCCCAGAAGCTGCACTCGTCCCGCCGACCATTGTTCATACACATTATGGTAGATGGAAACAGGATCAGCCCCGCATTCAATAAGATGAGCAACGATCCTGTGAGTCTCGGGATCGACACGCGGGTAGCGGAATGAGCCCGTGTCCGTCATAATTGCGCAATACAACGCACTGGCAATCGTTGCCGATAGATTCTCCGCCTGCAAATGATGCAGGATGCGATACACGATCTCGCCGGTTGATGTCGCATCGGCGTCGATAACCCGATAGTCGGCGAACGGATGAGGGTCCAGATGGTGATCAACAATTATTTTGACGGCTTTGCTCTGCAAAATATACGGAGCTAATGTGCGCAGCCGGTCCGGATGGTTCGTGTCCAGAACGAGAATAACATTGGCTTTAGCAATAGCACCGGCATGGTTCTGTTCGTTGAACTGCTGAATGTAATTGTGTGGATCGATGAAACGATAAAAATCAGGAGTGGGACTATAATTGAGAATGTGAACTTGCTTCCTCTGCTCAACCAGCCACTCGGCTAACGCGACTTCAGAGCCGAGGCCGTCTCCATCCGGATTAACGTGTGTTGTGAGAACAAAAGTATGATGCTGTTGCAGAACGCGGCTAATTGCTTCGATGTCTGGAATCATGTAGTACGTACGAATTGACGTATGAATTTTGTCTAATATAGCGAAAGGGCGTTGAACAAAAAAGGGAACCGCTGCCGTGCGAAGTATGTTTATCTCTGTAGCCCACATCAACAACGCCGGAGAAGGATGGAGTTATGAAGAAAGGAATGAGTGCCATAGTTTTCGTAATTCTCTTTTTTGGATACTTGGACGGTCAATCGGTTGCGACATCAGCCCCCGCAACACCGAAAATTAAAGTCACGACTGTCAGTTCGGGAAGCGTACCAAAACATTTTGGCAAGGGATTAACTTTTGAATATGAAGATGCAAATGTAAACCCGGAAGCTCTGCTCACGAAATTGGTAAATGCAGGTGTACCCGTAGTTCAAGCGTGGCTTCCGTTAGATAATATGTGTATGGGTCCGCAAGGTCCTCGATTTACACTGAAGCTTCAGCAAAAGGATGACAGGGTACGAAAGTTCAAATTCAAGGAAGGGTCAGGACGGCTGGAGTGTGCGACAACTCTTAAACATTATGTTATCATCAAGTAGCTGATATCACTTTCTCCGGCTCGGCATCGGGTGGTAGGAGAGCACCTGTGTGCAAAAAACTCCTGCCACTGCCAGCACGGAAATGTAAATCATGACGTTGAAGAAACTAACCCCAACCCACCAGGCTTCAAATTGAGCGTAAAAGAAAAACGCAACCAAGCACGAGACGATAAGGGCAAGAAAGTCGCGGTACCGTTTCAACTCTTGTACGCTCTTGATTGAAACATACACTCCTGCCAATTTTTTCATCGACCAAAACAAGGGCAGCAAAAACAAACCCAACCCCACCAGTCCTGCCTCCTCAACAAGAGCAAGCACACTGTTTCCTTTTTCACGAATGTACCTGCCGTTCTCAAAATGACCGCCTGTCCGTGGAATTTGTAGTTTTTTATCCTGGTCGCTCATCCCGAACCCTAAGCCCGTGAGTCCACCACGCAGCGCGGCAGTGTACGAGGCGGTCCACAAAACTGTTCTCGACTCCCATGGCGTGTTCAATCCTTTCAGCAGAATTTTATCGAATGTTCCTGAGTAGTCTGACGAAGAAATGTACACGCTGCCTCCAAGCAGAAAAGTCAAGGAGAGTGCAATCGTGATGTGGCGATACCGGGAAAACACAAACAGAACAGTCAGCAGCACCAAAACGCCTGCGATGGAAGCACGGGAATAGCTGAGGATGAGAAACAGAATATTCAAGAGAAAAAGTACCTTCCAACCAGCAAGCGTGAAATTGAACTTTTTTGTTTGGTTGTTTGAGTGATAATACTCGAGTAGTTTTGCCATCACCGAAGGAATTGAGAAAAGAATCAATCCGCCGAGCCAGTTGGGATGGCCGGTGAAGCCCATGAAACCTTTTGACCTTCCGCCGGTCCATGCATCAACAGGATAGGAGAGAACGAGGGAAATCAGACTTGACAATACAACAAGGAGATTCAGTGGCAAAAGATAGTCTAAATTTGTAGGAGAGGAATGGATGCTCCACAACCAAATTCCGCATACAGTGCCGGCAGCCATAAGGATGAAATAGACAGAACGCATGCTTGTAATGAGAGGATAGGGTGACCACAAAGATGTAAGAAGTGCCCAGAAACCAAAGAGCAAAAACAGCAACAGGAGAATTGTAATATTCCGCGTGTCAGCTCTCGTTGGATAAAGGTGAACAGCCGAAACAATCAGGAACACGAAGGAGACAGGAGCAAGGAAGAAAAGAGGCTGTAGAAGGGGGAAGGGTAGCGCAGCAGTACCGAGCACAGCCAGATAAACCGCAGACTTAACAAGGATCGGACTTTCCAAAAGGGAAGTGAGTTTCTTCATCGCGTTCTCCATACCCTTTGTCAGTGTGACACAACTTTGTCAAAAGATGAAAGCCCTCGTTTGTGCGAGGGCTTCTCCATTTTTAATCTGCAATGATGAATCTATTGTATCATCCACGTTTCATCGCCATCCAATAACGCCTGCAAATTTCCCTGGCCTTTCTTGGTTTTCATTCTCGCAATCTGATCCTCCATCTGTGATTCGTACGTCGGACGTTGCTCAGAAAGGAAAACCCCCATTGCTCGCGGGAGCTCAGCAGTGTGAATCATATTCGCCAGTATGAAGGCAAGCGTCGAATCGTTTTCGTTGTGCACGAGCAGGTCATTTGCAGAATACTGTCCTTCCGTTATCGAAACCACCTCGGGTGTAAATCCATTCAATCTGATTCCCTTTTCTTTTTGCTTGCCAAAGATAAGTGGCTTTCCGTGCTCCAGATAGATAATGTTATTGTCGCGGGTATCTTTCTCTGTGAATTGGAAAAACGCTCCGTCATTAAACACATTACAGTTCTGATAGATTTCGAGAAATGACGCGCCATTATGCTTTTCCATCCTCCGTACCATCTCCTGCAAATGCTTCGGATCGCGATCCATTGTACGGGCAACAAATGTAGCGCTCGCTCCAAGAGCCAGCGAAACAGGAACGAATGGATAATCGATTGCACCATACGGCGTGGACTTCGTGACTTGTCCCACTAACGATGTCGGCGAAAATTGACCCTTCGTCAGGCCATAGATCTGATTGTTGAAAAGAAGAACTTTGATGTTGAAATTCCGGCGCAACATGTGAATCATATGATTGCCGCCAATGCTTAGTCCATCGCCGTCTCCTGTCGCCATCCAAATCTGCAAATCCGGATTTGCCATCTTCACCCCGGATGCAATTGCCGGTGCCCGTCCGTGAATGCTGTGTAGGCCAAACGTATCCATATAGTAAGGGAAGCGGCTTGAGCAACCGATCCCGGATATCATGACGTAATCTTCTTTTTTATGAGCGAACTCCGGCAGCACACGCTGCACCTGTGCAAGAATAGAGTAGTCGCCGCATCCCGGACACCACCGGACATCCTGATCGGACTGGAAATCTTTGATTGTCAGTTTTATTGGCGGTGTTGAAACCGTTTCGAGTGTATCAGGCATTGGTGCCTCCGAGGATTGAATAAATTTTCTGTTCCATTTCTTCCGAGCGAAGCGGCAATCCTTTTATAACATTATAGCCAATCGCCGGCACGAGATATTTAGCCCGAATCAATTTAATAAGCTGACCGTTGTTAATTTCGGGGATCAAAACGTTCTTAAACTTGTACAGGATTTCCCCGAGGTTTTTCGGGAATGGATTGACGTAACGCAGATGTGCCTGCGACACGGAATGTCCTTTTGACCGCGCTTCGGATACTGCCGACTTGATTGAGCCATATGTGCTGCCCCATCCAAGCACAAGCAAATCGCCTTCTGCATCGCCTTCAATGGTTTGTAGTGGGATGTCATTCGCGATACGTTCGATTTTTTCCGCACGCAACTTCACCATAAAATCATGATTGTCTGGTTCGTAATTGATATTTCCGGTGATGTGCTGCTTCTCCAAACCTCCGATTCGATGTTCGAGGCCGGGTGTTCCCGGAATTGCCCATGGACGTGAAAGAGTTTTTTCATCACGTGAATATGGTTGGAAGGTTGCCGGATCCTTCGCGAACGTAACCGGAATTTCTGCCAACTCATCTGCGTTTGGAACGAGCCATGGCTCAGCGCCATTTGCGACGTAACCATCCGTAAGGCAAATTACCGGCGTCATGTACTTCACCGCAATCCGTGCTGCTTCATATGCTGTGTTGAAGCAATCAGCCGGAGTCGAAGCTGCAATAACGCAAAGTGGAGATTCGCCGTTTCTGCCTTGTACTGCCTGTAACAAATCAGCCTGCTCCGTTTTCGTCGGAAGTCCTGTGCTGGGACCGCCGCGTTGCACATCGATGACAACAAGGGGAAGCTCGAGCATGATCGCAAGCCCCAATGCTTCGGTCTTCAATGCCAAGCCGGGGCCGCTCGTGGTTGTAACTCCCAACGCTCCTGCGTACGAAGCTCCGATTGCCGAGCAGATCGCAGCGATTTCATCTTCTGCCTGAAATGTTTTTACATCATACTGTTTCAGTTTGGAAAGCTCATGAAGGATATCGCTTGCCGGCGTGATGGGGTAGCTGCCGAGGAATAATTCCAACCCGGCTTTTTGCGCCGCGGCAACGAGACCAATTGCGGATGCGGTGTTGCCCATAATGTTCCGGTATTTTCCGGGCGGAAGTTTTGCAGGTTTTACTTCATAGCGTGTCGTAAAAATTTCTACAGTGTCGCCGTAGTTGTAACCGGCATGGAGCACACGTGTATTCGCTTCAACCACCTGCGGATCCTTGCCGAATTTTTCTTTTATGTATCTGATGGATTGATCGAGCGGGCGGTTGTACATCCAATACATCAATCCAAGCGCAAAAAAGTTTTTTGTTTTGTCAACAAACTTCGTCGAAAGGTTCATGTCGGCGATTGCATTTGCCGTCATCTTGGTGATTGGAACTCTGAACACCTGATAGCGGCTTACCGTGCCGTCTTCGAGCGGATTCGATGTAATGCCTGCGAGCTTGAAATTCTTGTCGTTGAACGAATCTTCATTGACGATAATCGTGCCGCCTTCGCGCAGAACATTGACGTTTGTTATAAGCGCTGCCGGGTTCATTGCAACAAGAACATCGCATGAATCGCCGGGCGTAAGAACTTCTGTGCTTCCGAAGTGTACCTGAAATCCACTGACACCATACGTGGTTCCTGCCGGTGCGCGTATCTCTGCGGGATAATCGGGGAGTGTGCTCAGATCGTTGCCAAGGACGGCGGCTGTGTTGGTAAATTGTGTACCTGTAAGTTGCATTCCGTCTCCCGAATCGCCGGCGAAACGGATCGTAACGTCTTCAAGCGTTTTGACTGTCTGTCCCATGCCTCATCTCAGTATGATTTGTGAAGGAAAGTAAGGAGCAAAAAAAAATCGACCCGTTACTGAAGCCGATGTGTTCATGATTTCAAACTGTTCGTTATTGCAACAGTACCTAATTCAAAATAGGGTCTTTGGAAGGGAAAAGCAAGGGGATGGCATATTGAATACATATGGAGCCGCCTTCGAATCCTGTTGAATAAATCTACGGCGTCTAACTCTTGCGTAGAGCGTACCCTATCGCCATAGCGTTTTCGCATTTGAGATGTGGGCAATACATTTATTTTTCTCAATGACAGGACTTGGAACGATGTTGTCCGAAAAAACAAACGTCTGCCAACTGATATGTATGGCAGACGTTTGTTTTTGTGTCGGCTGTGGTGTGTGAATTACTCCCGCACCACCCAGACTTTTACTTTGGCGTTGACATTTTGATGCAGCTTTACAGTCACATCATAAATGCCGAGAGCTTTGATCGGTTCTTCAAGATCTATGATACGCTTATCAATGGTGAAGCCTTGATCTTTGAGCGCATCAGCAATCATCTGCGATGTTACCGAGCCGAAAAGTTTCTCGTCTTCGCCAACCTTCATCTGGAGTGTGATCGAGACCTTCTCCAGATCGGCGGCTATTTTCTCGCTGCCTTTCAGGTCTTTTGTAACGCGACGTTCTGCTTGTTTCTTTTCCTCATCAAGCGCCGCAACCGCTCCCTTGGTGGCAGGGAATGCGATATTGCGCGGCAGAAGATGGTTACGGGCATATCCATCTTTTACTTCGACCACATCGCCGATGTTGCCGAGCTTTTCATGATTCTTACGTAAGATGACTTTCATAACTGTTCCTCATTGTGAATAGAAGACTATGGTATGGTTCCATGCCTTCATCCTCAGGGTGACGAATGTTTTTGATTTAGTTAACGAACTGCGTCGGACACAAACGGCAGCAACGCAAGATGCCGTGCGCGTTTGAGCGCCGTTACAAGCTGACGCTGGTGTTTTGCGCATGTGCCGGTAATGCGTTTCGGAATAATTTTCCCCTGCTCGGTCGTGAAACGTTGCAGCCGCTTTTCGTCTTTGTAGTCGATGTAATTTTCTTTTGCGTCGCAGAATTTACAGGTGCGCTTTTTACGCGGCATCTGGCCTTCTTTTTCACGACGCGGTTTACGTGGACTGTTGAACACGGTATTCTCCTTTTACAAACCTTATGGTTGAGGCTCTCTCAGCCGATTAAGAATTATTTCTTTCCGTCTGTTTCGCTGAACAATGGCTCGCGTGTCGGCACTGTCGCCGGAGCTTCCGGCACAACTGCTGCTGCAGCCGCGGCCGCCGCTTTCTTTGCGGCTAATGCGTTCGAACTCAAAACGATTGTAAGATAGCGGAGAACCATTTCGTCGAGTTGATACGAACGCTCGAGTAGTGCAATCATTGCCGCAGGTCCCGTGAATTCAATATTCACATAATACCCGTTGGTCTTCTTATTGATTTGATACGCGAGGCGTTTGCGTCCCCACTTGTTCAAAGCAACAATGTTGCCGCCGTTTTTTGTTATCGTCTCCGAAATGCGCGTGATGACACTTTCAACTTGTGTGTCATCCAGCGACGCGTTGATGATAACGGTAGTTTCGTACGTGCGATGTTGGTCCATTATGTCACCTCCCTTTGGACGTCTAAGTATATCCCCGCCTGCGCGGGATTGTTTAGATTGACCCTTCAATACTCGTTTCGGCAATGTCGGAGAGACACATCGAAAACGAACTGAAGAGTAGAGGGTTCCTAATTGGCGATTGTCAATTTAGACTATCTTCATTGACAACTGAATCAGAAGGGCCCTGCTTGTTAAATACATTCATTGCTTGCCCGATGCCGGAGTTCAAAAACCTCTCAACACTATCTGCGGCATCGGAAACCATTTTCTCTACTAACTTTTTCTCTTCCTTGTCAAAAGGAGAGAGGACAAAATCAGACATCTCATGTTTTGGCGGCATTGATTCGCGCTTTATCCCGCATCTGATTCTCGGAAACTCATTCGAGTTGAGATGATATATCAGTGATCGCAAACCGTTATGCCCGCCGTCGCTACCCTTTGTGCGCACCCTAATCGTGCCCAGACTCAATGTAAAATCATCAGCGACTGCAAGTACATTTCGAAGCGGGGTCGGGTACTTTTTCAGAACTTCGAGAACAGCTTCGCCGCTGTTGTTCATGTACGTCAGCGGCTTGACAAGAACAACAGTGGTATTGCCTGCAACTTTTGAGGTGAACTCGTACTCGCCTTTACCCGGCTTCCAGAAACACTTCATTCGTCTGCTTACTTCATCGAGAACCATGAATCCAATATTGTGTCGGGTGCTTTCGTATTCACGCCCCGGATTTCCCAGGCCAACCACAATGATGGAAGAGTTTTCGATCCTGCACACCCTGGAAGATTACTTCTTCTTTTCGGCCGGCTTGGCTTCGACCTTCGCGTCAGCCTTTGCCTCGCCCTCAGCGCCTTCCTCAGGCTTCTTGCCCTTGCCAACAACTTCCGGTTCTTTTGCTGCATCGGCTGCCACTGCTGTCGGTTCCGCTTCTTTGATTACTGTCGGCGGAACAACGGAAACAACCGGATCTTCCGGTGCGTCGAGGATCGTGACATCAGGAATATTCAGATCCTTCACATGGATTGTCTGATGGATCGCAAGAGTGGAGACATTCACCTCGACCTTGCCGGGAATATTCTTCGGCAGACAAGAGATCTTGATCTTGTGCATCATATGTTGCAGCAAACCGCCGTCGCGAACGCCAGCCGGTATTCCGCCGGTCAAAACGACGGGAACGTCTAGAGTGATTTCTTCGTCCTCACGAAGACCTTGAAGGTCGAAGTGGATTGCACGATCACTGACAGGATCGAACTGGAGGTCACGCAAAATTGCTTTCTTCACGATCTCACCGACACGCAGGTTTATCACGTGTGTTTCGGATGTGTAGATAAGCGGATCGAGGCTCAGCTTCTCGACCTGAATCGGGATATTCTTCTCGCCGCGAGCGTAATACACGCCCGGAACTTTCCCTTCAAGCCGGATGCGTTTCGATTTCTTTCCGGTTATCGTCCGCGGTTCGGCATTCAAGATAATTTCTGACATATAACTCCTTTACAAAACTAATGGATAGTAGATTCGGACTCCCGATCACCCTTTGTCGATATCGAACAGGGAGCTGATTGATAAATGCTTAAACGTTCTTTTTATCGCCTCTGCGAATAACTGTGCAATAGATTCCAATTCAATTTTTGATGACGATTCGCGCAACGGAATGGAATCCGTAACAACAAGTTTTTTCAAATTCGATTTCTCGATGCGCTCCATGGCAGTTCCCGACAATACTGCATGAGTTGCCGCTGCATAGACATCCTTTGCTCCGGCTTTTTGTAATGCATCGACAGCGTTTACCAATGTCCCCGCCGTATCGATCAGATCATCGACGATCAGAATATTTTTGTCCTTAACGTCGCCGATAATATTCATGATCTCGGCAACATTCGCCTTTGGGCGCCGTTTGTCGATGACAACAAGTTCCGCTTCGAGGCGCTTGGCATACGCACGTGCCATTTTGATTCCGCCGACATCCGGCGATGCGATTGCCAGATTTGGAATCGGATTGTCCTTGAAGTGTTTGACAAGAACCGCCGATGAATACAAATGGTCAACCGGTATGTCAAAGAATCCCTGAATTTGCGGTGCATGCAAATCCATCGTAATCACTCTGTCAGCGCCCGCGACCGTAATCAGGTTTGCAGCCAGCTTCGCCGTAATGGAAACACGCGGCTGGTCTTTGCGATCTTGCCGGGCGTATCCGAAGTAGGGGATAACCGCTGCGATTTTGTTTGCCGATGCCCTCTTCGCTGCATCAATCATGATGAGCAACTCCATCAGATTCTCAGCAGGCGGATTTGTGGACTGGACAATAAACACATCGCAGCCACGAACATTCTCGCTGTACTTTACCCACGTTTCGCCGTCGCTGAAATCCTGAATTTCGCATTGGCCAAGCGGCTTGCCTAACTCTTCTGCAATCTTCTCGGCAAGCGGACGATTCGACCGTCCTGAGAACACCTTAAGATCGTTATGACTCATTAGGCCAATAAGCTAAGTTAGGTCAACGGGATTTGCAGCAGGGGAGACATCTACCCACAGCAGAACCGATTTTAGAGTGAACAAAAGATACGGAAAAGGCGTGAGTTGCGCAAGATAGCGAGGGTCGAAAATGCAGCTTAAATAAAATTAAGAAGGCACTAAATTTTCTTGGCGATCATCACGTAATGACGGGCTAATAACATTTTGAAGGGGAATATCTGAAAACGAACTTTCAAAGGAATCTCACTTCTATAGCGCAGAAGGTTAAAGGCGAGGAACGGGTAGATCAACAGGGCGACGGGGAGAAGGAGATAGTCTTCAAAATAAATGGATGTGTATTTGATAGCTTCGATTTGAAAGCCATTTCGCTGGAGGAACATGACCAGGGCTTGGGGAAGGACGACGTTCCAGTTTCCCTCGGACGGGGAGAAAAGGAGACGAAACCTTCTGAAATATCCAAAG
>JBKJJX010000285.1:0-6647 GCA_046597825.1 Bacteroidota bacterium | reverse complement strand
TGATTGTCTCCAATTCAAGGCTCATAATACTTTGGCGGTGTTCGAACCGTTCATCCGCAAGGGCATTTTCGATACAGCTCGATTCGCCGGTATTAAAAACGTCTTCGAGAACACTTGAGCTCACTTGGAAGCTTTCAGCCCTGATCGTCTGACCGGTGCTGTTCCTCCCCACAACAAACTGAAGTTTCCCCTGTGGGTCGGCAAGCATCACAAACCCGCGTTCAGCTCGTGCGATGCGAATAGCTTGATCCGTCACGAGTTCCAGAACATCCGAAAGCACCAGTGAGGTGTTAATCTTTCTGACGATGTTTAATAAAGTTTCGAAATTCCTTCCTGCACCGTGGTCTTCCGTTGTTGCAGTTTCGACGCTTTCCTCGACTCTGAATCGTTGCTTTACGAGGTCGTCGAAGTTCATTCGTCGATTACTCCTTTGTTAAGTATGGTTAGATTGAAAAGATCAGGGTGGAGCTAATAGGAATGCTTGTCATAAATTCTAAAAGGACTATCGGGTCGAAGACACGCAATAATTCTCTTGGGAAACCTTGTGCAAAGCAATAATAACATCTCCACGACGAATCAGCGCCTCCCCTGAAGCGCTGCGTTCGCCGTGGAGCTTTCCTCGTGTAAGTGCTTTGGCATTGTTGCTCCCGCCTGCCACGCCCTCACAGAAACAAAATTTCCCGGCGCTTACATGAGTCATAAATTTTCTTAAGAAGAACACAGAGCCGCTCTTAACTCTTAGATTCTTTATTTCATCGCAAGAGTCAGCGAATCAATTCAATTTCCAATCTAACTTATATGAGTAACAGAATCGGAACGGTATTTCTGGTTGGATCTGCATGAGAAAGAAGCCGCGTTACCGCTTAAACTCTTTCAACGTTCATGCCAGAGTTACAAAAGAAAGGTTACATGAGAAAAGTGCTCGAAACAGTGAGAAAGGAACCGCAGGATAGTCGTGAGTTAAATCCTCTGTGCATCATTTTGATTCAGCTTATGAAACGCTTGCATCAAAATGTTACAAGGATAGAATCAGATTATTACAATCGATTAGCGCCACATCCGGATGGTCTCGTCTCCATCACCTTCGACACGATGATGCTCACGTTATCATCACCCTTCCGCTGCAAAACGAGATCGAAAAGTTTTTCTGCGGACTGCTTAAACGGTGCAGTCACCAGAACATCCTTTATCTCTTCGTCTGAAAGCACGGAAGTGAGTCCATCGGAACACAATAGAAGAATGTCGTCCTTTTGAACTCTCGTGACATTGACATGGGGCGTGACTGACGGCTGAGGGCCAATTGCCTGCGTAAGGACGTGTGAAAGATTTTCACGGTATTTGCTGCCGAACATTCCAAAGTAATTCCTTTTCAAGGAATGGTCCTTGCTAACTTGGCGAAGTTCACCGTTCCTCAGTAAATATGCGCGACTATCGCCAACATTCACGGTAATAACACATTCGTTCACGACAACTGAGGCAACAACCGTGGTTCCCATACCCCTGCGAGATGGAAGCTGTGCGGCCGCTTCATACACATTCTTGTTTACATCGGCGACTGCCTGAATCAGCGATTCGACACAATTGGAGATTTTCGAATTAAGGAAGAGATGAGGAAGTTCTTCGGCGACAATGCTGCTTGCTACTTCACCGGCATCGAGGCCGCCCATGCCATCGGCTACTACTAATACAATGCCCTTATCCACATTGCCAAGAACCGACGTATCAACTATCGCAACACGGTCTTCATTGTGTTCCCGAACCGGCCCTGCTTCACAGACAACAACTGTTTCCAAGAGAGATTGATTTTCCAAAGTCATGTGTTTTCAGAGTTTGATTTACGAACTAATTTGTTTTCGTGCTCACTGTACGCTCTGCTGAGACCGGGAATCTCATCAGAAATTGTACTCCCTCTCCTTTTTTTGACGTGACACCAATCGTCCCGCCGTGTCCTTCAATTATCTGCCTGCATATAGGCAGCCCGTACCCATGACCATCAATTTTTGTTGTTACTTTTTCGTTGAACAAACGCGAAAGAATATCTTCGTCAATACCCGGACCGTTATCCTTCAATGTCAAACATACGGTTTTCCCGTCCGGATCACGTTCAGTTTTCAACTCAATAGCAGCAGTCGAACAGGCTTCAATACTATTATTCACGAGATTCAGCAACACTTGCTGTATCTGATCGATATCAAGATTCACTATCGGGAGATCTGCTGCTAGATCGGCCACTACGGCATTACGTTTGAATTTCGGAAGGAATTTCACGAAGTCGACAAAGTCGCCTGTGATTTTATTCAGGCTGCTCGGGACCAGTTTTGCGCCGGCCCTGCTGCGTGAAAGTAAGTTTCTAGAGAATCCTTCAATTTTCCGGGCACCGCCAATTGTTTTGTCGATGATGGCGCTGATTTCTTCCGCCGACACTTTGCCGGCTTTCCGTTGCATCAGTTCCAGGTTTAGCAAAACAACTGCGACCAGGTTCTTTAACTCGTGGCTCACCTCAGCCGCCAGTTCGCCTTTCATCGCCATACGCTCGGACTGAATGATGTGCTGGTTTGCCTGTTTCAGTTCTTCGTACGCGTGTTTCAGATTTTCGTAAAGCCGGGCGTTCTTGATGGCGATAGCCGCTTGTCCGGCAAGAATTTCGAATACACTGAGAATCTCGGCCTTATCAACCGCCTGGATATATTTACTGTCCACGTAAATGACGCCGATCTTCTCGTCGCGTGTGTGCAACGGACTACAAATGATGGTTTGAAGTTCGAGCGTCATGATGCTCTGCCGGCGTTCGAAGCGTTCATCATTCAGCGCATTTTCGATGCACAGTGATTCCCCTGTTGCAAATACATCCTCCAGAACGCTCGAGCTCATCTGGAAACTTTCCGCCTTTATCGACTCTCCTTGAGCGTTGCGGCCGATTACGAATTCCAATTTCGAATCGTTGTTGGCAAGCATCAGAAAACCCCGTTCCGCCTTCGCGATACGAATCGCTTCATCAGTCACCAATTCAAGAACGTCCGTCAAACGAAGTGACGTATTTATTTTCCGGACGATGGCAAGAATCGTATCCAGATCCTGGACCTTTGCCGGATGCTCTTCCATAACATCGAAAGCAGAATCAGAAAAATTTTTATTTATCAGATCGTCGAAGTTCATATGCCTTTTACAGGGATGTTATTATCTACCGTACTACCTCATTTGCCCGATTACTCGTCAACTCTTCCAAATGCATACTGGGAAAAATGTTTAATCCTGACCAGATAACGCCGTTTCGCCATATCCACCGTTGTCGGCTGAATCTCGAACCGGCGACGGGCTTCATTGTAATAGTAGCAAGCATATTTGCTTGGGTCTCTCTGGCTCAACGCAAGTTCGTCAAACGGAACAGTCAGAATACATGTTTTCTCGAAGACGGTAAGATCGGGTCCGAAATTAAATAACCGATCGCAAGGGTCGTTAAGTCCCTTGGGAGGCGGATTCGAGACCAATTCAAACCTAAGTGTCAGCGGCGCGAGCAGTGCGCCGGCCGGAATGTCGAGCGAACACGTACGGACATTCAGCGTCCCGCCAACCAACGGCAGAATCAATTTTATGTCGACCCCGAGAAGAGAATCCGGAAGAATAGTGTCCGTTGATTTTACAAACGCTGAGTTCTGGTCGGTTCCGGATTGTGTTCCCGGTGTGGTTGCAGCTTCATCTTGGCATCCCCATACGCCCAGGACCAAGGCGAGGAGAAGAACAACTCCTAACATTCCTCGTATGTCCATAGTCTGATCTCCGGAAAAAAAACCTGAATAAAACAAAGGGGAACATTTTTTGAAATCTGGCCGCACGGGGATCAACTGCACACTGATATTCCTCTAAACTCTCGTACCAACCCTATGCCATACATGCTTTACACTTGTGATCTGAGCCCCGATGACAGAAGCCACGTATCAAAGGTTTTTTGAGCGAAGATTTTATGAAGCAACCGTCCTGATGAGTCCTCCCCTCTCTGGAATACCATTAGAAGTAAATATTTCCTTTTCATTTGTACAATTTACATCGTGCACTTTCTTATCCCCCTACAAAAAAAACCGAAGGGCGCACACAGCGCCCTTCGGTTGTAAAACGTAGATGGATACCGGTTATTGCCCGCTAGAAACTTGTTACTTCCTCGCTGTCTTAATTGTATTCAACATCTTCTCGGCACGTTCAACATCTTGCCTAGCCCCAACCGCTTTGAAACACTCGATTGCCCGTCCGAACGCCTTCTTCGCTTCCGCCGGCTGCTTCTTCATTACTTCAAGCACACCCAACTCGTAAAATGTTTCGCCGGTATTCAACTGGTTCTTGAGCTCGATGTTCATCCGCAAACTCGTTTGAAAATACGAGGATGCAAAACTGAACTTCTTCATCTCACGGTGAATCATGCCTTTTACTTTATAGCAGTCGGCAATACTCAGCCGGTCGTTGGATGCAGTGAAGCAAGCAAGCGCATGATGGACAAAACTCAACGCCATGCGCAGATCCTTCATGTAAAGGCAGGCGTTTGCCTTCCCCAGTGTTGCCAGGCCGGACAGATTTACGTTCGACGTTGCATTCACCAGAGCGCTCACGCGGTTAAATTCCGACAGCGACTTTTTGTACTCGCCTTTGAAGAGGTACGACATTCCCATATTGTGATGAAGCTCTGCCATCCGTTGAAGGTCTCCTACTTTCTCAAAAAAGGAGAGTGCCCGCTGATATTGAGAAAGAGCTTCGTCATATTCCCCGAGAATGTTATACACAATTCCCAGGTTCATCAGCACTGTGCCGGTCATCCGTACATCATTGAATCGTTCAAATGAGCCCAATGCCCGGCGATAATATGTTTGCGCCTGTTTCATTCTTCCCTGGATTGCATAGTTTGTTCCGGCAATGTTATCGATCCGGCCAACGGAAACATGCTCGTTGAGCTTACGATAAATCTTCCGGCTTTGCTCCAGATCGTTTTCACACACTTCCCATTTACCCTGGCGCGAGAAGACATCGCCCCTTCTTAAATATCCTTCCGCCACAAGTCCTTCGTCTTCCGCTTCTTCTGCAGACGCAATTGCAATGGAGTACATCTCTTCTGCATGCGTCAGCTCGCCATGGTTCCTGAAAATATCGCCGATTCCGAGAGTGACATTAACATTGTCTTGTTCTGATAACTCGGAATGGCATAATGTAAGAAGATGGTCCAGTGTATCGTTCTCTGCAAGGGAAAATTCTTCCTTCCCCGATCCGCCTACAGTTTTTGTCAGCTTTCGTTCGAACGCGTTTGCATTCTTTAGTTCCTTCACGAGAGCCGACACAACTGCGGGCTTACAGTAGGTTTTCACCAGACTTACTATTTCCGCAGTTAGACTATCCGTTTTCATTTAAAAGAACCTGTTTGTGAGATCGTGATCGTTGTTTAGGAATACTATTCCATCATAAACGACTGCTAGTCTTCAACCCGGCCAAATGCATATTGCGAAAAGTGAGGCAACAACCCCTGCGCCCCTAAAGTCCCGGAGCCGGCAAAATACACACCGCCACCCTGCATCAGCGTCCACACACCGTTGGCATTGTAGTACAGTTTCAATTGCCGCGTTGTGTTGATATCAAGATCAAGCCCTGTTGCCATCACGGTCAATCTCGCCGGACGGTTGAAGACGATGCCATGCGGACCGAATGTCAGGTCTACGTCGGCAAGAAAGAGAACGTCATCAATCGTGATAGACAACGAAGCGTCGTAAGGAAGATCACCCGGTTGAAATGAGAGAGATATATTGATGATTACGAGATGGCTGTCAGGGGCTGCGCGATAGGTATCACGCAACTGCAAAGTTCCACCCTGGGCCGCATAAATGAATTTTGTTGCCGTGACAACTTTCTCAACGTTCTTGTCCAGACGTTCCGGTAATCTCACGAAGACAGGAGACTTCGTACCGTCGTTAGTACTAACGGGAGTATTTCCGCCATCCGTGCAGCCGCTGAATATTCCCAGGCTGAATGCCGCCAAGCCCATTATCGTAACGAGTGTTTTTTTCATAATAATCCTTCCGATGTGAATTGATGGAGTTCGTTGCTTAGCCTTGGTTAATCAGTTACTCGTCCAAAAGCATACTGTGAAAAGTGCGGCAGCTTTCCTTGCGCGTCAAGTACACCGCCTGAGAGAACTCCATTAGAACCTGTCATTTGCACCCAAGTTCCATTATCGATGTAATAGAGCTTCAGAGATTTCACGGTTGTCCCGCCATCAAGGCCCGATGCATTCGCAGAAAGCTTGACTGGAGTATTGAAGACAATTCCGTGCGGGCCAAACGTCATATCGACATTCGTGAGAAAGAGAACATCATCAAGTGTAATCGTTAATGATGCATCATACGGCAGGTCCCCCGGTTTCACATCCAGGGTAACTTGAATGTTAACCTGATGACTATCAGGTGCCGCCTTATAGTTGCTCACGAGGCTAATAGTACCGCCCTGAGCAGCCGTAAGGAATTTTGTTACGGACACTACCTTCGACAGCGATTTGTCCAGGTGCTGGGGCAGCTTTACAAAATCCGGCGCATTGTTGCTGGGTGAGGGTGTTACGAGCGACGCCGAGTCGCTGTTGCAGCCACCGAAGATAGCCAAACTGAAAGCGGCTATGATCA
>JBKJJX010000174.1:0-11885 GCA_046597825.1 Bacteroidota bacterium | reverse complement strand
TTTTTTATTTGCACAACTCTTCCTTTATTCTTTCAGCACTTGCCTTCGATTTCTCTTTTCCCTCTGACGGTTCGTTATGATATGCACTTCAAAAACTCTCAGCGCAATCTCTTTCATCGCGTTGCTACTCATATCGAATCCTTGTTCATTCTCCCAGCATTCTTATTCGGATAGTTCTCGCCTGAAAGATCCATCGTATGTGAAACAGCGAATCCATGAGATAAGTGATCCTGATCTTTGGATTTCCCTCGATCTTGCACACCCTGGTTTGGAGAAAGTAAATGGATTTGTCCGTAGCGGCAATTATCAGAACGCTGCAGAAGTCTGGGCCGGCTATTGGAAAACAAAAAAGCAGCCGCGCTACGTTTCTCAGACTGATCACCTTTTGATCGACACTGAAATGCTGACTGATGTTCCGGCCTTTCGTAAAGCAATGCACGACTCCTTTGAAGAACGGGATTCGATTCTCGCCCGAGCCGGAATGATGATGAACAATATTATCCGGACGTGGGGAGATTATGTGATAGCATTCGGTGACAAAGTGGATTTCAACAGAGAAGTCGGGCAGTCCGGCAAATACGGCTTCCATTATTGGATCTGGTCCCGTCCGCTCATCATGGCAGCAGAGCTGACCGGGGATCAGAAGTATACTGCAAAATTTGACGAACTCTTTAATACCTGGTATGAGCAGCGGAATTCCATCGTCTCAACAATTCCCGATCTTGATGTGGTGTATTATGAACTTGGGCCCGGGGTCCGCAACAGGATGTTCATCGAAAACTATTTGCTGTCGAATAACACAAGAACTGCGGAGACCCACGAGCGGATGTTAAAAACTGTACTCGCAGCGGGACGATGGTTATATGAATTACAACGCTGGGAGGGATATCGTCCCGGCAACTGGCAGATACACGGCTCGTACATGCTTGTTCAACTTGCTCTCGTGTTTCCGGAATTCCGCGAATCGTCTGAATGGCTTCGTATCGGCCTTCAGCGAATGACAGAACATTTGGAAAAGGATTTTTTTTCCGATGGCGGACACTCGGAGCGTTGTCCCCGCAATTACACGCAGGCGACATATCTCAGCTTCCGCAACCTGCATTATCTCCTGGGCACATACAAAGTCCGGAAGGATATCAAAGCAAAGATTCGGGCCTCCATCGGACGAACCATAGACTGGTGGATTACGATGCTGGCGCCGACGGGCGAGATACCTGCAATCAACGACAGCCACCGCGGACTTTTCCCGCTAAAGATTTTACGCGACGGCGCTGAATCTTTTGGAAAGCCGGTCGTGTACTCCGTTCTCAGAAATCTGTTCGCTGAGAAAAGAAAACGAAAAGAAGCGCTGCCGGTTTATACATCCCGGCATATGCCGGAGTCCGGGTTTTCAGTCATGCGTACTGATTGGACGCCTGATGCATTGTACATGACTGTGAACTACGGTCCTGAAGCGGGATTCCATTCTCATTTTGATCTTCTCGATTTTGAATTGTACGCGTACGGTAAGCCTCTGGCAATCGATGCCGGAATCGGGCTGACGTATGACGACCCGCTTTACAATCCGTGGTATCGATCGACGAAAGCTCACAACATGGTTGCCGTTAACGACAGCAACATCGAGCGGGTTGGAGTGAAGGGAGAAAACATCAAATGGGGATCGACGCGCTCGTTGGATTATTTCTCGGGAGAGCATCGCGGGTACCGTCGCTTCGGAATTATGAACCGGCGCGAGATTGCGTTTGTCAAGCCGTCGTACTGGTTCATTCTTGACGAATTGTTTTGCGAGCGTGGTGGAGACACACTTTCGTGGTATTTTCATTCTCCCGAAACACTCGTCCCATCAGGCAGTGGATTTGTCAGCGCATCATCTCCCGGACTTCGCATCATGCCGGTCGGTCAGGATTTCCGCACGAGGACAGGGAGAGGAATGGCTGCAAGTACGAAAGAACGAATTCCCGGTAAGGTGGAAGAGATCGGTTGGATCAGATTCGATCAGACGAGCGTTGAAGGTTCCGCACCGCAGTTTCCCATCTTGCTTGCACCGTTCCTGAACCCGTCAGAGAATATTTTTGCCGAAAAGATTTCACCGAGACATTTTGTTGTGAAGTCCTCCGCCTCTGCCGACCATCTGTATTTTACAAATGGAAAGTATTCTGACGGGACAATGGAGACAGATGGAATGTTCGTACTGGTCAAACTGCAGGGTGATGGCACCGGTATTTTCAGTGTTGTGGATGCTACCTATCTAAACTATAAGGGAAAGCCTCTCTGGAAATCTGCGACTGCGATGTCAGCTGATGGCAAGATTTCATTCTGAAAATAGTTGCTTCCAGAATTGCCCGTACTGTTTCCACTTCATAAAGTTTATTCCCCAGTGCGGACTCGCCCCACTCGTCCAGCAAGTTACCCGCCCGGCTTTGTACCTGCGCTCTGCAAGAAGAGGATACCATTCTCCCTGGTTTTGAATCTCAACTATTACATCGCATCCGTCTCTGCGTTGCGTTTCGTTAAAGCCGAGCAGCGCCGGCAGTGTTGACCAGTCGATGTCTTTGATGAGAGCATGATCCGGCATCGAACAACGGACTTCAAATCCTGAGGTCGATTCGATAAGATCATCATGCGGAAGGCACACAACAGGCAGTGCATCGTGCAACCTTGACCGTCCCCACCCGCCTTTACCCAACTCACCGCCGAAACTGTACCATCCGCCGTTCATATGAAAATGCCCGCCCTTTGCAATCCAATCCAACAGAATATCGAACCGGTCGGGGAACGTCACAGGCTTTTCTCCCCATGCCTCACGCTTGAAAAAATCCGGATGCAGCATCAGGCACTTTGTTTCTACGTCAGCAAACACAATCGTTGTCGCCCAGCGCAGCCGTTCGTCGAATTCTTCAGGCGACATGTGGTACAATTCCCATGACGGCTGTGATAGTACTTCAGCGTGGGGTATTGTACGCAGTGCATCAACGAAGGGTTTGGCGTAGTTCAACATCTCCACATCTTTCTTCTCGGACTTGAACGGAGATTCGATGTACGTCTGGCCGAGTTGTATGCACCAATTTCCTACGTGCCATATGCGGAGCGGCTTCGAAGTGTTCATGGATGTGTCCCGGTAATGTATTTGATTGGATTCGATTCGAGAAAGGCTCACTGAAGATGTAGAAATTTCCAGCTGCGAGCAACTGTCACAGCCTGTTGGTAATGTCTCAGATTCAAATCAAGCTAAGTCCACGCAATCCATGTCATGCTGAAGTGATCTTTTTCATCATCCTTTCAAGCTCGTCCCTGGTTCGGATTCCGAATAAGAACATTTCGGAATGACGTGTACTTCCAAACTGAGACACTACTCGCCTGTTGACTTTGCGCCAACGGATATGTACTCTTGAACAAGATGAAATACCTTATAGTCATTCTTATTGCATTCAATCTTAATTGCCAGCCAAAGCTTATGAATCCGTACTACTCGCGCACCGATACGACGATGCTCAATCTTCCGGATTCCGAATGGAAGAAAATTCTGCCTGATTCTGTCTACACCGTAGCACGGGGGAAAGGAACGGAGCGTGCGTTCACGGGAAAGTATTGGGACTATGAAGGTCTCGGCACATACTATTGTGCAGCGTGCGGCAATGCGTTGTTCCGTTCCGATGCGAAGTTTGCAAGCAGTTGCGGGTGGCCAAGCTTTTTTGAGACAATCAGAAAAGACGGTGTCATCTACGAAGCTGATTCATCGTACGGGATGAACCGCACTGAAGTCCTGTGTGGCCGCTGCCGGTCGCATCTCGGCCACCTTTTTGATGACGGTCCGCCCCCAACCGGAAAGCGATTTTGCATGAACTCGGTCGTGCTGGATTTTGAACCGGATAAATAGTAAGCCTCGCATTTGCAGGAGCTTTCAGTGTTTCATGAGCGTGTCCCAAAAGTAACTTCTGAAATTGAACGTGTTCTGGGTCGGATTGAAGAGCAGCAAATTGTCCGGCTCGTCCAATCCATTCTGGATGCGCGGCATATTGTTCTCTGTGGCGCCGGAAGAGTTGGCCTTGCGTGCAGCGGCTTTGCAATGCGACTCGGCCATCTCGGCAAAACAGCATTCACCGTCGGCGATTCGACGATTCCACCGGTCGACAAAGGAGATCTGTTGATTGTGGGATCAAGCTCCGGCGAAACGCAGACCGTCTATGATGTTGCTGCTCTCGGTAAGAAAAAAGGAACCAATGTTGTGGTGATTACAGCCAGCCCTTCGTCGCGGTTGGGAAAACTTGCTGACTCGATTATTGTACTTGATGCGCCGACCAAGTTCGGAGGGAGGAAGGATGAAGAATCAATGCAGCCAATGGCTACACTGTTTGAGCAATCACTTCAGGTGATGTTCGATATTATTGTTCTGATCCTGATGGAAAAAACCCGTCAACAGTCCGACGACCTTTGGGCACGTCATACAAATTTGGATTAGCGCAGCAGAATTCCTTTTTTCGTTTGCACACACGTCCCGGCAGTAAGCCGGTAGAAGAATACTCCACTCGAGATCTCTGCGTACCGTGATGCGTCAAACGTAATCCTTTTGTAGCCCGGCCCTTCAATGCCGTTGACGAGCTCTGCGACTTCCCTGCCAAGAATATCGAATACTTTCAATGTTACACGACTTACTACTGGAATTTGATATGTAATTATTGTAGCCGGATTAAAGGGATTCGGGTAATTATCTCCGAGAACGAAATATGCCGGGGCTGCATTGCCCGCCGTTTGCTCAATGCCGTTTGATGTAAGAACTTTTGTGTAGAACGTATTCGACCATGCAGAATATTTTCCCTGTGTATCGCGAACCCTCGCCCGAAAACAAAGCGGAATAGTCCCGCTCGAATCATATGGAATGCTCGCGTCATCCCACGTGGTTGCCGGACCCTGATATACTGTTGCCCAGACTTCGGCGTTACCAATCTTCTGTTGAAGCTCGCCCGTTGAAACATCCGGTTCAAGCGGTTGCCCTTCGTGATTCCATTGATTGCCCCAGGCAAGTGCAATCGAACCCCGAGGTGGAACTGTAACGGTTGGATTCTTTCCGAGATATCTCCGTGCAGGTGCGGCATTCAAAGGGTCAGCATTGTATCTGATCGTCAGGACTCCATTGGACTGATTGAGAATCTCGACGGAGAAGTCAGTTGGTTGATTGCTCCACGTGTTCGTGTTGGGATTGCTATAAGGCGAGAACACCGGATTGCCGGCGTTGAATGAGCCGGTGAATTGTTCGCCGGTAGAAAATTTCCCGCATAGGATATCGCCGGCTGGATTCCTAAAAGCCTGCAGCCAGTTTAACGCGCTTGCAGCATTCGGAATCTGATCACGATGCGACAAGCCGGAAGGGTGCGGCGTGTATTGTTCAAACAACGGAAGGGATTGCGAAAAGCATTGCGTCGTCGTTCCCGCTTCCTTCCATCGCCAGCCTCCATCGGCAGGTTTCATTCGAAGGTTGTCCAGTTCCATGTAAGGGCCTTGCTGATGCAGTATCCACAATCCCTGGTCTGCAGGGTTGGTTGTGACATCGTCAAAGGTAGAAGTAAGCCGATGATGTTCGATGTAGAAAAATTCGTTCGATTCACCGTTCGGTGGATGGAATTTATATGCAGCACCTGTCGTCAGGTAATCGGTTAAAGTTACGGTCGTGTTCGTTTGGATTTCCGGCACTGCACTCCAGCCGAGCCGTTCGCGTTCGTACGAATTAACACAAGAGGAAATCCGTTGCGGACCACACAGCATTCCCCAATAGATGTGTTTGCCCTGAGGCGATTCACTGTTGTACGGATGCGGGCCTCCCAACAGCCAATGGCTTAGCTCATGAGTAATTGTTCGCATCAGCAGTCGTGGCGTATCGGTGGAAAGATACTCACATGTGACGCCCGAGCCGCGAGGGTAGGGGAGATATTCAGGGAATCCCATCTCGATCCGTTTTCCGTCGGCCTGAAAAGCAGGCCAGTACCCAAGCGAGGCCTCTCCGACAAACTCAAACATACTCGTTCGCCATACCACGATGATCATGTCTACAACTGAATCAGGAGTATGTGTCTGACTGAAGTCCCCATTTCTTTTCCATTGATCATAGCGTGAGAAATCCACAAGAGGATCTACGCGTTCTTGCAACAAGTGCTTGTTTGCGCGTCCATACGCCCCGTCCCTGTACTCTTCCTGCGAATGGGCACTCTCAACCCAGATCGCATCACCGATGAGATTCAACTGTCCCAGCGATGCATGAGAAAAATAATTTGTCAGATTGAAAGTTCCATCAGATCGCATTACAGTATCCGGATCAATGAACTGCTGCATGAACATGGGCGGCTGATGTGGTTGCCAATAGGGGTGGAAAGATTCATCGTCAGGAAAACTTGCGAACACCAACAAAACCCGCAGTGTACCCCGTGCCGTAATATGCCTGCCTCCAACATCATCGAGAATACGAAGAGGGTGAACGCCGGCTTTTGTTCCGCAGAGAAGCGGTGAGGCATCATCGGGCTGCGATCGCATCTCACTCGGACAAAGAATCAAGGCGAAGAGCCACAATACAATCAGTTTATTTTTCCGGAATAATCTCAACGGTTTTTCTTTTATCTGGAAAAGGAAGGGCAGGCAGCTTTGAAGCCACCTGCCCATTGACAAAGAAGAGCTTCTGTTCTTCTTACTTCATCATGATCATCTTCTTCGTCATTATGTAGTTGCCGGCTCTCAAGCGGTAGAGATACACACCGCTGGAAACTTTGCCGCCGTTGGAATTCGATCCATCCCACGTTGCTTCCATGTTGCCTGAACGAAGCGTTTCATCCAGTATTGTCTTCACCAACGCACCGGTGATGTCAAATACCTGAAGCGTGACGTGCTGGTCGCTCGGCAATGAGAAGCGAATGTTGGTTGTCGGGTTGAATGGATTCGGATAATTCTGGATCAGTGCAAACTCCTTTGCTGTTCCTGCGAGATCCTTAACGGAATTCGTAATAGGAGTCCAGCCCAGCGACTTGTACAGCAACCGGGCTGCATATTTTGTGTTGTGTACGCCGTAGCTGCGATCGTACTTTACGAAGTAGTAGTTCCAGATGCCTTGAATAAGATCCGGACGGTTCTTCACCTTCAGGCTGTCTTTTCTCATTGTAACGGGTTCGCCGGTCAGCGAATCCAAAGGCAACCGAGCTTTGAGTTGATCGAGCAAGCCGTGGATCTCCGTTTGCACGCCTTCAATTCGTCCGTTGCGGTCAATGTCGTAGAATGCGCGGACGTCATTGAAGTCTTCCATTTCGCCGTGGCAGGTCTTACATACTGTTACGGGCTTGAAACCAAAAGTAGTATCAGTCATGCTGAAGGAGTGGTTGGCAAGTGTGTTGTTGCTTCGCACGCGGTCCTGCATATGGCACGTAACGCAACCGCCTTCAAGTCCGGCGTGTGTTGCATTGCCGGTAAAGGTTGTATCACCATATTGGTAACCGTTTGAACCGTACAACATGTCTGTTTGCATATTGTAATGGGGATAGAACCGATCTGTCCAGCCGTAGTACGGTGGTGTGGTAGTAATACGCTCGTTAACGGCGTAGCGTGATGAATGGCAGTTTCCGCACAAGTGGCCTGCGCTTGTTCTCAGATTTACGGGCAGCTTGTATCCATTGCGCAGCGAGTCGCCCTTCAGGTTCATTGTCCGGAGGAATTTCGGATTGCTATTGCCATGCGGGTCGTGGCATGCCACACAGCTGATTTGTGTTCCTGCATCTGTCGCCGTATTCCATACCGCAGCAATTCCGGTTGTATCCTTATTATGATCCATATAATACATGAACCCTTTGCCTGTATGGCATGGTTGGCAAGTTGCACGGCCGCCTAACGCAGCTCCGCCGTATGCCAACGTTGCATGTCCCGACTTGTTGTAGTATGTGCCGAGACTATGGCGTGATGAACCATCATGACATTGATTACACACACCTGCGTTGATCGACTTTCCGACCTTCATTTTATCTGCAGTTGCCTTGTGCTCTGTCAATGGTCCGTGGCATTGTTCGCACCCGATATTTGCCACCATCTTTTGGTTTGCATTCAACAATGACCATTTGCTCGTATCTCCTGTGGTGATCCAATAATCACCATTCAGGAATTCAAGATTCTTATACCATGTTGTATCAAAACCTGTTGCCTTGGCCTGGTAACCAAAGTTGTTGTTGTTGGCGGCCGGATCCCATCCGGTGGTATGGCACTTAATGCAGCCGGCAGCATACGCACCTTTTCCGCGTTCGACTTCCAGGTAGCCTGTCATTCCGCGCTTGAACATCGTGCCATGAGCAGATGTCTGCCAGCTCGTTTTGATTGCCGCTGCTGTAGGATGGCAAAAGCATCCGGCTTGCGCGTCGGCGCCGACGCCGGCGTACGTGCCTGCAAATACTGTATCGCTTGCAGATTGTGAACCAACCGCGGCGCTCACAATATATCGGCCTCCTATATCAGCCTTGAAGCTATTGATAAATCTTCCTGAGGCGCTGTCAAGGACTGCTGCCGATCCGGCGGGAAGGGTGAGTGTCCAGACGGGACTGCCGGTGGCACCCGAACCCAACGTGTCAACTGTAAAGTATGATCGTGATTGAATGCCAACAGCCCGAAGACCGGGGGAAAGATTCCACGTTGATCCTGTGGGTAATTGGTTCAACGATCTTCCGATGGTTTTTACTTTTATCGCCGCCGAGCCATCTGTAAAACCCGCGACGAGCATGCACAACACAATGAGCATGCAACATATAGAAACATATCGTTTCATAATTGTAATCCTTTTGTTAAAGTAATTGGATTTTGTCCGTGAACCGCAGGACAAGGAGAAGAACAGAAAGGAAAAGTTGTACTTCATGTAACACTTAGAAGTAAGCCAATACTTGTGCCACACGCCTGTAGGGGAACTCAATAAGCGGGTTGAAAAAGTTTTCAAAATCCTTAGAAGTTCGTGCCGATCAAAATTTCGTAATTGTTGAGATTTACTCCACTGTAGAAAAAACCCGCATTAATCTTATTATTAGTTGGAATGGGAATTGCAAAAATGGGAAATGGACGCTTGAGAAATAGTAAGAGAGAACTGAATTCATCCTTCATTAACGTGTGTGCCACGCGGGAGAAATGGCGGTGAGACAGAATAGCAGGGCAGACGGAGGCGGTATCATCATAAAAAAAGGGCAGTAGCTTTTCAGCTACTGCCCCTGAGGATTGCTGCCTCTTATCGTTACTTCAACATCATCATCTTCTTCACCGAACTAAAGGAGCTCGTCTGGATTCTGTAGAGATAGACGCCGCTTGATGCACGGGTTCCATTCCGGTCGGTGCCGTCCCATGTTACGTTATACGTCCCGGCGTTTAATTCTTTCCCGTCAACAATTGTTGAAACGAGTTTGCCGAGCATGTCATACACTTCCAGTCGCACGACATCCTTTGTTGGCAACGCAAAGCTGATGGTTGTCGTCGGGTTGAAGGGATTCGGATAATTCTGATTCAATGCAAATTCTTTCGGCACTGTATTGTCCGAAAGCTTCACATCTGTCGGATACCAGCCGAGAGCCTTCTGCAAAATGGCGACTGCGTACTTTGTATTGTGAACGCCCATGCTTTTGTCATTCTTCACAAAATAATATGTATAGATGCCGGCAACAAGATCCGGGCGGTTTGCAATTAAGTTGGAATCCGCACGTGTAACTATGCTGCCTCCGATTGGCTCGCCATTCGATGCGAGTGGCAGGCGCAGTTTGAGCTGGTTTAACATGCCCTGCACTTCAGTCTGCACGCCTTCGATGAGCCCGTTATGGTCATAGTCGTATGGCGCACGAATAGCATCGAACGTAGTTATCGGACCATGGCATCCAACGCATGCGACAACAAAATCGGCATCTCCATCTTTCATCGCCAGTTCATGATCTGAATGCGAACTCGTTCCATTGACGCGCGTTGCCATATGGCAGGTAACGCAGGCATTTGCCAATCCCGTGTGCGTGGATAACCCTGCAAGGTTCGCATCGCCGAACTCGTAGGAGTTGCGTCCAAAGAACATATCCGCTTGCGGATTGCCATGAGGATTGAAGCGTGATCCAAAACCGTAATATGGCGGGGTACTTTTTACTTTCTGGACGTACCGTGATTGGTGGCAGTTCATGCAGAGTAATCCTTTTCCACCAATACCTGCAGCCGGCTTCCAGCCGTTTTTCAATGAATCGATTGTAACCGTTCGCAGTTGGTTCGGATTTGCGTCGCTGTGCGGATCGTGGCAGGTAATGCAATTGATATTGATATTTCCATCAGCCGCAACGCTATACCCGGGCGCTGATTTGTTATTGATCCACTTTGGAAATGCAGAACCGCTATGGCACGGGAAGCAGCTGGTGTTGGAAGTATGCCCCCCTTCCGCGAAGGTGCTGTGTCCGGATGCTTGCCAGTAAGTACCGAGACGGTGTTTCTTCGGAGCGTCATGGCACTGCATACAAACGCCTGCTTCTTTGCTAACGCCGATTTTTTTCGCGTCGCCAAAGTGATTTGCGCCTGGACCATGGCAGCTTTCGCATCCGATATTTGCAACCGGTAAAAGCGATGCCGGCATGTTGCGGTAGATCGTAGAATCATTGTACGGAATCAAGAAATTGCCTGTCAAACCCCTCCACCACGTTGAATCCCACGTTGTTTGATGAGCGATGTAACCAAAATTACCGTTATTCACTGTGGGTTCCCATCCCGTCGTATGGCATTTGATGCAACCTGGCGCATAGTAGCCCATTCCACTTGTCGAAACTTCCAGCTGGCCTGTAATGCCCTCGGTAAAATGGCGCGAGTGGCCAGTGCCGCTCCATTCAGTTCGTTTATCCGCATGACAGGCGCCGACAGTTCCGCAACCGGGAGGATCAACGCCAACACCGGCATACGTGCTGACCCAAAGTGTATCGTATGCGTTCAACGATCCATTGGCTGTTACCTTGACGATATATTGTCCGAATACATCCGGAATAAAGCGGACGAACTTGTTGCCCGGCGTATCGATGACAGCCGTTGAGCCGGTGGGCCGTGAGACGAATGACCAGCTAAAGGATCCGATGGAACCTGTTGTGTCCGCGGAGAGATACACCATCATTCCCTTTGCAACGGTGCGGAGGCCTGTTGAAATGTAATTCGGGCCCGGAGGTGCTGTATAGTTAGGGGTGCCTGACGATCTGCGGCCCGGGGACATTGCTTCTCGTTTGACCTTTACAGTCTGAGCAAGAACGTCCGTTACCGCCAGACTGCCAAGGGTAAACAAAACAACGAAACTGAAAACAAATTTTTTCATAACTGACTATCCTTTCTTAAGGAGTTGATTTTGTCCGTGAGGCCGGATTTGGTAAGAACAGAGAGGAAAACTTGCTTCTAAATCTACTAATAGAGAACCAATACCTATGCCAACTCTATTGCAATGCGACGAGAATGATATGAGACGAAGTTGTTGGTTTTTTTGACAATTAGGGGAAATTGCTAAGGGAGGTGATGCGTTGGCGTGATGAGATTTGCTACACTCTTATTATTACTAGGAAAGGAATTGCAGAATTGGGAAAGGGATGACCTTGGCGGGCGAGGAAATCCATCGTTTGCCTGGTTAGATGCTGAAATAAATTCAGCATGACATGTTTTCTGTGAGAAAACACAAACCTCACTCTTGGACCATTTGGAGACCTCACCCCTAACCCCTCTCCCCGCTAAACAGCAGCGGGATCTTCGACCTGGTAGGAGAGGGGAATTGAGCAGCCTACCCTCCCTTCTCCTTTGTATAGACCGGAGAGAAGGTAAACACTTGTTCGGGGAGATGGTAAACACCTTATTATGCATGACAAAAAAACCATTGGGAGATATGTCATGCCTTG
>JBKJJX010000021.1:0-19366 GCA_046597825.1 Bacteroidota bacterium | reverse complement strand
CATCTACCAACACTTCTGCATCATTGAGATCGGATGGCAGAAATATCCGAAGCTTGTAAAATATTTTGTTGCCCGCCGGCTGGTGACTATTCGTGTCAACCGGGTGCGTTACCGCATTGGGCATTCGAATCACGGTCGTATCCCTCGGCACGGGTCCGTTGTCCTTGCGCTCTTTGCGTTCCTGTGTTTGTTCCCAAAATCCAAGCGCGATAACCAGCAATGCAAGAATGAATGCGTAGTTCAGAATTCGTTTGACAAGATCGCCCGCCGCTTTTTCGGGGAGAGATGGAATGATTCCGGCTTTGATAAGGGCTATGAGAATGCCGGAGAAAAGGAGAATAACAAAACCTACGAGCACCAAGGGATGCTGCAGGAATGGAGCAATGTCTTTGAATATGTTGGGGATATCCAAGTCCGGGTCTTTACCTTTGTCGAAAGTTACTCGAAGTTAGGAAACAATCAAGAGACAAACCAATTTCTCGTGAGCAAGTTCTTTCACTTGTTGACTATTCTCGCATAACGAGTTTGTGTATGTGACGTTGCGGGCTTTGAAACACTAAACTGTCCCACGTAATAAAGCGTTGTTTGAAAACTAAACTACAAACTTAAACTGCACCCCGCAATGTTCACATACATTTTTTTGCCAGCATGTGCATCTTACTCAACTCTAATTTGCAGATTGAATTGGTAGTATAGTCGCAACTTTCCAGGAGTCCGATTTTTTTACCAAAACCATATTCATTAGAAATTTAATTTGTTTTGCTTCCTGTCCCTTTTCTCCAATTGAAAAAGTTATGGGGACGAAAATCTGCCGGGTGTTTTTGTCAAGCGTGATAATCTTTAAACTTGCCACGTCCGGGTCAAGAGTCCAAGTCCCCTTGTATAAATTCTCAAATCGCTTTAATGCTTCATCTTTTCCCCAAATTGTTAGACCTTTAGTAATCCATAAAAAGTCCTGCGAGTCCAACAACAAATTACTTAATAACACTAAGTCGTGTTGATTTTGAGCTTTTATAAATTGATCGAACGTGTCTCTTGGGTCATTCCTTGCTGTCGCCTTTGAATGAATGGAAATGGTCATTATAACCGCCATTAAAGCTGTGACTATAATAGTTTTCATATTTCAAATTTGTTTATCTCAATTTTCCGGATGCATTGCTGGCAACTACTGTAAGTACGACACTATATAAGTTGCCTATTATTCCATCACGGATAAAAAACAAGATATGTCGTCTACTTTGACGTTGGCTGCTTCTCTTCTCACTCTTCGACTTCACTATCAACTGTCCCATCAAATACGCTTTCTTTTGCAAACGAACCCTGTTAATTGTCAATTATCAATTGTGAATTAACAATTAGGACTTTCACTCCTCCATCGTCGTCAAATTCCCGGGGTCTTGTCCAAGTGCTTTTGCTTTCAATACACGCCGCATAATCTTTCCACTGCGGGTCTTTGGCAGCGAATCGACAATGTCGATCTTTTCAGGCTTCGCAATTGGGCCAAGCTCTCTGGAGACATGCTGACGAAGTTCTTCAATGAGGGTGTCCGACTTCTGCTGTCCGGCTTTCAGAATGACATACGCGTGAATGGCATTGCCCTTCACTTCGTGAGGCAGGCCGATGGCGGCAGCTTCGACGACCGCATGATGACTAACGAGAGCGCTTTCAATTTCCGCGGTGCCGAGCCGGTACCCGGAAACTTTGATGACGTCATCCACGCGGCCGATCACCCAGTAATAGCCGTCCTCATCACGGCGGGCTGAATCGCCTGTAACATACATGCCGGGATATTTCGTCCAATATTGCTGGACATACAAATCAGGATTGTTGTACAGCGTGCGCAGCATTGAAGGCCACGGTGTTTTGATGACGAGAAATCCCTCTTCGTTCGCAGCGACAGGCTTCCCTTCTTCATTCAGGATATCCATCTTCACACCGGGGAACGGACGTGTACCGGAGCCGGGTTTCAAATCGACACACGGCATCGGCGTAATCATAAACATGCCCGTCTCCGTTTGCCACCACGTATCCATAATCGGGCAGCGCCCTTTACCGATGGTGCGATGATACCACTTCCATGCTTCGGGATTTATTGGCTCGCCCACCGAGCCGAGCAAACGCAACGACGAGAGATCGTGGCGGTTGGGCCAGGTCTCTCCGTAGCGCATGAGTCCGCGAATTGCGGTAGGAGCGGTGTACAAGATATTGATGCCGTACTTTTCGATCATTTGCCACCAGCGGTTGGGATACGGAAACGTCGGCGCTCCCTCGTAGAGAAATGACGTTGTCCCATTCAACAGCGGACCATACACAATATAACTATGACCCGTAATCCACCCCGGATCGGCGGCGCACCAGTACCGGTCTTCATCATGAATATCGAACACGTACTTTAGTGTCGTGTACGTTCCCACCATATAGCCGCCATGCGTGTGTACGATCGCTTTTGGCTTACCGGTCGTACCCGAGGTGTAGAGCATAAACAGCATGTCCTCTGCATCCATCACTTCCACGCTGTTGTTACTGTTAGCAATGGGAAGATTCATCAGCTCGTGGTACCACATATCGCGGCCCGGTTCCATGTTGACCTGCTCACCCGTTCGTTTGACAACGAGAACGCTTTCCACCGAACCTGCCCGCTGAACTGCTTCATCGGCTATTTGTTTGAGCGGCACAATCTTGCCGCGCTGGAAGGCACCATCGCATGTAATGAGGACTTTGCTGCTGCTGTCATCGATACGCTCGGCGAGCGCTTCAACCGTAAATCCTCCATACACAACTGAATGCACGGCGCCAATGCGTGCGCATGCCAGCATTGCAATAGGCAGTTCGGGAACGCGGCCCATATAAATCGTGACACGGTCGCCTTTTTTTACACCTAAACTCCGCAACACGTTTGCAAATTTGCATGTCTCGCGATGCAAGGCAAAATATGAGAAGGAACGGAATTCGCCCTTCTCTCCTTCCCACATCAGCGCCAGCTTATTGCGGCGGGCGGTTTTCGTATGGACATCCAAACAGTTGTAGGCAATATTTGTTTTTGCTCCTGTAAACCATTTGTAGAACGGTTTCTGCGAGTCGTCCAGCACTTTGGTCCACTTTTGAAACCAATGCAGCTCGGCAGCTTCCTTCGCCCAAAAACCCTCGAGGTCGTTTTCAGCTTCTACGCGAAGTTTCTCCCAGTCCTTTACGTGGGCATACCGTAGGGTATCGTTGGTCGGGTGGAATACTTCGCCAGAGAGTTCGGTGTCCGCCATGAGCTCATTCCTTTAGAAACGTGAGTACGATTGGTAAGATTGCGAGAATTGAACAAAAGAATATTGAAAACGCTTCTGAGAGAGTCAAGAAGCAGTGGCATAATATTGCTTCCCGATCTCATAAAAACTATCTTTGTCCATGGAAATCGAATCGACATTCATGTGTGCGTACTGCTTTCAAGTGAACGACATAACCGTGGACGGGAGTGGCGGGCTCCGGCAGCAGTACATCGAGGACTGTCAGGTGTGTTGCAAGCCCAACAATCTCGTGATTGTAATTGATGATGAGATGACCAAAGCAGACATCCAGACAGAGGTGGCGTCCTAACGACTGAGACTTCCTCCATCTGGCGGAAAAAGAAAGGGCGACTTGAAGTCGCCCTTTTGTGTTACTCGGACATTTTATAGACGCGTATCTCGTCTTTCTCCAGCATGTAGAGAAATTTGTTGCCGGGAGGAATGATCGGTGTTGCATCGTAATCATCCTCTTCTTTCCAATGAAGTTTACCGGTTTTCTCATCGATCAGTTGGATGTCTTCTTTCACCATGTAGACAATCTTGCCATTGCTGAGGAACTGCGGAGGCAGCGTAACTTTTTTTCCCGCCCATTTCCACGGTGTACGCCACTGCACTTTTCCATCGAGTCCGACTGAAGCGACGCCATCCGGTCCAAACACAACAACATGATCGCCACGCAGCACCGGATACAGGACGTGAACGGCACTTGCAGAATAGGAAGTCGTTGTTGTAGTATAGTTGTACCCGACAGAAGTTGATGACGATGAAGACCGTGTGACGGCATACGAATCTTCATGATCAAGATCTCCGACTTTGAGGTCGTCATCGAACTTAAGAGACCATAGCTTCTTTCCGCCGGATCCACGTGCCAACTTTACGGCAAACAACTCTTCTTCGTCGGCACCGACAAGAGTTTTGGTAACGGGATCGATACTCACTGTACCCGCCGGCATTGCAAGTCCCGGATCATGTTTGAAGTCAATCTTCCAGACAATCTTGCCGTTGGATGCATCGATTGCATAAATGCGATACGGGTCTTTATTCCAGGTTTTTTTTGCATCAATGTTGCCACTCTTTGGATTAACTGAAACGGAAAACGCTTGGTAACCGACTTTCAGAAAAATTGTATTGTCGAAGATGCCCCAGTCAACAGGAAAACCCAGGTCGTCATCAATTTTCCAGTTCACCTTTCCCGTTTTAAGATTTGCACTCACGACCCGCTCAGCACCGACCATGAACAAATTGTCGCCGACAACCGTCGGCTGCGGTGCATCGCTGATTTTGTAATTCACCGCCGACCATTTGAAGCCAACTTTGTTAAGCGTGAAATACGAGCGATAAACTACTTTGCCTGTCCCCAAATTGATTCTCACCAAACCTTCTCCGTCTCCTTCACGTGTGAGCGGATTTGCCATGTCGCTTGCTCCGGTAGTTCCACGAATGAGAAATACAACGTCGTTTCCGACTTCGTATTCATCAAACACAAACCCATAGTCAGCTTCCTGAAACATATTCTTGCCGGTAACCACTCGTGAGATAAAATTAAGGAAGCCCGTCCGCGGCGACCATTCCGTAAATCCTATTTTTTCTTTATAGATGATCTTGCCCGTTGCAGTCTCTAATTTGTAGAGGATAAGATAGGTGCCGTCTTCTTTCTTGGCATTTTTCTGTTTGTAGTAACAAAGGATATTCTTTCCACCATCCAGCACTTTATATTTTGTCAGAAGGCCCACGAGCTGGTCGGGTTTTGTTTCCCAGGCAATTGCACCTGTGGTCAGATTCACCATCATCTGTGTGTCTTCGAATGACAGCAGCAAATAGTCAGTGCCGGCAACGTCTTTCAATGTCAGATAGCCTTCGATGTCGCTGATCTTTGTCTTCTTCGTCCATAGCTCTTTCCCGTTTTTCATATCGAGAAATCCAATCATGTCGTTATCGTACATGAGCAGAACTTTCTCCCCGTAATGTTCGATCGCCTCGACATTTTCTTCTGTTGTCAGGTCGGCATCCTTTTCCTTTTTCCAGAGTTCTTTTCCGGTTTTCGCATCCAGAAGCACAAGTCCGTCATTTGTGGAAAGGAGAATTCGATTGTCGGAATCCCAGTCCGTGGAGGAGAACGTATACATGCCTTTATCATGGCGTCCGGATTCCGGTTTGAATTCGTGCCGCCATAATTCCTTTCCCGTTTCGACATCGATGAATAATACAATTCCGCTGTATTGAATCATGACTCCATCTTTCAGCTCATCATAGCCCAGATAGTCGTCCTGATCAATATCCTTGTACTTTTGATTCCACAACACTTTACCGGTATAGACGTCGTAACAAAGAATCTCTTCGTTTTCGGTTGAGACGAGATATTTTTTCTCTCCCCATAAGACGTGCATGCCTTTCTTTTCAAAATCCGGGACTTCGACGCTCCAGATTTGCTTTCCATTCTCACCATCAAAAAAATGAAGAACATCATCGGCACGCACGAAGAAGTATTTCCCATCCCCAATAAAATAATGGGACGATACATCGTTTTTTGTTTCGATTGTAAAAACATTATGCGGGTTTGAGCCGGCAGCAGCCGAAGAGAAAGAGCTGATAACAAAGAGAAAGAGAAATGCGTGGATCAACTTCATGCCAACCTCGGGTTATTAGAGTATAGAATGGTTTAAATGAGAGCCCCACCGCAGAGAACTTCGATTGCAAACCGATGGTCCGACGGCTTGTAAAGATGATGTTCCGCAACGATGAGGCTGATAAATCTGAACACCGCATATATTATTCTGACGTGGACTCTGTGCAATCCGGACTTAAGGTGTGAATGTTGCCGGCTGCAATTATTTCAGGCAGAGTCGGTTACCCCTCCGGGAAATATGGAGGGAACTCTTGGATTCAAGATATTAAGACACAGCCGGGATTTCAATAACCCATTTGGGGGATTTTTCAATTTAGCCGGCAATCCCTAATGGGAGGGAGGAAAATGTTCCTTTAGATATTCGCGTACAATTGAAATATCGGCCCGGCTGGTTAGGTCTATCACGTGTTCGGACCGTGGAATGGTGAAAACGGACTTAGGCGACTGCCGGACCAGCATCTGCACAGCGACCGGCAATTCTTTTTCATACCGTTCGTGATGGAGAGGAGCCGCCTTGAGATGTGAAAGAATCATATCGTAGCTCAGCCGCCAAATGTTCATGCTCACGCCAAGCCGACCGTGCGAATCACGTGCATGCTTCAGTTCATCAGATGAAGGCTTCTCGATGATGTCCTCCAAAAAGCCATCTTTGTCCTTCCTGATTATTGCAAATTGTGCAACTCTTTCTTCTGGAAACAGCAACGCCGAACGATCATAATCAATCATGGCGTTAGCATGATCATCCTCGAGAAGCAACCGCAGACCGGTTTCAGAATAAAGGTTATCGCTGTTGCAAACGGTAAAGCGCTTACCGGTCCATGATGGTGTTGCGTTCAGCGCCTGAAGCAAGGCGTCTGCCGTACCCAACGGCTTCTCCAGTCCCGCGGGAATTATTTGTGGAACAAACGAAAATCTTGATTGATGGAATTTTCCCGCGCCATTGTTGCGTTGGTAATACTCATAAATCGAATCATCCTTCTCCCCAACAACGATAACAACATTCTCGTATCCTGCTTTTTCAATATTCAATAACAAAAAATCGAGAAACGGACGCGAGCCCATGGTCAACATGGCTTTGGGTTTCGTCCGGACTTCTTTTGCGAGATCATCGGGGGTGGTGGAATCTGGATCGACAGATTTCTTCATCCTCGAGGAAGCTCCACCTGCCAGTATGACGAGGTTGCGATCCATCTATCGTTCAACCCTCGTCCCATCATCAAGCGAAACGATGTAGGCTTTTCCTCCGGCACGATGAATGGCTTCGGCGACCTTGTCGGGATGTTCGGGCGCGTAGGCAAACATGCATCCGCCGCCACCCGAACCATTTATTTTTCCCCCGTACGCGCCTGCATTCATTGCCGCATCGAGCATTCGGTCGATCTTGGGAGTTGAGATTTTCTGCACGTCCCGGAGAATTGCGTGATGCGCGCTCAGCAACTCGCCGAATGAATGGTGGTCAAGTGGCTGCTGCGCAAAGAGTTTCCGCGCCTGCTTTGTGATGTCATGATTACGAACTGTTCCTGCAAGAAGATTAAATTGTGAATCCGGCAACCGGCCTCTGTATCGCGAAATGGATTCCGCTGTTTCAGCTTGCAGGGAAAAGCCGGAATTTGTTTCGGAGAATTTCTTGAGAATCTCCAAAACACCATACTTTACCCGTGAAAGAATTCCTTGTGTATCTTTCGGTTCTTGGGAATCACCGAGGACGAATGTTCCCGGCACAACCATGATCGGCTCGACTTTCAATTCGGGGAAAAAATCAATTGCAATTATGCCACCTAATGCCGTCGAGTATTGATCCATCATCCCTCCCGCCCCGGAAAACTCCAGCACCTCCGCCTCGTACGCGTAACGCGCAATATCTTCCTTTGCGAGAGCGGTGCCCTGATCGCTCATCAACGCAAGCAGGTGCACCCAACTGACAACTAACGCCGAGGAACTGGACGTTCCTGCCTGGATGGGAATACTGCTTGTTACAATCCCATCCAGACCTCGAGAAAAGGAGAAGGCGTGCCTGCAAAGAACATTTATCACGCTCTTAAAATAATCTGCCGGTTTGGTGTATTGAAGAGGAGTGTGAAGAGAAAAGGAATCATGGGAAAAAATATCCGGCAAGTCAATGCGTATTTCCCGGTCTCGGTTTTTTTTCGCATCGATTTTCAGACGAAGGGAAATCGCCGCCGGAATGACGGGCAAGTGCAAGTAGTCTTGATGTTCGCCGAAGAGACAAATCCGTCCCGGCGTCGAAACGATAAGACCATCAACCATGTTCGGATTGTCGTTGCTTCTTCTCGAGACGCCCGAGCATGCCCTTGATGTCTTTCACTCCTTTTATTGTCACATACACTGTAACGGTTGAATACCACACTACACACGCGATTGTCAAAAGCCACCAGAACCAGTGCGCAGTCATGACATTACTCCCTTCTGAGGCTTAAGCAGCGAGCCGATAATCATTGCTGCGCCCGCAATAAGATAAGTTGCAATTCCGGAATAGTACGGTCCGATACTGTCCGCAATGTGGCGGGCAGACGGAATCTGCTGCAATACAAGAAAGGAAACCGGAATCACTGCGCCGAAAACAATTGCAGCCGAAGCTCCCCAATTATTTGCTCGCTTCCAGTAACAGCACGATATCAGCAACACGGACATACTGGAAAGATAGATTGTTCCCGTAACCCCGAGATATGTCCACAAGTCTCCTTGCAATGGATACCACAGGCCATAGAAGAGAAGAAAGATTCCGATGATTGCAACAATCGACCGGTTCCAGAACAGCCCGCGCTTTTCCGACCACCGGCCTTTGCGGAAGGGAGCGAGAATATCATTATAAATAACGCTCGCCCACGTTAACATGTATGATGAATCCGTGGACATGTCAGCAGCAAGCATTGCAGCGACAAGAATTCCCATCAGTCCCATTGGAACTGCGGTTGCCAGGAAAATCGGCATTGCATGCAGTGTGTTGCCGCCAATGACGCCGGGAGCGAGTGTTGCCAACGCAGCAATTCCCCAGATTCCGGGGATCAGAAATCGCGCAACAAAGAAAAAGCTTGTCCTCTTGTACACACTTAATCCCGTCTGGGTGTCCTTCGATGCGAGGACGCGTGCGATTGTTGTTTGCCACGTGAGTACGGCTGCGAGATTCAGAAACGCATTGAATACAACATACTCCCATCCCATCTTTGGATGGACGAGTGGATTGAAGCCGCCTTCGCCGTAATGCGATGTAACGGCAGCTGTCAGCGAATCCCAGCCGACGTTCCAAAGAATAAGCACCGTAACGGCTATCAATCCCAAACTCATAACAATAAACTGAAGGAAATCAGTAACAAGTACCGAGAGCATTCCGCCAAGAATTGTATACACTGCAACGGCAAGCAACAACACCGTCATTGCAATTTCAAGATAGCGCACATCGAAGCCGCACACGAGAACAAGAAACTCTCCGCCGGTCCGTAGAAAAACTCCCATGTTCAACAATCCACCGAGAACAATCACAACCCCGGCCGACCAACGAATCTTCTTGCCGAATTGCTTTTCAAACAGTTCCGGAAGAGTCATCACGCCGGAATCTCTCAACGGTTTAATACAAAAGCCTGTAACACCGACAAACAACATTGCGAGAGCGTTAAGAATACCGGGCGTCGTGCCGGCAAATCCAAATTCGTAGCCATTCTGCGCTGTGTACATGCAGGTGACCACGCCGAATTCGGTTGCGGCAAGCGATGCAATGCCGAGATACACATCCATTTCCCTGCCGGCAATCAAAAAGTGTTCGACCTTGCCCACGTACTTCCGCACCATAATACCGGCGATCATCGTGGCGAGCAAATACACGCCCACGATGCTGCCATCGAGGATCGTAAAGTTTGTCATAAGAATTTGTGGTTAAGAATAAGAGGGATGAGTGCGAAAGAATTTAGAGAAAGTATTTGACACTTAAAAGAACAATTTGAAATGCGGACTACAACCGGATGTCCGCTTCACGATTGACAAATTTTTCAGCAAGCGTGTTCAGCTTTTCGTCCATTCGTATCGCTTCATCGAGTGATGCCTGCAGTACTTCAGCCAGTTTTCCTTCGCCCAGCGCCTCAAGATATGTTCTCGCAGTTCCATACGCGGAGATTGCGTAATGTTCACATTGCCGCGCCAACGCAATCACTTCCGACTCCCTTAATTTTGGGTCGGCGACTTTTTGAATATTGACCTTCCCCTCGCGAAGGATTGCAGTCATGGCCTTCGCCCCCGGGCGCGAGGACTTTGCATGGAGTTTCCGTAAGACAAGATTGAGTCGATTGATATGAAGCTGAGCTTGCCTTGTTCTTTCGCGCAAAAGTTTCCGCAAGGCCGGAGAAACCGGGATTCGGATAACGATCGGAATCATAGCAAGGATTTGAGATTCCGAACTGCTTAACATCTCAATCTGCTGCGTTGTAAGATCCCGTAGTGACCGAGGCTTCATGATGTAACCTTCTTTTTGTTTCAGATTAGAATAACAACAGATAAATAGCAATAACGCACTCATTATATTTTAAGAATAGATAGCTTGACCTATCCCTGCATCTTCTGCTTTCTACTTTTTTCCTTCTAGAGATTTCTTCCGATGACAGCTGTCTCCAAATTACATCGAACTATGTATTGTGAATCCTTTCCACGCGAATATATTGTCAGCGTGATGGACGGGCAAAAGGCCTGTCATTGTTGAACGGTTGAGGGAGAAGGCAGGGCATTCACAAATTGAAGGGAGCCAACCATGGTTTGGAAGCTTTTTGTTATTCTTCTGCTGCTATGGGCGCTCGGATTGGTCAGTGGATATACGCTTGGAGGATTCATACACCTCCTGCTTGTCGTGGCACTTCTAGTTGTACTTATTCGGGTGATTCAAGGTAAACCTCCTATTGAGCCAGAGGAAAAACCATTCAAGGGGGAACTTTACCGTTCCCCCTTTCCTTTTCATTATCGACGACCAATTTCTAACTAACTTTAGGAAAATGACAACTGAGTCGGAACAATCAATCTCAGTCTGGGTGAAAATTCAGCCTCTCGTAAAATTGCACAAAGAGAAAAAGGGTATACATCCCTCTTCACCATCCAACAATCAAACTATCGGAGGTTCACATGCTCTGGACAATATTTGTAGTGCTTCTAATTCTCTGGCTTTTGGGAATGGTAAGCTCCTATACCCTCGGGGGCTACATCCATATTCTTCTCGTCGTAGCAATTGTGGTTGTGATAATACGGGTTATTCAGGGACGTAAGCCACTATAGCTCTCATACATTGGTTCACACTACAAAGGATTTATGACTGACTACAAATTGCCGTGGTATGCAAAGGTTTCAATAATTCTTCTCGGCCTGTTAATCTCTATTGTCCTGCTTTTTTACGGGCAAACAGTTTTGATTCCTCTGGCATACGCGGCATTGCTTTCGGTCATTCTTCATCCCCTTGTCGCTTTCCTTGAAAGACGGAAATTTCCACAGTTGCTTTCCATTACCATTGCAATAACGCTTGCGTGTGTTGTTCTGGGAGGCCTGGCAACCTCTATTGCAATGCAGATCGGGCAATTCGCCGACGATATTCCCCGCCTCAAACAAGAAAGCATGGAATATGTCGGGCGCCTTCAGGTCTATCTGCGGGAGAATTGGGGAATTACTTACAAAGATCAGTTGAAGTGGTTTCAGCAATGGATGTCCCAGACGTGGCAAACTCAGGGCGGACCGTTGGGCACCACTCTGTTGACTTTTCTGGGGATTACAACTCTTGCCATCCTGATTCCACTCTATTCATTTCTGATGTTGTTGTACCGGGAACTCATAATTGAATTTTTCTTCCGATTATTTTCCCGGCACAGAGCCGACACGTTGAAAGAGGTTTTGCGTGAAGCGCGAATGGTGGTGAAGGGCTACGTGTTCGGCCTGCTGATTGAAACGGTTATTGTCGCAGTCCTCAACTGTGTTGCCCTCCTTCTTCTTGGAATTGACTACGCGATACTATTCGGGGTCATCGCGGCAATACTGAATCTGATTCCTTACATCGGAATATTGGTGGGAAGCTTGCTGCCTCTTTTGATGGCAATGATCACGAAGCAATCTGCCTGGTATCCGGTCGGAGTAATCCTGACATTCAGCGCAATCCAGTTTATCGACAATAACTTCATAGTTCCCTATATCGTCGCATCCCGCGTTAGAATCAATGCTCTGGTCTCGATCATAGCAGTGATAGTCGGCGGAATGCTGTGGGGAATATCGGGAATGTTTCTGGCCCTCCCCGCGATCGCCATCCTTAAAGTCATCTTCGACAGGGTCGAGTCTCTTAAACCTTTCGGACTTTTGCTCGGAGACCGGATTCCGGCAAAAAGAATAAGCAAGGCGATAAAGCTTTAGTTTGCCATTTGAACCTGGTTTCTTTTCAGCAAACGGGTTACAAGCTCGCCTACAATTTCGTTGGTCAAGGTTAGAAGGTTGGAAAATCCCCTTGTTCTTGATTACCTCGTTCGGCCAACCTAACAAACTGAATATTGAACGCCGTTCAACTCCACCATATTTTTCGCTCCCTGCCTTATGATATCTCCGGGGCAAAGGGAATTCAATCAGGTCAAATACGTAAATGGATTTCATCCCGGTATGTCCTTAGCTCTACCGCTTCCAAAGTGATTTCCTCTTAAAGAAAAATCTCGTTTTCTACGCTTGTCTCCCTACCTTCATTACCCTATAATCACCCTATTGGAATTTACAGTGTAAGCCTGATTGTAATTCCCTGAAATGAATCGTAAAATTTACCCAGCAAAGCCAAACAAATCACTGGACAATGAACTTTTAAACGGAGACAACTATGAGCAGCGGAGGATTTGCAAAAGGATTGCTTATCGGCGGCATTGTGGGTGCAGGCGTTGCATTGTTGTATGCCCCTAAAAGCGGGGAAGCCTTACGCGGTGATATGGCACGCAAAGCCAACGGATTGAAGAAAGATATGGGACGATATATGAAGAGACTCCGAAGAAGTTCAGATGAGATGATCGACAAAGCCCGCGAAACAGTCGCAGCGGCAACGGAAATTGTGACCGGCTCAAATGGAGCTCATGAACCAGTCCGTGCCGTTAAAGAAGCGACTTCAAAAAGTCGAAGCCATTAATTCGCCACCTGTTTATAAGGAGAAGCCATCATGAGTAGTCAGATTCGTAATTTCATTTCCATTTTTCTGTGTACTGTCGTCCTCACGATGGGATGCAGTTCAAGCAAGACAGTAAAAGGCGGAGCGATTGGAGCGGGTGCAGGGGCGGTCATCGGAGGTGTTATTGGCCACGCTGCGGGAAACACGGCAGTCGGAGCGATTATAGGGGCAGCTGTGGGCGGAACAGCCGGCGCTTTGATTGGCCACTATATGGACAAACAGGCTGAAGAAATCCGGAATGACATCAAGGGTGCGAAGGTCGAAAGAGTTGGTGAAGGCATTAAAATAACCTTCGATTCCGGGTTACTGTTTGAAACGGGATCCTCCCGGCTCTCTTCGGCTGCAGAGTCAAATATACGCGAGCTTTCACGCATACTGAACAAGTATAAGGACACCGACATTCTGGTCGAATCGGTATGCCCTTCGACAGGCTCGATGGAATTTAACCAGAAGCTTTCAGAGCAGCGGGCAAATGCGGTTACCAACAATTCGAAAGGACAAGGCGTAAAAGGCTCGCGCTTTACAGTTGTCGGTTACGGAGAAACACAACCCGTATCACCCAACAGCTCCGTTGGAGGTCGCCAGCAGAACCGCCGGGTTGAAGTGGCGATCATGGCGAACGATGACTTGAAAGATGCGGCAGAAGAAAACAAGCAGATTACACCGTCAGGCAATTAACAATTTAAAAAACGATAAACATTTCCACTCACCAATACTAATGGAGGAACAAATGCTCTGGACAATATTCGTAGTACTGCTCGTACTGTGGGCCCTTGGATTGGTCAGCGGGTATACGATTGGTGGCTTCATCCACGTCCTTCTTCTGATTGCACTTGCGATAGTGCTTATCAGAGTAATACAGGGCCGGCGGCCTGTTTGATGTGGTGACGGTAGCATTGGGTGGCGGCGTCTCATCGGTGGGGTGAGGCGCCGCATTTACGAAGGAGCCAGCTTACTACAAGAAATATGTATCGCTGAATTGACGAGAAATAACTTCGGGAGCCGGAGATCTGATCATGAAGCGGCGGTCGCAACCACTATGGAAGTCTAAAAAGATCTGGATTCTCGCGAGCCTTCTCGTCGCTCTCATCGTCTTCCCTGCCCTGCTGCCCTCTATGTGTAACTTCATACGTCAATAAAACGCTTAGCACCATTCCGGGATATCAGGGACACATCGACGATGTCGATATAAGCTTGATACGGGGGCATATGTCATTCAGGATATCGGTGGCCTACTCAAGAACGCTTTCATTCGGGCACCCAGTCCGGCATAGAACAATTACACCTCAAAAGGCGCGGGCTCAATAAAAAATGATAAACAATCATCCAAAAGTCGCTGAAGCTGCCCGCCCAAAGTCATCGTGGTCGTTTCAAAAATCTATACCTTCGTCGCAAGCGCTGCTTACCGGAATTTTCGTCCTGTTGCTGATTGCCGCAATCTATTTTGCGCAGACGATCCTCATTCCGGTCACTCTGGCATTTTTCCTCTCCATGGTGTTACATCCGGCAGCCCGGGTTTTACGACGAATGCACATTCCGGCGATGTTGGGAGCGGCGATTATTGTTATTCTTCTGATTGGGATTGTAACATTTGCCACTCTTCAACTCATTGGCCCAGCACAGGATTGGATATCAAACGCTCCGGACAGGATTACCAAAATCGAACGAAAAGTGCAAAACCTGTTGAAGCCGATGGAGGAAGTCCGGCGGGCGGCCGAGGAAATTGGTAATATCGGACAACAAGACAAGAACAAAAGAGAAGTGAAGCTTACCGACCATTCTTTTTCAAATCAGATTCTCAGCAGCACGCAAACGCTGGTTGGCCATGGACTCGTGTTAATGATCCTCTTATTCTTCCTCCTTGCATCGGGCGATGGCATCTGGGTATTGCCATCAAAGTGGTGTTCGTCGAAGATCGATCACAAATCCTTCATGGCAATCGTTCATAACATTGAAAGCCGGCTTTCGAATTATCTTTTCACCGTCACGTTGATAAACATTTGCATTGCCACCCTCATCGGGTTTGCAATGTTTTTCCTGGGATTACCAAACCCGGTGCTGTGGGGAGTAATGGCGGGAATGATAAACTACATTCCCTACCTTGGCCCATTAATCGGCGAAGTTGTTGTAGGGATGGTTGCTCTCTTCACGTTTGATGATGTCGGGCATGCGCTTCTCGCACCGCTTTTCTACTTGTGCCTTACGTTCGTCGAAGGAAACTTTATTACTCCGATGATTCTCGGAAGACATTTCACCATCAGCCCACTTCTCATTGTTCTCTCCATGATATTCTGGGGTTGGCTCTGGGGAATCATGGGGCTGTTCCTTGCAGTCCCGTTGCTGATGTTCTTCACCATCTTGTTGGAGAATATTTCTTCCATCCCTTCAAAACAAGGCGTACCCGCACCGATACATAAACAACAGTTGATGGGTTGAACTGATGAAAATTTCGGGCGTTAAAGATATCTGGCGGCTATTCAAAGATGCAGGAATTGCATGGGACAACGATAATATCGCAAGTCAAGGCGCGGCACTGGCGTACTTTACGGTGTTCTCGCTCTCGCCGTTGCTCATCATAGTTTTGGTGCTTTCAAGTTTTGGGTTTGGGCCGGATGCAGCCCGGGGACAATTGGTGTCGCAGATTCGCGGACTCATTGGAACAGACGCAGCAAAATTTGTTCAATCGATGATCGAAAACGCATACGAGTCGGGTGCAAGCATACCGGCAGCAATCTTCGGCATCGTAGCACTTCTTCTCGGAGCAACGGGAGTTTTTGTTCAACTCCGAGACTCACTCAATGCGATCTGGCGGGTCGAACACAAACCCTTGGGAATTTTAGGATTCTTCCGTGCGCGCTTGTTATCGTTTACGATGATCATCGCAATCGGATTTCTTTTGCTCGTATCTCTGATATTCAGCGCGGTGTTAGCCGCCATCAGCGCTTACCTGAGCGATTCATTCGCTCTTATCGGCGGCTTGGTCGGTGTTTTGGATTTCCTGATCTCATTCGTCGGTATCACAGTCATGTTCGCATTCATATTTAAATTTCTTCCTGATGCTCTCGTGCAATGGGCCGATGTGTGGGTTGGCGCGGCCGTAACGTCGCTCCTGTTTTCTCTTGGAAAACTAGGCATTGGCTTGTATCTCGGTAACAGTGTTATCGGGTCCACTTTTGGTGCAGCAAGCTCGCTCGTCATTATTATGCTTTGGGCATATTACTCCGCCCAGATAATTTTGTTTGGCGCTGAATTCACGCTGCTGTATGCGACGCGTTTCGGCTCGAAGATTTTGCCGGGGAGGAATTCTGTCCAGGTGGTAGTACGAAAGATAGAACTTAAACCAGGGCGGAAGAAAAAAGCCGAGATTCATGAAAGGGAATCAAAAGAATGATCCAGAACTCGAAAGCCAAACAATCGAAACCAACCAGTTTGTCCTTGACCTTTAACCACGCAGCAAAATGGACTGCCCGCGCAAGCGGCCATCCGAGCGCATTCATCGCGGCTCTCTGTCTAATCATTGTATGGGCGGTGACCGGGCCATTGTTTGGGTTTAGCGATACCTGGCAACTGGTGATCAACACATCAACCACTATCGCTACTTTTCTCATGGTATTTCTGATTCAGAATACACAGAACAGGGACTCGGAGGCCATGCAAGTAAAGTTAGATGAGTTGATCAGAGCCATAGGTGGAGCTCGTAATGTGCTTCTCAATCTCGAGGAGTTGGACGAAGAGGAGATAAACGCTTTGCGGGAAAGCTATATACAATTGGCGGAGACGGCACGCAAGGAATTAGAAAGCGGAAAAAGAAAAGGAAAGGGTCAAGCCCGCGGGTAATCCTCGAGCCGTTCCGGTGGAGGACTGCACGCATCACGCATACACCCCTTTCCCCAGCCCTACATACGAATCAAACACATGCTGATACACGACCTCGCACTTTTGCTGATACAAATCTTTGGTGTATGCATCTGGTAAACTGTCGAGCATCTCTTCTATTGAAACTTTCACAGCTGCACGTGATTGTTGTTTCTTGCGCCAATCCAAAACCAGTTTTTCCTTCTTCAACGTCTCAAGAAGTTCACGGGCAACCCTCTTCACTTTCTTCTTATCGCTTTCAGTCAGTGCCGGTGCGGGTTTCATTAGGATGTCAAACAACGCCAGTTCTTCTTCCGTAAGTTCTTCTGCAATCGTGCGTTTTTCTTCCTCGTTCAATTGCTGCGCAAAGCCTACAAGCTGTGTGAAGAACTCCTCGACGTTCATGCTACCGGCGTTGTACTCGTCGATCATCTGCTGGAATTTTTCCAGATAATCCGTTCTGGTTTTGTTCAGCCGAACCAGCCGTAGCAATTTTATTTGGATTGCACCTTTGAGCTGCTCGGCTTCCGTGCGTTTACGCCCTTTGGCAAACTGCTTTTTCAATGCCTCGAAGTCGATGCGCGAAAGGTCAAGCAATCCTTTGCCTGCGCCTGGCTCTCTGATAACGTAGCCTTCAGTGGAGATTGATTTATCCAATACTCCTTCTACCGCGGCAAGAACAGAAGAGATGTCAACGGGCGGAGTTAATGCCCGAATCTTTTCTGCAATCACATCAATGAGCTTGACCGATGGAGACACTTCATTTGCAATCGTGTCGGGAAGAATCGCTTTGTATAACTCTTGAACAGTCGACGACATCGAAAGATATTTCTTCTTCGACTCGTCGTTCACAATGATTGATTCAACTGCATCGCCGATTAGTTTGATCTTCAGGAGCGCTTCGGCTGATTGAATTTGATCAAGCTCTACACCTCGCTCCCTGCAGAACAGTGAAACTTGATGGATGCTCTCCTTCAAGTCTGCCACAAGTTCCTGCTTGTCACGAACAGGCGTGTCGCCTTCATCAACTCCCCCGCCTGATGCTGAGCCATAAATGGCGAGCGCTTTCTGCAGATTCCGGAAAACTCCGACGTAGTCAACAATCAAACCGTTGATCTTATCTTTGAACACCCTATTCGCCCGCGCAATGGTCTGCATGAGTGTGTGGTTGCGCATGGGCTTGTCGAGATAAATTGTCGAGCAGCTTGGCACATCAAAACCGGTAATCCACATAGCGCAAACGAAGACAATCCTGAATGGATCGTTCGGATCTTTGAACTTCACGTCCATTTCTTCCCGCACCATTCGCTTGCGGTGTGTCGCTATGTCCAATCCCTTCTCCCGGAAATCCGCAACTTCGTTCTGCGATTGCGACACGACCACCGCCATGTCGGTCTCTTTCATGAAACGGATCTGACTTTGGAACTCCTCGCGCTCTGCGTGATCTCTTGCGGATGGCAGGTTTGCTTCAATGTTGTCCAAATGCTTCTGCCAGTACTTCTTCACTTTGTCGTACATGCGAACGGCTGTGGCTTTGTCAATGGAGATGACCATTGCCTTCCCTGCTTGGCCTCTTCCCATGAAATGCGATACCAAATCCTCGGCAATCTTTTCAAGGCGGTCGTCGCGGGTGATGAGATGATATTCCCTTGAAAACTCCCGCTCCAGTTTTCTCTCCTGGTCTTCATCCAGCATTGCCGCTTCGACAACATTCTCGATGTCTTCATTCAGGTCTTCGTTGGTGAGTTCAAGTTCGGGGATGCGGTTCTCATAGTAGAGCGGGACCGTTGCGTTATCCTCAACGGACTGCTTGAAGTTGTAAACACTAACGTAGTCTCCAAACACCTGCCGTGTTTTTTCTTCTCCTGCCATCAACGGCGTACCGGTAAAGCCGATGAATGCAGCATTCGGCAATGCGTTGCGCATGTTCAGCGCCATCTGGTCGTACTGGCTGCGATGCGCCTCGTCAGTGATGACAATGATGTCCGACCTGTCGGAGAGTTTCGGATACACAGTTCCGGGTTCGGTATGGAATTTCTGAATCAGCGTAAACAGAAACCGGTGGTCTTCCCTCAGCAGGTCTTTCAGATGTTCGCCGCTCTGTGCACGCACACGTTCTTCTGCCTCAGATACGACTCCGGTGTTTGCAAAATTCTTATAGATCTGCCCGTCCAATTCGTTCCGGTCGGTGACCACGAGGAACGTGTAGTTGCCCGGAAGTTTGCGCAGCACTTTCTGCGAGAAGAACACCATGGAATAACTCTTGCCGCTTCCCTGCGTGTGCCAGAAAACGCCGAGGCGGCGGGGGTCTGCGTTGGGCTCGGCTCCCTCACCCTCGGTCCTTCTCCCAAAGGGAGAGGGATGGGTTTCTTCGCTCTTACTCCCCTCTCCCCTTGGGAGTGTTCAGACCGGAGAGAGAGGTAACGGATGTTCGGG
>JBKJJX010000001.1:0-3804 GCA_046597825.1 Bacteroidota bacterium | reverse complement strand
CGGGCCCAGGATTGTCGGCTCCTATCCCGCGCCGGGATCGTCCAACATTTCACCGGGCGCTGCATTTCAAATCCGCTTCGATGAGCCGGTGCAATACCCAACGTTCGCCGGCCGCGTCCGCTTGGTGGATGTCGCTGACTCGAATCAGTTCCTCGGTATCGGCAACGTAACATATATTGATGCGGATGATAAGGGCTTGCTCACGTTTACCGCATCTGCGGATTTCCAGCCCGGACATACATATCGTTTGCGCTTCCTTCCGGGATTGAAAGACCCGTTGAATAACGTGTCGACGTACGAAACGAGAATTGAGTACACAATTCAGCCGGCTGCATCTGCGCAGGGAACAGTAATAGATCCGTTTGAAAGCAACGCAGGACAATGGCAGCAACCGCAAGTGAATCCGGGTACGATCAAGATTGATTCAACGCTCACTGCCTTTTCCATCTCGGGCACATTCAAAAGGGGCGGCACGTATTCCGGCAAACTTGCGTACACATTCAGCGACACGCTTGGAGGAGTCTGCCGGTTAATGACTTCAACTCCCATTCAGCTTTCAACACAAAACGGATGGCTGGGACTCTGGGTGTTCGGTGATAACAGCGGCAACCGTTTGGAATTCTGGATCATGAACGAGTCGGGCACCACTGATCCTGTTCCCATGGGCACGCTGAACTGGTTCGGATGGAAATTCGTTTCGGTACCCGTCATTCCGCCCTGGCGTTCGCTCAACAGTGTTACTGTCCGCCGAACGAATGGCGCCGATATGTCCGGCACACTCTACATTGATGATCTCCAACTTCAGATTTCAACCGATGTCAGTGAGGATTTCAGGAACCATCAGTCGTTTATACTGTATCAGAATTATCCCAATCCATTCAATCCCTCAACAACAATTTACTTCCAGCTCGAGCGGCCCGAGTTCACAACGCTTGCGGTGTTCAACTCACTCGGACAGCAAGTCGCAACACTGGTGAACAAGCAGCTTGAAGCCGGCAACCACCGCGTTGAGTTTTCCGGAAGAGTAAGCGACGGTAACCATTTGCCGAGTGGCGTGTATATGTACCGGCTGCAAACAAGCGCCGGAGTTCAGGTTAAGAAAATGATCCTGGTAAAATAGGGACTTTAACGCCTCGTTGCAGCTGAGTCTAAAAGCAGATTGAATTTTTTCCTAAAAAAATGATATTCTTGAGATGATGCATAAAGCCATTTTCTTCCTCTCCGCTTTTGTACTCACAATTTCCGCCACGGCGCAAGACACCACGCGCCATGGCTGGCCGTTACCGCCATTCTTCTCCACGCATCCGAGCACAGGCGTGTTTTCGGAATTCCGCAACACACTCACGAGCGATCATTTCCATAACGGCCTTGACATCCCGAGTCCTGATGGCTCGGCTGCGTACTCCATATACAACGGCGTCGTAACCGACATCGGCACAGTTTCGTCGCAGGGAGATAATGCATACGTGCGCGTGCGGTATAACGTGAGCGGGTTAATCAAGTCCGATGCGTATGTGCACATCAATCCGAATCCGCTACTGAACATTGGCGATTCCGTGCGGGCGTTCCAAACGGTGCTGGGAAATATTTTGTCCGGTCTTGGTCATGTTCATTTTACGAACGGCGGTCCGTCGGGCTCAACGTACATGAACGGCATCCGTCCGGTCGGCGGCTTTACGCCATACATTGACAACTATCCACCGCAAATCCGGTTTATCGGATTTTATGTGGATCAGACGAACACGGAGTTCCCGGCCAATCGCGTCAGCGGACTCGTTGATATCCGCGTTCACATTGCCGAGACAAGCGCAGCGGATCCGGGCGGCATTTCTTCATCGACCACAAACAACGGAACATACATTGTCGGTTACAAAATCCTGTCGGCAGATCGATTTACAGAAGTGTACGTTCCTCCCTCGAACGGTGTGCGGTTTAAGTTCGACCGCATGCCGCTGGATACGTACGTGCACAATGTGTTTGCCACGGGCTCCGATCTTTCAACGCACATCTATACTATCACGAACGGCTTCGGCGCTGACGATGTCAACACCAGTCGCATCGTGAACAACAACTCCTGGAATACAAACTCGCTCCCCGTTGGCAACTACACGGTGATGGTGTTTGCAGAGGATACGCGGGCGCTCAAGGACACTCAATACGTCGCTGTGCAGGTGACCCGTGCGGATTTTGTTCCGCCGATTCCGCCAAAACTTCTTTCGGTATTGAACGACAGCACGAACCGCATCACGCTCCGATGGGCGACGAACCCGGATGCCGACCTGCTCGGCTACCGGTTGTATTTCAGTCTGGACGGAACAAACTGGACACTTAAGGAAAACGAAGGAAGGCTGAACCGCATCTCGAACATGATTTCTTATCCGGTGAATCCTCCGAGCACGATATTCTTCCGGATGTCTGCTGTTGACTCGGCATCGCCGCCGAATGTGAGTTTGTTCAGCGATGTGTATGGCGTCCGGCTGAATACATCAAGCTCGAAAACACTCATCGTAGATGGCTTTGATCGGACGGAAGCATCCGGCAGCTGGCATGATTCGTCGCATGTGTTTGCATTCACGCACGGACGCTCGGTGCCCACGGATTTCAGTACGTGCGCGAATGAGGAGATTATCGCAGGGACAGTGAATCTGCAAAACTATAACGCGGTCGTTTGGATTTTGGGAGATGAATCTACAGTTGATGAAACGTTCAGCGACGTTGAACAGCAACGAGTGCAGTTGTATCTCCGGAATGGCGGGAAATTATTTGTCAGCGGTTCGGAAATTGCGTGGGACCTCGATCGCCCCAACGGTCCGACGCAAGCGGACAGGGATTTTCTGCATAACTTCCTGAAAGCTGCATATGCCGGAGACAATGCGGCTGAATATTCAGTGAACGGTGCTGCTTCGACGTTGTTCGATGGAATCAGTCTGCGCTACGGCCAGATTGTTGAGGGCGCTCCGTATGACGAAGATTCTCCCGATTTTGTAACACCTCAAAATGGATCAGCTGCGGTTCTTCATTACGGCGCGGTTGGCAACCCGATGTATGCGGGAGTAGCGTTCAAGGGAATTTTTCCGGGCGGGACGTTGCCCGGCGCAGTTGTCTACCTTGCATTTCCGTTTGAAACGATCACGACCAAAGCAAACCGCGACACGCTGATGAGAAGGGCATACCAGTATTTCGATGTTGCTACCGCAGTGGAAGGTCCCGGCCTTGCGGATGTTCCGGTTGAAACGAAATTATTCCAGAATTATCCCAATCCGTTTAATCCAACAACGAATTTCGAATTTCGAATTGCCAATTCCGGATTTGTATCGCTGAAAGTTTTTGACTTGCTTGGCAAAGAAGTCGCTACGCTTGTGAATGAAGAATTGCCTCCGGGAGATTGCAGGAGAACACTGGCTGCACAGGGACTTGCAAGCGGCACGTATTATTACAGGCTACAGGCGGGCTCGTTCATTCAAACAAAAAAAATGTTGTTACTCCGATAAACTTCCTTCTATCTAAATGAATTCATTACGGCTTTTCCTTTTTCTCCTGATTGTATTCTGCAGTGCCTCCACAAAAAGTATTGCCGCAAGTTTCAAGACCGTCAAGGTAGCAGATGGGGTGTACGCGTTCATTCCGCCGGGCGCCTTGCATGATATTGTTGAGGGCAATTCCGTTGCTATCATTGGCGATGATGCGGTGCTTGTGGTGGATACGTTCGGCGATTCGTATACGGCAAATCAAATGATTGCCGAACTGAAGGAGCTCACGCCGAAGCCGGTCCGCTACATCGTCAACACGCATTGGCACTATGAT
>JBKJJX010000346.1:0-19212 GCA_046597825.1 Bacteroidota bacterium | reverse complement strand
TTCAGTGAGAATTGTTTTGAGCGCCCCCGACGCGGTATTGTAGAGCATCAGGTCGAGGGTATCTTGTCCGCGATTTACACGTTGCAATGAAAGTACCGCCGGATCCCTTGTCCATTTGAGGCGGGAGACGTAGATGTCCGGGTTCGTGCCAAGGTCAACCCATTGCGTTTTCTTTTCCTGGAGATTGATCACGCCAATACGGACGGAGGAATTCGGGTCTCCGGCTTTCGGATAGCGCATCATCTCAAGATCTGCGTGAGAATCGTTACGCGGATACCGCACGATCGGAAACGTGGGGACTCGCGACTGGTCAAGTCGCCAGAATGCAATTTGTTTTCCATCGGGAGACCATTGCCATCCCTCGATAATCGAAAATTCTTCTTCGTACACCCAATCGAATTTTCCATTGAGGATGTTCTCCGATCCGTCAAATGTCAGCTGTGTTTCTTTGCCGGACGCGATATCCATAACAAATAAGTTATTCCCACTGACAAAACCGATCTGCTTCCCATCAGGCGACAATTGGATAATGGACGGCTCGCCGGTATCACGCAACATGCGGAATGTTTTCGTCCTGACATTGTAGACGCCGAAACTTCCGCCTGTTTTTGTCTTGCGTGCAGTCAATGTTCCCATGAGCAAAATGTTTTCGCCATCAGGCAGCCATTTGAACGAACCGGGACGGGTTATTCTTTCGTTTTCCCTTTTCATCACTGCAGATGCGTCAAGGAGCAATTCTTTTTTTCCGGTGGAGACGGTGTACAGATAGATATTCCGTTCTTTCTTCGTCGTATCCGAGTCCATGTACGAGAATTTCTTCCCGCCGTCAATCCATTGGACGGTGCCGAGCGATTTCACCGACGTATTGAGCTTAAACACTTCGTCAATGGTCCACTGTTTTTGTTGCGAGAACAAAAGCGGAGCGGCGATCAGCATCAATCCAATAATAACTTGCAGCTTGTTCATCATTATTTCACTTTTTGATATGATCTTATACTTTCTGACTTGCTGCTCCCCTATATAACAGGTATCCCAAAACTCCGAAAAGAACCACAGCGATAATATCGGCATCCCAGAGGAACCGGAGATAATTATATCCCACCGCGATGTTGAGCGGCAATCCGGTTGCATCGTCTATAAAATTTGGAATAAAGTTCAGGAATGCACCGGCAACGCCCAGCAATGCGCCGCCTGCTATAAGTCCTGAAGAAAGCAGCGTTCCCTCACTTTCCTCCGCATTATCCGGCTCGCGTTTGTACCGCTTGTCGGCAATCTTGCGGACGAGTCCGCCCACATAAATTGGCAGCGTCGACGAAAGAGGCAGGTAGAATCCAACTGCAAACGTAAGCGAATGCAATCCGATCATCTCCATAAAAATCGCCAGGCAAGCACCAATCATGATCAAACCCCATGGAAGCCTTTGCTCCAGCAATCCGCTAATGAGCACAGCCATGAGATTTGATTGCGGCGCGGCGAGTTCACGGCTGCCGATGCCGTCGACACGACGATACACCGCTTGCTTTGTTTGTGGATCGACAAGATAATTTCCGGGCTCGACACCCTGCAAATCCTGCACCTTCACAAGCAGGTACATCTTGCCATCATTCTTGCTTTGAATTTCCTCCGCCCGTCCAACCGAAATAGATGGAGGCGAGAAAGGTTTTTCGAGAATCGTTTCCTTCGTCTGGCTTTCATTCAGCAGCAGCATTGTTATTCCGACGACAGCCGCTGACGTGACAACGCCAATGAGTAATCCGAACTGCTGGGCGCTCGGCGTTGCGCCAAGCAAATGTCCCGTCTTCAAATCCTGCGCAGTAGTTCCCGCGTTGCTGATTGCAATGCAGACGACTGCGCCGATAACGAGCGCGAGATACGTGTAGCTCTGTCCCGTCCATCCTACCGCCAGAAAAATCAAGCACGTGCCCATCAAAACGGCGATCGTCATTCCGGAAAGAGGACTCGAAGACGAACCGACAATGCCTGTAATGCGGGCAGAGACAACAGAGAACAAAAATCCGAACACAACAATCAGTACTGCACCGAGTATGTTGACGCGGAATGTCGGGACGAGCCAGATGAAAATAATGAGCGCAAGCACTCCAATTCCGACAACTGTAATCGGCGTATCGCGTTCGGTTCTCAACACAGATTCTTTTTCGCCGCCTGAGCGCTCGCCGGCAAGCTGCTTGATAGACGCACGCAACGAATCCCATATTGCAGGGCCCGCCTTGAACAGGCCGACAATTCCTCCGGTCGCAACGGCGCCGGCACCCATATACTTGATGTAGTTGCGCCAGATATCCACAGTGCTCATTTCGCTGATTGGCACTGTGCCGGGATAAATCGGCGCGGTCGCATGTTGACCGATGAATGCGATAATCGGAGAGATGATGAACGCCGCCATCAATCCACCGCCCACCATGATGAGCGATGTTTGATAGCCGATTATATATCCGACGCCCATTAATTCGGGGGCGACATCAAGCGATACGGACGAGCCGGGATAGAAGGCAAAGTCGCGTCCAACGGATGGTTTCCAAAATCCGAACAATGTCGGCAAACCTTTCCACAACGCGCCAAGCCCGATGCCCTGGAAAATTTTCTTTGCCGATGTTCCCCCGACTTCACCCGCTTTTAGAATTTCAGCGCACGCTGTTCCTTCGGGAAAGCGCAAGTTGCCGTGCTCTTTCACAATGAGATACCGGCGGAGCGGAATCATCATCAGAACGCCGAGCACTCCGCCCGTCAGAGCGATGAGCAGCGTTACCGACATGCGAAGAGGAAAGCCGAGAAAAATAAGTGCAGGCACCGTAAACACAACCGCTGCTGCAATTGATTCACCCGCGGAACCGACGGTTTGCACGATGTTGTTTTCAAGAACGGTGTTGCCCCGCATCTTCTTCAGGATTGTAATCGCCATGACCGCAATTGGAATTGATGCGGAAGTCGTAAGACCGACACGAAGTCCGAGGTAGACCGATGCGGCTCCGAAAACAATTCCGAGAATCGCCCCAAGAGCAATGCCGCGGAATGTCAGTTCCCGAATGGATTTTTCAGGGGGGATGTATGGAGCAAAAGTTTTGGATGACGAGTTTAGCATATACTAACCGGGAGTGGTGACGACGAAGGGACTAACAGAAGATAAGAAAATCAAATGAATTAGCAACGGAGAACGGGGTGGCGGCATTCCGAAACATTCTTATCCGAAATATTATAAATGGAATTATTGATCGTGCTGAATGAAATCAATTCAGCATGACATGGTGCCGCGGACTTTCTTTCACCTAAAGTGCGAACTCTACCGATCAATAACCAATATCGAAAAACTTCCCGGCTCTATGGTGGGGCGCGGATGAGGCCGTTCGGGAGTTGCCGAAGGAGGTGGGCCGAACTTTGCGGCTGACAAATAAATCTTATGCGTTTTCTCATCGAGCGCCATTGTGCGCGAGCCGCGTTGTGTTTCTATATTCTCAACAACGGAATATTTGTCCGCAGACTCCTGCCTGATAACTGTCAGCGTTCCCTCGCCGTTGGAACTGAAAACCAGGCCACGGGCCGCATCATAGGCACAGGCATCCACACCGCCGCCGATTGCAAGCGTAGAAATTACTTTTCCGGATTGCGCATCGAGCACGACCATCAGCTTGTTGGCGCAGACCGAGAACAGCCGGTGATGCGCCTTGTCCAGCGCCAGACCCGAGGGTTCTTCGCCGGGCGCGATGGACCATCGTGCGAGGACCGCGAGGGTCTTGGGATCAAATTCAACGATGAGGCTCTTGTCTTCGATGTTCACAAAAATCTTTCCGTTCCCATCCGAGACGCCGAATTCAGGGCGGCCATCGAGCAGAAGTGTTCCAACGACAGAATCCGTCCGCGCATCGATCGCCGTCGTGCTTGCACTGCCTCCGTTAAAGGTAAACACTCGCTTCGTAAACGGATCGTAGAGTATTGCGTCGGGATTGCGGGCGGGGATTTTCACTGTCTTTTCTATTTTCAACGTTGCGAGATCAAAAACAGTCACCGACGAATCGCGGCCGTTGCTCGTGAAGCCTTTATGAAATTCAGGGACCAGCGCAATGCCATGTACGCCGTTTGTATTCAGAATGTCTCCGACGATGGATTTCTTCACCAAATCAAAAACCTGAACGTGAGTTCCGCGGGATACAAACAGACGCTCTGTTGATGTATCTGCAATCAGGTAATCCCAGCCTCCCTCACCTCCGATATTTACATTATCGACGACACGATAGCCGGATTTCTGGGAATGCGCTTGCATCGCCGGGTAGATGAGTAGAAGCACAAATGCAGCAACACAAATGGATGTTCTCATGATATGCCTTTCGATTAGTAAGTTGTAGGCCGGGAATCCAGTCCCGGCTGCTGTAACGTTCGTCCCTTCCTCAGAAGACGATAAATAAGCGGCAAGCCGAAGAACAAAAGAAAACTCGACAATGAAAATCCACCGATGACTGCAATGGCGAGCGGCTGTTGCATCTGAGCGCCGGCACCAATTCCTAATGCGAGCGGTAGAAGGGCGAACACCGCAGCCAGCGTTGTCATAACAATCGGTCTTGAACGCATGAGCGACGCTTGCACAAGTGAGGCTTCAAGCTCAACGCCATCAGCTTCCAATCGTTTTACATTGTGGAGAACAAAGATTGCATTCTCCGCAACAATCCCGATGATCATGATGATGCCAACGAAGCTGGAAATATTGAATGTCACTCCGGTAATCCACAACGCGCCGAAGACGCCGAACAACGAAAGAACATTGATGATCAGAATAGAAACGGGAACGGCAAACTCTCCGAACTCGACAAGCAAGACAATGAACACCAACAACACTGCAGACAGAGCGACCAGAAGTAAACCGCGAAACGACTCCTGCTGAGTCTGGTAAAGTCCTCCATATGAAATTGTTATGCCGGGCGGCAGCACAAGATTTTTGGCAAGTGTCGTTTGAATGTCGCTGATTGTTCGTCCAAGATCACGGCCTGAAATACGCGCTGTAACAGCGACGAGCGGGCGCAATCCCTCGCGTTGAAGTTCGGCCTGGCCCGACGTTCGTTCAAACGTTGCAATTGAACGTAACGGTATAGGCGTGCCGCTCGAATTCATGAGGCGGAGGCTTTCAATCTTCTCCATATCTGAATGATAGGAATCCGGATACCGGACGCGAACCGGAATCAATTTCTCACCGCGCTGAATCTGGCTTTCTGCCCGTCCCCGCATAATGGCTGACAGCTCGTCCGTTACCTCGGTCGCAGTCAATCCAGCCAGCGATGCCTTCAGTGGATCGATATGCACGATGAACGACGGACCCGAAATGACAATCCCGTTAAATGCATCTACCACGCCCGGCACGGATGTGATTAGCGATCGGACTTCATCTGCTTTCGCTTGCAACACATGAACGTCTGACCCGAATATTTTTATTTCCACGGGAGATGGATTGTTCGTCAGGTCGCCAATCACGTCCATCATCAATTGTCCGAACTCGACCCGGAGGGAAGGTTCTGATGACGCGATCCGCTCGCGGACATCGGCGATGACTTCATAAATGTCTCTCGAGCGATCCTTTTTCAACTTGACGAGATAGTCGCCGCGGTTTGGTTCTGTGATGAAAAAACCAAGTTGTGTCCCGGTTCGCCGTGAATACGATTCCACTTCGGGGACAGTCATCAGCATTTTTTCAACCTTCATCAACATTCTGTCTGTCTCGGGCAGCGATGTTCCGGGCGGAGAATTGTAATCAAGAACAAACGTCCCCTCATCCATATCCGGCATGAAGTCGCTGCCGATATTATTGTAGAGGAGATACGTTGCAGCAAGGATGACAAGAGCGACAGGGATGAATACGAGGCGCCATCGCAGCAAAACCGGAAGCGTGCGCTTATACCAGCGTGCAAAAACGGAGTGATGGTGTTCCCGACCCATCTCGTGCTCTATATCTTTTTCCCTCAACACAAGTGAAGCAAACAGCGGTGCAAGAGAGATTGAAAAAATGAATGAGATTGTCATTGCAAACACCATCGTAATCGACAGCGATGCGAAAAATGCACCGGTTACGCCGCCAAGAAACGCAAGCGGAATATGGATCACGATCGTACTGGCGGTCGAGCCGAGAATTGCCGGCATGAGCTCGCGTATGGAACTTGCCGCAAGCGCTACGAAGCCCGTATCGCGGCGCGAGGGATCGGATTTAAATGACACAAAATGAGCAAATATGTTTTCGATGACAACGATTGAATCATCGATTATCAGCCCGACTGCTGCGGCAATACCTCCGAGGGTCATGATGTTGATGGTCTTGCCGACAGCAAACAGGCACGCAAACGTTGCAATGATGGTCACCGGCACAACAAGTGCAACGACAATCGTGACGCGCCAGCTTTTTAGGAAGAGAAGAAGAACAAGCATCGCAAGAATAACACCGATGATGATACTGTCCCGCGTGCTGCGAATCGAACTTTGAATAAATCCGCCCTGATCATAAAAATTCTCGACCCGTATTCCGGCAGGAAGCTTGAGCTTTGAAATCTCGGTAATAACGTCGTTGCCAATTTGCACGGTACTTCCGTTCGGCTGCTTGATAATATTGATCAGCACTGCTTCCTGGCCATGTGCCGTCGTTCGGATGTACTTATCTGCCACCGACGGCGCCACGTCGGCAAGATCGGCAACGCGAATCGGAATTCCGTTTCGCACTGTAACGACAGTTGACTGTATTTCATCTGCCGATGTAAAAAGTCCGGATACAACCGAGAGATAAAGCTGGTGATTGTTATCGACGATTCCTGACGCCCTGACGCTATTGAGTTTTTCAATTGCGTCTGATACGTCCCGAGCATTGAGATGATACGTTGCCAATTTTTCCGGCGAGACCGTGACGCGGAATTCACGCGTATCGCCACCGGTCACCTCCACCCGCGCAACTCCATTCACCCTCATGAGTGCCGGCCGTATCTGGTAGAGAGCAACGTCCCGCAGCTCAACCATCGACAAGGTTTCAGACGTGAGGCTGTAGCCAAGAATCGGAAAGACCGAGACTTGCATTTGCTCAGTTTGAATTGTCGCGCTCGCAGGAATTGTATTGCGGATATTTGAAATGCGACCTTGCAGCATCTGCAATTTTTGCTGAATGTCCGTTCCCCAACCGAGTGAAATGGAAATTTCAGACGAGCCCCGGCTCGTAATCGAACGAACTAGTACAACGCCGGGCACCGAGCTTGCCGCTTCTTCAAGCGGTTTTGTCACCTCCACCATCATTCGTTCAGCGGGTTCTTCGCCGTTGTCGGCAAGAATAACGATGCGCGGAAATGTAATGTCGGGGAATAACGAGACGGGAAGGTCCAGCATCAACGCCGTGCCCGATGCAGCGAGCACAACTACAGTGAAAAGAATTGCTTTCGTATGGCGGCGTGCATATTCGAACAGTGTCATTTGGCTTCTGAGCCCGCCACTCTCAACCTGACAGAATCCGCCAGCGCATAATTTCCTTCGGTAACAATTTTCAATCCGGCATGAAGTCCTTCTCCCGTTATCTCCGCCATCGAATCCGCAACAGCGGCGATTTGTACAGGCACAATCTTCGATAAAGAGTTGGCACCGAACAGGACGATTGTGTTAATTCCAGTCTCGTCATTGCGAAGAAGAGTAGACTTCGGCACCAGCAGAATATTTTTATGAGTTGAAATGATGATGCCTGCTGTGCCGGCCATGTCGACTTTTATCGATTTCAAACTTGCCGGTGATTCTTCGAAACGGAGACGGGCCTGAACAGTTTGGCTTTGAATATCCGATTGAGGATTGATCGCTTCGACACGTGCTTTGAATTTCTGATTGGCGAGAGATGGAAATCGCACAACAGCGGACTGTCCGACGTGAACAACGGGAAGATCCCGTAGCATCATATCCGCCATAAACACAACAGTCGATAGATCCAACAACGTCAGAAGTTCTGCATTCTCTCCAACCAGCTCTCCCTCACTAACGTTTCTCGCTGATACAACTCCGCCAAAGCGCGAACGAACCGTCACGACGCCAATCGTCGCATTCGCAAGGTCAAGAGCGCGCCGGGCATCTTCCTTTTCCAGCGGAGTCGATGCAGATTGCATTAGAGCTTCTGCACCTGCAACAGCTCCAAGTGATTCCCTTGTTTGAATCGTCGCCAGAATGTCCCCGGCTTTCACGTACGTCCCCGCCAACACTTTCATCGACATGATTCTTCCTGCGATCGGGGAGAATACTTTGATAGTCCGTAAGGCTTCGGTTTTGCCCGTTGCCGTTGCAACCACGTCGATGCTGCCGGAAACAATTTCCGTGGTCTTTACTGCAACAACTGCCTGCGACGACGAAGGACTTTCGCCTTCATCATGCGAGTCTTTCCGTCCGCAACCACCCATCAAAACGAACAACAGAACTGTTACCGTCAATCTGCGTGTAATCATCAGTGTGCACTCAATTGTTGAAGCTTTGCGATTTGTAGTTGAATATCTGCAAGGGTTTGCAGCTCAGAGAGTTTTGAATCGGTAAGAAGTTGCTGTGCGGTAAGGACTTCAAGTGAGAGAGTTACGCCGCCGGCAAACTTCGATTTGGTGAGAAGATAATTTTCTTCCGATTTGTTGATGTTGGAACGAATCATAATCAGACGTTCTTTTGATCGACGCAGTTGCTCTGTGGTTTTTTTGAATTCCGATTTCACAGATCGTCGCAACAACTCTGTCCGGAATCGGAGGCCTTCCGCTTCGATCGAGCGCTGTTCAATTCGCAAACCCGTTGCGCCCCAATTAAATAACGGAATCTCCACGCCGACTCCCACCGAATAACCCACGGCATTCAGCCGCTCCGATCGTGCTAACTTCAGATTTTCAACTGAGCTCAGATATCCCGCATCCGCCGTGAGGGAAATATCAGGCAGGCGTTCGCGATGCGCCAGCTCTACATCCAGCAATGATCTTCGGACACCAAGCTCGGCGATTTCGATATCGAGATTTCCTGACTCAGCCGGTGCCGCAGAACTATCAAAACTTGAAAGTGAGCCAAGAGAACCTTCAAGCGTTGCCGTCGAATCAACCGTCGCCCCGATAAATTCGGAGAGAGAATATTTTGCCAACGCCAGAGATTCATCCGCTCTTTGAAGAGCGATGCGAACGGTTTCGAGCTGAACTTCGGTTTTGAGTACGTCCGTGTAACCTGCGCTGCCGCCATTATAAAGACGCCTTACAAGTCCGAGATAATCCGATAGCTGATTCACACTTTGTTGCTGCAGATTACTTTCCTGTTGTGCCCGCAATCCCCCAATGAATGCTTGCTTAATCTCGAATATCAAATCACGCGCAATCTTCTCCCGTTCTTTTGCAAGGCGATCCGATTCATAGCCGAGTTGCTCGGCCTTCAGATTTCGCACGCCGCCATCGTACAGCGATTGATTCAGAATCAACTGTCCCGCGACTTGTCCACCGTTTGAAATAGCCGGATCGTAACCCCATGTAGGGGGTATCGGGGCATAGCTCGCATTGGCAGCCGCTTTGATTTGAGGATATGCGGCACTGGACAACTCCTGCTTCGCAAGTTCGGAGGAATGAATAGCCCCGCCCGCGGCAAGCAGTGCTGGACTGTTGGAGCGGGCGAGTTCAATGCATTGTTCGAGTGATAATGTTGTCTGCGCGAGACTTTGCGAACAGGAAACTACAGTCAAAACGCACACAACCAGAGCACCGATTACTTTCTGTCGCACGAGATTAATCTTTTTCCGATTTCTCGTCTTCTTCGGCTTCGTTCTCATGCTTCACGAGCTTCCCGCTCGGATCGACAACGACTTCGTGTTTCGATTTGCCGCTCAAGACATGGACTTCATAGGTAACATCCTTGCCGCGGGTTGTTTTCTCTGCTTTGGAAATTGTTCCTTTTGGATATTCTTTACTTACAGTCGCGCTGACAGCTGACGGCAAATCGGCTGCTGCCATTGACTCTTCAACCTCGGCAACTGATCCATCCGCGTTGTAGAGAACATCGCGTCCGGTTTTTCCATCCATGCTTTCGATTTCGAAATATATTTTTCCTTTTTCAACTTCCTTCGAATAGCCTTTGACCGTTGCAGAAGGATACGCTTTTTCAAATGCCGTTAGTACTGCAGCAGGCACTTGCTTGCGCGTAAGTTTCTTCTCGCCCGCCACTGATGCGCTGGTACATAGCATGGCAAACGCCAGCGCCAGACTTAATGCTACAATTGCATAGTTCCGCATTGCGACTCTCCTTTGTTTATGATTGTAAAATTGTTTGCAGATAAAGGTAGAAAATGATTATGAAAGCAAGATGAAAACACGCACGTCTGTCATTAAACCTTTGTAATAGGGAAGTTGAGCGTTATGGTGGTTCCACGTCCCACGATACTTCTTACAGCAGTAGAACCTGAATGCAACTTTACAACCTGGTCAACTATGGCGAGACCAAGACCATTCCCCGAACTCTCAGCTCTTGAAGAGGCTCCGCGGAAAAATCTCTTAAAGACATTTGGAAGGTCAGCCGCCGAAATTCCGGAACCGGTATCCTCCACTTCGATCAAAGCAGAATTATTGTTAGTTGACAGCGACATTGAAACCGAACAGCCCGGACTTGAATACTTTATGGCATTATCCACCAGATTCAGAATTGCGCTTTTGATTTTCTCGCGGTCAGCGTTCATCTCAACCGCTTCATCAATGCGGAGATTGAGATTGATTTGTTTCTGCCCAGCAATGGATTTCATCAACTGAACACACTCAACAAGCAGCTCATCGAGACGGACGATTGAAAAATTTAGCGGCTGGTCTGACGCATCAAGCTTGCTCAGTGTCAGCATCCCTTCGGTCATTTTCGCAAGACGGTCAATCTCCGTCAATGCAATGCGGATGCTTTCCTTCGCCGCTTCATCCTGTACGCGCTGATGTGCAAATTCCAGCTCGCTGTACATCACCGTCAACGGCGTGCGGAGCTCATGGGAAGCGTCTGCAACAAATTGTCGCTGACTCTTGAACGCTGATTGAATGCGATCCATCATGCTGTTCAGCGTTTCGCCGAGCAAGCGGACTTCGTCATCTGCTTCGGGAAGTTGTAATCGTGCTTCGAGATTATCCGCAGAAATGTTCCCGGCTGTCTCCACCATCGAAGTCAGCGGACGGAAGGCTGTTCTCGTTACCAGATACGCGCCAAGTGAAGTCAGAAGTAATACAACCGGAATGCTGAAAAGAAAAAGTAGCCGGAGCGGCCGGGCGTTCGCATCCACAATGCCTAATGGGACGGCAAGCTGGAGAAGATAGAGATTCTTGTCGTTTACCTCCACCGGGCCGGTGAGAACCCTGTACTGTGCATGCGGGAGTTGAAGCGTTGTGAATTGCCTTGGTTTCTGAATCTGCTCCTGAATGATGGGACTGGGGATGGCTGATACATTACTGATGATATGTGCGCCACCTGCATCAATCAGTTGCATCTGCAGTTCGCTCAGGCCGTCGGTGGAAATATTCAGAATATCTTTCGGGACAGGGAACAGGTTTTCTGAATATTGTTCTTCTATCTCCGCCTGAATTTTTTCTGCATGACTCTCAAGTCGTGCATCGAGTTTGGAGATCTCCGCATCACGGAAGCCCTGATACACAAACAATGCAAACAACGTCAGCATAACGCCAAAGACAACGGTATACGCAACAACGATTTTTGTTTTGATGGTCATGGTTCGGATTCGGAGAACATATAACCGACGCCTCTGATGGTGTGAATCAGCGGCGTGTCAAAGCCACGCTCAATCTTCTGACGCAGGAACTTGATAAACGATTCAATAACGTTGCTTCTCGGTTCAAAGTTCATATCCCACAGATGTTCGGATATTTGTTCACGGGAAAGCACATGGCCGGCATTCATCATGAATAACTCAAGCAGCGAAAACTCTTTTGATGTCAACCGGATCTCCTGTCCGTTGCGAAACGCCTGGTGCGTATCAAGATTGAGCCGGACACCTGCTTTTTCGATGATCGCAGTCCGCACATCGGATTTCCTGCGAGCCAGCGAACGAATTCGTGCAACGAGTTCGCCGAAATGAAATGGCTTGACGAGATAATCATCGGCGCCGCTGTTCAACCCTTTGATTTTATCGGTCACATCATCAAGGGCAGTCAACATGAGAATCGGCGTCAGGATTTTTCCTTTGCGGAGATTAAGACATGTTGTCCATCCGTCTTGTTTCGGCAGCATCACATCGAGAAGAATTACGTCGTATTCATTTACCGAAGCCAGTTCTTCACCCCGGATGCCGTCAAATGCAGCATCAACGGCGTAGCCCTGCGACTTGAGGTTCTTCACCACAGATGCAGAAATTTTTTTGTCGTCTTCAATCAGGAGAATACGCATTGAGAATCCTGTGTAATATATAGCCAATATATGAATGCGAGATGAAAACTACGCCAAAAAGAAAAAGGCGTCACGGTACACGCGACGCCTTTGTTATGCCAAAGTCCTTGAGGAATTTCAGTTCACGTTTCTCAGAATCCCGATCAGGAATGTCCAGAATTTCTCAACTGTGTCTATGTAAATCTTCTCATCGGGCGAATGAACGCCCTCAAGTGTCGGCCCGAACGAAATCATATCCATGCCGCTCATTCTTTCGCCGATGATGCCGCATTCAAGTCCGGCATGAATGGCTTTGACCTCCGGTTCTTTGCCATACAATTGTTTGTAGGTGGATTGAGCAACCTTCAGGATTTCCGAATCAAGATTCGGTTTCCAACCCGGATATCCGTCCGTCCCCTGAATGTTTGCTCCGCCGAGATCAAAAATGGATTCAACAGTGTGAATAATTTCCACTATCTCTGAATCAACAGAACTCCGCTGGCTTGTCGCAATACTGATTCCCTTTTTGTCAGTCGAGATTACCGCAACGTTCGTCGATGTTTCGACAAGTCCGGGAATGTCAGCGCTCATCTTGATAACGCCGTGAGGAAGCGCCGAAACCGTCTGCAGTATTTTTCTCTGCAGCGACTTACTGATAACTTTTTTTGACTTGGATTTTTCCTCCTCAATCGTAATCAGCAGATCGGGTTCAACAGTCTGGAGCTCTGCTTTTGCAGTCACATTAAAACGGACAACAGCTTCGGCTGAAACTTTCCACTTTCCCTTCGGAATGAACACGAGCGCCTCCGCCTCACGGGGAATTGCATTGCGTTTATTTCCACCGTTCATCGAGGAGATACGCGCACCGAATTCCGACACAGCGAGCAATGCTCGGCTCAGAAGTTTTATTGCATTTCCTCTCCCCTTATCTATTTCAAGTCCCGAGTGGCCGCCTTTCAATCCCGCCACGCGAATCGTTGCCGCCATCATGGTCGCAGGTGCTTTGTCGGATTTTGTCTTCCATGTTCCAGTCGTATCTCGCCCGCCGGAACAACCGACATAGATTGAACCTTCTTCCTCGGAATCAAGATTCATCAACGTTCTGCTCTCGAGAAATCCCGGTTGAAGATTGCTTGCGCCCGTCAATCCCGTTTCTTCATCTACCGTAAAAAGAAATTCCAGCGGACCGTGATCAAGCGAGTTGTCCTCCATAATGGCAAGATTCGTTGCAACCGCAATGCCGTTGTCGGCGCCGAGCGTAGTGCCGTTCGCCATTAATGTATTTCCCTTCCGCACCAACTCGATCGGATCTTTGAGGAAGTCGTGCACCTGACCTTTGTTCTTCTCAGCAACCATGTCGGTATGACCCTGGAGACAAATCATACGCACATTTTCTTTTCCCGTCGAAGCCGGTTTTCTTGCCACGACGTTGCCGAACTTATCGGCCTTTGCTTCCAACCCCAACTTTCCGGCTGTCGCGAGAAGATATTTCGTCATCTTCTCTTCATGCTTCGATGGACGCGGGATGGCGGAAATTTCAGCGAAGTATTTCCAGACGAGTTCGGGTTTGAGCCCTTCAATTGCTGATGACATTCTGTGTTTTGATCCTTTCTTCGCTTACAATAATTCCTGCTGAGGACCGAGATTGAGTTTTGTTCGGACGAAGCGACGAACTTGGCTTGCCGCTTCAACAGCAAGCCGCGCCTCTTCGAGCGTTGGGCTTTCACTTGGATATCTGAAGTCAACCGCAAACGGATCAAGTAGTGCCAACTGCCGCGCCAAAACTCTGAATTCGGAGTCCTTTCCTTCACACGCGGGGAGAAGTTCTCTCACAAGAAAATGAGTCTTAGAGAACTTGATATTCTCCTCTACCAAATAGGCCTTAAGGTATTTTTCGGCAGACTGTTGACATGCAAAACAAATCAAGTGGGCAGTGGTAGCAGAGCGCCGTTTCAATAGTGTCTGTGCGCCTTCGAAATCTCCCTCTGCCTTGCCGACCCATTTTTCAGTTTCTTCGTTCATAGAGTACTTTACCCTGTTCGTAAATCTCCTGGACAAACCAGTCTCTTCCTGTTAGAGATTTTTGAACTTGTTGGGGAGTTCGGACAACAACATCTATCCCGAACCCACGAGCACTAATAACGCCATTTACACGTCGAGTTCGTTCAACGGAGCTTCCCTCCATTTCCGCAACAACAAAAATGTCCAAGTCGCTGTCAACGGCTTGCGTACCGCGTGCATACGAACCAAACATAATGACCTTGATAGGGTCAATCCCTTTCACAATGTCATCAACAACTTGCTGAATTGTTTCTTGTGAGATCATGGCGTATAACCAGGTTCAAATAACAAGACCACTTTGACTTCTAACGGGCCTCTATGGATTCAAATGCAAACGCTTTTATCTAATCCTTCTTCATCCCCGTTCGGACCAGCAAGAACCCGAGCACGCCAAACATGGCCGCACCAATAAGGTCAGCTCCGGCACCGAGATGTTCCCAGCCGTGAATCCCGACTGAGTCGGCGATGTATTGCATCAGGGAAACATCTTTCATTTCGCCGGCAACGGAAACCGCAATAGGGATACCGCTCAGGATTGCAATGAGCACGCCCGTGAGCGAGCCCCCTGCGACAAGACCTGTGCTGTATAACATCCCCGGACTGACTTCTGACTCTTCCTTGATGCCGCGAATCTTGTCAACGAGACCTTTCAACATTCCACCAATGAAAATTGGAAAGGTTGTTGAAAGCGGAAGATACACACCGACTGCAAATGAAAGAGAACGGATCCCGCAGAGTTCCACAACTACCGAGATTGCCATTCCGATAAACACCAAGGCCCACGGTAAATCTTGGGCAAGGAGTCCCTTGATAATCGTTGCCATCAATGTCGCTTGCGGGGCCGCGTATTTTTCCGTCCCGATGGCATGTGCAACACCCTGAAAGGCCATTGATCCGTCGATTGCCTGGAGAGTCCAGCCAATAACGAACGATGAAACAAGAACACCAATGACGAGTCCGAGCTGCTGGTAAATTGGTGTCGCTCCGACGATATATCCTGTTTTCAAATCCTGGCTTGTTGCGCCGGCATTGGCTGCAGCAATACAGACGATACCGCCGATAACAAGTGCCAGCGACTGATATACGTCCCCCGTCCATCCGATACTGACAAAAATGAGGCAGGTAGCCATGAGCGTCGCAATCGTCATTCCCGAAATGGGATTGTTCGATGAACCGATAATCCCAACAATGCGTGAACTAACTGTGACGAAGAAAAACCCGAAGATAACAACAAGCAGACCCATCAGCAGCGTACCGGGGAATGTACCGGGAAGTTGCGGAAGGACAGCGATAATCAAAATAAGTGCAATCGAGCCGATGATAACATAGGAGATCGGAAGATCCCGATCGGTGCGAGCCAGCTTCACTCCGGCCCGCATATCCTTCATGCTTTTGAAGCTCTCGCTGAACGCGGAAACAATAGTCGGCAGGGTTTTGATGAGCGTAATCAAGCCTCCGGCTGCAACGGCGCCGGCGCCAATATAACGAACGTAACCGTTTCGAATGTCCGATGGTGACATTGATGAAATCAATTTTCCGGCGGGTTTGAGAATTGCAGGAAGCGCATCACCAATAAATGATATCAACGGAATCAGCACGAGATAGGAGAGCACACCGCCGGCAACGAGAACCCCGGAAATTTTCGGTCCGATAATATAACCGACACCGAGATATTCGGGAGTAATTTCTGCACTGACGTTGGCGTTTGGATATGCCGAATTACGTGGCGTCGTAAATCCCGGTACATCCTTCCACAATCCGAGAATGCTCATGAGCACCTTGTAGAGTACAGCGATGCCCAGTCCCGCAAACACCCGCTGCGCCATGGAGCCACCTTTTTCACCGGCGATAAGAACATCCGCGCAAGCAGTTCCCTCCGGATACGGCAGCGTGCCATGTTCTTTGACGATGAGCGATCGCCGTAACGGAACCATAAACAAGACACCGAGAATACCGCCGACAAAACCGAGTGTCAAAATATTCCAGTAGTTGAAGAACTCCACTCCTCCGGCAAGGAAGATGAGCGCGGGAAATGTAAACACAACACCCGCAGCAACTGATTCCCCGGCAGACCCGATGGTTTGCACAATGTTGTTTTCGAGAATCGACGATTTGCCGAGCTTTTTGAAGACCGCGATCGAAAGCACAGCGATCGGAATCGAGGCGGACACCGTGAGGCCTGCACGTAGCGCCAGATACACTGTCGCCGCGCCGAAGATCAGGCCGAAGATCGACCCGAGCAAGATCGCCTTCCCGGTAAACTCGGGAATGATCGTGTCGGATGATATGAACGGCTTGAAGGATCCGGCTGGCTTGTTGGTTTCCTCTGCCATGAAGTACTCCTTTTGGAATGTTGGTTGTTATTTGTTTCGCATGAAGACTGCCTTTGCAACGTAACCTGCAATTTCGGGATTCTCTTTGAACCGGCGCATCGAATAGGCGTGCCAGCTTTCGCCAAACGGCACATACAGCCGGACTTTATGGCCATCCTTCACAAGTTTGTTCCGTAATTCCGGTCGGACGCCGAGCAGCATTTGAAATTCGTATTCGGCTTTCTTCAAGCCGAGATCGGCAATAATCTGATTTGCGCCGTCAACGAGAACAGAGTCGTGCGTCGCAACGCCGACATACGCCATCGAATCAAACATCACTCGCAAGACTTTCAAATAATTTATCTGAACATCTTCTCTTGATTGAAATGCGATAGATGCCGCCTCTTTGTAGATGCCCTTACACAGCCGGAAATTTTTCATTCCGCTTTGCATCAACGACTTCGCATCCTCTTCTGTTCGCAGAAGATATGCCTGAAGCACAATACCGGTATTCGGAAAATCTTTATGGAGAGTCCGGAAGATGTTTATTGTATCGGTAGTACAGGTTGAGTCTTCCATATCGAATCGCACAAAAATATTTTCTTGCGCGGCGACTTTCAGGATCTCACGGACATTCTCCCGGCAAAAGTCCAGATCGAGTTTAAGTCCGAGAGACGTAAGTTTGATGGAAAGATTGCAATCGAGTTTCTCACGCGTAATGGCATGCAGGACATCAATGGATTTCTTCCTGGATTCGATCGCTTCTTCTTGTGTAAAGATATCTTCTCCAAGAACGTCCAGCGTGGCGCAGGCACCCTCGTCTTTTATTTGCCTGACACAGCGGACTGCATCAGCAAGGGTTTCGCCCGCAATGTAGCGGCTGGCGAACTTTCGAACGATGGACTTTGGAACAAGCGGAAGACTGCTGACAACGAGCTTATTAAACAGAGACATTGATAATCATTGTTGTTGACGAGCCTATATTGTAAAGCGATATGACAGATGGCGTAGAGAACGGAAGGTAAGACAGAGCCGCAACGCAGCCCGAAAAAAGATAGCTAGGGACACGAACAAAAGCAAGGAAAAGTCTCAGAAGAACAGCAATCGCACGACCCACACCGCAGCCAGCATTCCCGCAACATCCGCAATAATTCCGACCGGCAATGCGTGGCGAGTGTTCTTGATGTTCACCGCGCCGAAGTATACAGCTAAAACATAGAATGTAGTTTCAGAACTTCCGTACATCGTTGAGGCGAGCACGCCGATAAACGAATCGGGTCCGTGCACTTTCATCAACTCGGTCATCAAACCGAGCGAACCGCTGCCGGAAAGCGGACGGAGAATTGCGAGTGGCAGAGTTTCGGCAGGCATTCCAATGAGCGAAGCGATCGGCGAAAGAACTGATGTCAATAATTCCAATGCTCCGCTTGCGCGGAAGATCGCAATTGCCACCAGCATCGCGACCAGATAAGGAATAATCCGGACCGATGTATTAAATCCTTCTTTCGCACCTTCAACAAAGACCTCATACACTTTTACTTTTTTGAAAAATCCCCAGCCCAGGAACACGAGCAGTAACACAGGTATTGCAAAAATCGCAATGATGTTTATGATGGAACGGAATGCATCAGCCATTGGCGACCTCCGCGTCTTTCTTGAATCGGGGAAGTCGTTGCAATAATTTTGCAGCGATAATGCCTGCGACGGTCGCGCAGCCGGCGCCGACGATTGAAGTGCCGATAATAATTCCGGGATTCAAGGAACCCACCGAAGCCCGCACCGCAATCGCCGTCGCCGGAATCAGAATCAATCCGCCGGTGTTGATTGCAAGAAACGTCACCATTGCATTCGTGGCAGTGCCCGGCTTGGGATTCAGCTTTTCAAGTTCATCCATTGCCTTCAATCCAAGCGGCGTCGCGGCGTTATTCAGCCCCAGCATGTTCGCTGCGATATTCATAATCATCGCGCCGACTGCCGGATGATCGGACGGAACATCCGGAAAAATTCTTTTCATGATGGGAGAAAGAATACGCGCAACAACTCTCAGCAGGCCGGCTTCTTCTGCCACTTTCATGACACCGAGCCAGAGCGCCATTATGCCTATCAGTCCGAGAGCCAGCGTTACCGCCACTCCGGCAATGTCAAGCGCTGCTTGAGTAATGGCTTTCATCTTCACGAAGCGGATCTGCTCGAACTCGATCTGAACAGTTGCATTCTTTCCGTCCTCTGAAATCCGGAATGACCGAACGTTACCGGAAAGCTTGTCTTTGCCTGCCGCTCCCTTTGCCATGCCCTTCCATTGTTTCGGCGTCGAATCGCTCACAGGCAATACAAACGTGCGATCACCTTTCTCAGATGTCGAGATCATAATAGGCTGGCGGACTTCCGCTGTCAATGAAGTGCCGTAAAACGAATTGAAGCGGTCAGCCGGCACTACAATTTTGCCTTCAACAATTGCATTCTCCAATTTGCTGAT
>JBKJJX010000156.1:0-25258 GCA_046597825.1 Bacteroidota bacterium | reverse complement strand
GTTCGCATGGGCGTACTTCATTTGGAACGGAAACATCAGCACAGTCTGGCCCATGTTCGGAACCGCCAATCAATTACTCGCCGGCGTTGCGCTTGCCGTCGCAACAAGTGCGCTTATTAACGCGGGGAAAACACGTTACATCTGGGTGACTCTTATCCCCATGCTGTTCGTAACAACGACAACCCTTATTGCATGCTGGCTTAACATAGTGGATAATTTTCTTCCACTCACCGATAATCCTGCCACAGCAACAACAGGATACGTCAACTCTACTCTCACCATCATCATCATGGTCTGCGCGATAATAATCCTTTTTGAATCGTTCCGGAGATGGTATCGGGTGCTCGTGAAGAAACAGTTTGTTGTGGAAGGAGAAGTTGTTCTTGCGACCGACAAGAATTTTTCTCCGCCCGACTACGGGTGTTGCTGAATTCAGAAGCTCGTTCACCTCAGGTTGAGTTGGGATGATTACACAAATTGCCAGAAAGGATGTCTATGGATTTTGATGTTATGGAATGGGTGAGCCTCTCGCTCCGGTGGATTCACGTCTTCGCCGGTATCATGTGGGTTGGAGCGACGTTTTTCTTTACGTGGCTGGATGGACGCTTCACGCAGATGCTGGCGTCTGGCGACTCTGACAAAAATGTGTGGATGGTTCACAGCGGCGGTTTTTATGTTGTAGAAAAACAAAAAGTGCCCAAGGTGATGCCCGAAAAACTTCATTGGTTCAGATGGGAAGCGGCAATCACCTGGATCAGCGGTTTCCTGCTGCTTTTGTACGTGTATTATTTTGGCGGACTGCTGGTAGATGAGACGATGAGCGAAACCACCGCCATGATCGCGGGCTTGGGTTCAATTATCCTTTCGTGGCCCATATACGACTTTCTCTGGAAGTCCGCTTTGGCTAAAAATGAAAAGGCCGGTGCTGCAATTTCTTTCTTGTTGATCGTAGGCGCTGCATATTTCCTGAACCATTTTATGGGTGGACGCGCAATGTACTTACACGTCGGGGCGATTCTTGGTTCGTTGATGGCGGCGAACGTCTGGATGATCATTATCCCCGGGCAACGCAAAATGGTTGCTGCTCTGGCGGCGGGAAAAGCGCCTGATCAGGTTCTTGCCGACCGGGCAAAAGGGAGATCGAAGCATAACACATTTATGGTTATTCCTGTTGTCTTTCTTATGATCAGCAACCACTTCCCGACAATTACTTACGGCGCGAATCAGAACTGGCTCGTGCTCGCGGTGATGGTGCTTGTAGGATGGGGAGCGGCATTGATGATTCGCCGGGCATGATTGCAACTAATAATGTTCAAGCGTAAGTTGAAATGAGTCCGTCCTCGATTGAACTTGCTAATGTTTCGCAAAATGGTATTTGGATGATCGTTGGCGAGGAAGAATTATTTCTTCCGTTTGTCGCATTTCCCTGGTTCAAGAAGGCAACGATATCAAACATCGTGAATGTTGAGCTGGTTGGGCCTGATCATTTATACTGGCCCGAACTTGATATTGATCTGTCCATCGAATCTATTCGCCATCCAGAACAATTTCCACTCTTATCCACTTTTTAGGATTAACGTTGCCCACATTTATCAAATACCCATCCATCATTGAAGCGGCAGGCAATAAGCCGAAGATCATTGAAGAATTTATCGGGCGTGTCAACTCAAAGACGTCGGAGCTCAGCATTGCACGGATGAGAAGTCCAAGCGGCTGGACGGAGCCCGCGCAAACGCCGGACTTTAACGAGTACACGATTGTCTTGAAAGGCATGTTGCGCGTAACAACGCGTGAGGGAAGCACAGATATTGAGCCCGGTCAGGCAATTATCACGCACAAAGGCGAGTGGGTTCAGTACAGCACACCCGGACCTGACGGCGCCGAATATATCGCTGTATGCCTTCCGGCATTTTCCGTCGAAACAGTCCACAGAGACGAATGAATGCGGACACGATTCTGCTTTTTACCACCCGACTTGTACGGCTGTTCGCGTACGGTTTTCTCTCCGTTGTACTTGCCCTGTACCTTGTTCAGGTTGGCCTCTCCGAACAGGAAATAGGCCTTCTCCTTTCTCTAACGCTTCTTGGTGACGCCGGAGTAACGCTGTGGATTACAACTTCTGCAGACCGTATCGGCAGGCGACGCATGCTGCTCGTCGGCGCTTTACTGATGACCTTTGCAGGAATTACGTTTGCGTTCACCAATAATTTTGTTCTGCTCATCGTTGCTTCAATCATTGGCGTGATCAGCCCGAGTGGCAATGAGATCGGGCCATTCCTCTCGATTGAGCAAGCGTCGCTCAGTCAGCTCATTCCTGATGATAGACGCACGAAAGTTTTTGCGTGGTACACGCTTGTTGGCTCATTCGCCACCGGCTGCGGTGCACTTGCAGGTGGAGTGTTCGCCGAAAGTTTGCAAGCACACAGCTTTACAATCCTCGAATCTTACCGGGCCATTCTCATAGCATATTCCTTTTGCGGAGCGATCCTTGCGATCTGTTTCTTGTTTCTCTCGCCGTTCGTCGAAGTTACCTCCCGTAAGAAAACTCCGGCTCTCTCGCTCGGATTGCACAAATCTAAAAAAGTCGTTTTCAAGCTGAGTTCGTTGTTTGCGCTGGATGCGTTTGGCGGTGGATTTGTGGTACAGAGTATCATGGCGTACTGGTTTCATGTCAGGTTTGGTGTTGATATTGGTTTGCTCGGTGGAATTTTCTTCGGGGCGAATGTATTGGCGGGAATCTCCTCCTTGCTGGCGGTGCGGCTTGCGCGCAAAATCGGACTTGTCAACACGATGGTCTTCACACATATTCCATCCAACGTATTGTTGTGTCTCGTCCCGCTCATGCCGACGTTGGAACTTGCAACCGCCGTATTGTTCGTACGCTTCAGCATTTCGCAAATGGATGTGCCGACACGCCAATCGTACACAATGGCTGTCGTTTCCCCGGATGAACGATCGGCCGCATCCGGTGTTACCACGATTGCACGTTCGGTGGGCGCATCCTTGTCGCCGGTACTTTCCGGGTTGCTGCTTGCAAGTCCTGCACTGTTGAACGCACCTTTTTTTCTCGCTGGAGGATTGAAGATCGCCTACGACGTTCTGCTCTACAAAAGTTTCAGAGCGGTAAAGCCTCCGGAAGAAGTCGGTTAAACTTTATTCCGTTCCATCTACCTGAAAAGCAAACATGTCCCCACAGCTTCGTCTGGTGGGGACGTCGCCATAAGGACATGTTTTTAAAGTTGTTATTGTATTTTACAGGACTTGGAAAAGGCAGCGCGCCATCCTCGCTCTCACTGCTGCCCGATTTCCGCTCATTTCCCCCCACGTGCAGTCTGCCTTATCCGCGCCTGTTATTTTTAGTCTATACTCTTGCAGTCATGTACAAGGAAGCGTTCCTCAACACTCCTCATCTCACTCTCCAACACCAGTTCTTCCCCACTTCTCAAATTCCACCGTCGCCTCTCCACTCAACAGCACTCTTTTCTTCTCTCCAACACCGCTTTCTTGTACACAGCCTGCAAAATTCAGTTGTAACACATTCTGTCATCGGCTTGCAGCCAGCCATCACTCCCAACAGACTGTGCCGCCCTGAGATTTTTTACCAACGAAATAATTTCTCCGTACTGAGTTGCCTTGTGCAGGAAATACTCTGCGCCATGGCTCAACTGCATTCTTTGATACTCATTGTAAGGGTAATTGGTCAGCATGATAACAATGGGTGAAGCATTGCGTGTTTTTACGATTCGTTCCAGCACGTCCATTCCTGTTCCACCCTTCAAACGTATATTTACAATAACAATATCGGGCTGGGATTTCATGATGCCAAAAATCGTCTCGTTACAATCTTCAGTGTGGCCGACTATTTCCGCGCCTGCCAGATCCTTCAAAGAATTTGAAAGGATGGATCTGAATGATATCGACTCGTCTGCGATGAATACTTTCATGGCCTTGCCTTCATTTTCAATTCAATTTGAATTGCATCTACATGATAACGGAAACACCCGGCGGTGAACATCACGCGGAATCGGTTTATGTGGTAAGATAATAGGCAAGCGAGACATAGGTGTTTGTCCTATGCGACGGCGGCGTGCGGATGTGGGCTTATTCGAGCAGTTTATGCTGAACGGCGTATTGCATGATACCGGCGTTGTTCTCCAGATTCATCTTCTGAAGTATATGAGTCCGGTGGGTGCTAATGGTTTTGACGCTGCGCTTCAACATTCTTGAAATCTCGCCGACAGTTTTTCCGGCGGCGAGAAGGCGGAAAACTTCAAATTCGCGGTCGGAGAGAATTGACGCGGGGGTCTGATCCGAGGGTGTGCCGAGCGCTTCGGCAAGTTTTTCAGCGACGGAGGCGCTTATGTATCTGCCGCCCGATGCGACTTTCCTGATTGCATCCACAAGTTCCTGGGAGTCTCCGCCTTTGGAAATATATCCGACCGCTCCGGCTTTTATCGCACGCACGGCAAATTGTTCTTCGGGATACATGCTCAGAACAAGAACAGGAATTTTCTTTTGACGCCGTTTCAATTCTTTCAACACATCCAGACCGCTTTGTCCGTACAGATTCATATCCAGAATCAACATGTCCCAGGAATTCTGTTCAACAGAATCAAGAACGCCCTCAACGGTCCTTGCCTCTCCGGTCTGGAGGTCATCAAATGAATCTCCGAGCAGGCGCTTGATTCCCTGTCGCATAAGCTCGTGGTCATCAGCAATAAGAATTTTCATAGTCGATAAATTTCGAGTTATAACATCTTGTTATCGTGATACCAATTGTACGCCCGGCGAATGGCGTCGTCGAATGCCGTGATTGTATAGCCCAGTTCACGAATTGCCTTCTCGCTGGAGAACCAGTTAAACTTTCCCGCTCCCGCAACCAATGCCGGTGTAATGACAGGCTCAATGCCAAGGACTTTGCTGGTTTGTTCGATAACCGTTGCCCCTGCCCGCAAAAAAGAGAGAGGAAGTTTTACGAGCGGTGATAATCCGCCCGCGATTGTTGCGATCCGGCGAAAGATTTCCTTATGCGTCAGGTTTTCTCCTCCGAGAATATACCGTTCGCCGCATTTGCCGCGCCCGGCCGCTGCAATATGTCCGCTGACTACATCTCCGATATACACCACATTCATACCGCCTTCAATGTAAAAGGGCACCTGATATTTCCTGACCCGACGTATCAAATCGCCGCCATGAAAATGAATGTCACGCTCGCCAACAATAACAGATGGGTTTACCAAAACAGCATTCAATCCTCTTTGCACTCCCTTAAGAATTTCCTGTTCCGCCATGTACTTGGAATACTTGTAGCCCGAAACGCGTTCCCAATTGAATGGAGTTTCTTCCGTAGCGAGTTCGCCTGCCGGCGGATATCCGATTGCTGCTATAGAACTTGTGTGAACCAATTTTTCAACGCCACTTGCAAAGCACGCATCAACGACATTCTTTGTGCCGCTTACATTCACTTCGAGTTGAAGAGCAGATTTGGATTTCTCGAACGTAACGATTGCCGCAGTATGAAAAACTGTATCGCATCCCCTCATTGCACGTTTCAATGAATCTGCATCACGTACATCGCCCATGCAGTGTTCTGCTTCGACTCCGTCAATTGCTCTGAGATCTGAATTCTCACGCCGAAGGATTTTCACTGCGCATCCCATCCGGGCGAGTCGGTCGGCAAGATTCGCACCGACGAATCCCGTGCCCCCGGTAACCAGAACCTTTTTCATATTGCAGCTACACGCTTCAGAAAAGTGAGCAAATGCTGGTTGAACACTGAAGGATTTTCTATGTTGCTCATATGTGCAGCTGCAGGAATAATATGCAGTTCCGATCCGGCAATTTTCTCGTGCATAAGCTGTGAGTTCGCCGGAGGAGTTGTTACATCTTTCTCACCCACAAGAATAAGGGTTGGAATTTTGATTGAAGGAAGAGAAGGCGTTGTGTCTGTCCGTGCGGCAAGAGCAAGAAGCGTTCCTGCAATACTTAATGCCGGCGTTGATGTAATAATCTCTTTGATCAACGCGACGCCTTCCGGATTTGAAGTGAATGTCTCAGGCGCGAATACTGCTTTTGTAAAGGACCCGGCAAATGCTTCCGAGCCGTTGGCGCGGACATTTTTCATTCCCTCGAAACGCTTGAGTTTTCCTTCGTTCGTGTCGCCTTCGCTTTTCGTGTCGCATAAGACTGCCGCCCGAAAGCGCTCCGGATTGCGTTCGAGTGCGCGGAGCGTAATATATCCTCCCATGGAAAGTCCGACAATGACGACTTTTGGAATTTGCAGATAATCCAGAAGCCCGATCAGATCATCGACGTGATGCTCTATAGTAAACTGCGCTTCGCCAACATAACTCTTGCCGTGCCCGCGCAGATCATACGCTATTGCGCGGAAATCCTTGCCGACAAGTTCGAGCTGGCTCTTCCACATTTCGTGGCTGAAAGGGAAGCCGTGAAGGAAGATGACAGGGGTTGCGTCCCGCGTGCCCTCGTCTAAGTAATAAATTGGGTTTGAGTCGATATATGCGAACATGTTTGGCCTGAGATACAGTTGAACATGAATCGAATTGTGGTTTAGGATATTCATTTCGGTATAGAGGCGCAAGCATCTTGAGAGAAGTCCCGTCCACGAAGGTGCAATGCCTTCTCTTAAGTCAAAATGTTGAACTTGTAACCAATCCCCAATGAAGGTATATTGCTACCAAGCTATGATGACAATTCGGCAAATAGGTGCGGTTCTACTCTTGTGTTTCGTTGCATCACTTTTCTGGTGCGGCGACGCGGAGTGCCTCACAGGAACCAGCCACGATAATTGCGCATCGCTTGTGTGCTCACTGCTCAATAGCGCTGATTCCATGAACGATACCTCGGAGAGCACGGAACGAGATTGTTCATGCGTTTGCCACGTCCCATCGATTATTCCTAGTTCAATTAATCCACTTTGTCTTCTCGCAGCACAGCAGAATCAATTCGAAGCTGTTCTTTTCGTTCCATCACTGTCGAACCGTCCCGTCTACCGCCCTCCCATTCTCGCGTAGCTTTCCTTTCTTCGTTTCACAGCAGTAAATTTTCTGAACTCTAATCAGCGAGGTTCGCCTTGAATCGTTTCATCTTTAAGGCAGGATTGCTTGTTCTCTTTTGTTCCTATGCAATTTTTTCACAAACAATCGAGCGGCTCTCCCTGTCCGATGCAATTGCACTTGCGCTTCAGAACAATCGGGATGTTCTGAAGGCGCAAAAGGAAATCGAAGCGGCGGAAGGACGCATTCTGCAAGCCGGTCGCATTCCAAATCCCGAATTGGGTGTTGCGTGGAATGAGAGTCCGAAAATTTTCAACTTCGGCGATGCCAATGAACGGGACATAAGTCTCTCGCAGCAAATCGAGTTTCCCACGAAACGCAGTAACCGAATTGACGTTGCTTCCCTCGATAAGGAGCTCACGCAGCTCAATTTGGAGCGCACGAAGTCGCTTGTGACTGCACGAGTCAAACAATCCTATTACAACTTGCTCTTTAGTGAGAGGGTTATTGGAGGACTCGATGAACAACTGACGCTCCTCAAGGATTTTCAACAGCTTCTCACCGGAAGGTATCAAGCCGGTGAAAGCAATTACCTCGATGTCATACGCGCAAAAGTTGAGATTACGCGCCTCAACAATGATATTGCCGATGCTCGGCGTGAACGTCGCGTTCGCCAGCATCAGCTTAACGTCACTATCGGCAGAAATGCAGATGAATCATTTGTTCTTGTGGATAGCCTTTCACATACAACCCGGGCTTTCAGTCAGGATTCTCTCTTTGAAGCGCTGAAACGAAAGAGTGCGACGCTGAAGATTGCACAACTCTCCGTTGATCGTCAACAGCAATCGTTGTCGTTGGCAAAGACAAGTTATCTCCCGGACTTTGAGATCGGTTTGGCGAATCAAAGACGGGCTGAGGTGAACAACCTTTGGGGAGTTGAATTCAAAATCTCGTTGCCTCTCTGGTTCTGGCAAGAACCCCAAGGGCAAATACAGGAAGCAACGGCTTTATCCGGTATTGCAACTGTGAATCAAGCGGCGGTTGTCCGGCGCATTCGGGGAAGCATTCTCAACGCTCTTGACCTTTTGCAGTCTGCTGAAACACAACTCAAAGCGTTTGATGAATCGCTGCTGATGGATTCAAAGGATATTCTCTCAACGGCAATCACACGCTATCAAAACAATCAGATTGACGTTCTGAACTTGCTTGACGTCTATCGCACATACAGAGCAACGAAGGTTGAATACCTGAGAGCCTTGTACAACTACACGATCGCCGTTGCCGAATTAGAAACAGCGGCAGAATTACCATCGGAAGACTAACTTGTTATCGGAGTTCAACATGAAGATTCAGCAACAATTCAATCAGATCGTCGCACCAATCCTTTTTTTTGTATTGTGGATCGGATGTAACAAGGAGCAGAAGGCAGAAACCGAAGAGCACCACGGCCAACACACCGGTGAAACTTCCGAAACCGCAATCGTTCATCTGGACAAGCACAAAGTGTTTCATGCCGGAATCAAAGTGGAGCCGGTTCAGAGCAAATCCGTTGCAGTGCCGTTGACTCTTCCCGGCAAAGTAAGTTTCAACGAGCGTCGTGTTGCCGATATTACTTCTCGTGTGAGTGGAAGGATTGAGAAGGTGAACGTGTTTACGAATGACCGCGTAAATCAAAATGCTGCTCTTCTTGAACTCTACAGCCAGGAGTTTCTCATAATGCAGAATGAGTTTCTTCAAACATCAGAGCGTTGGAACCGCCTGCAACAAACCACGGAGGACAAAGTCACGGCGAAAGCGATTTATGAATCAGCAAAGAGAAAGCTTGCCGTCGTTGGTATGGGTGAACAGGAACTGAAACAACTGGAGTCCAGCCGGGTGCCGAAACCGTTCTTTACTGTTCGTGCGCCGTTTGGCGGAACGATTATCGAAAGCAAAATCCGACAAGGCGCTTTTGTGCAGATGGGAACAGAGTTGTTTGAGCTTGCAGACCTCTCGACGGTGTGGGTGCTTGCTGACATTTATGAAAAAGATTTGCCGCAGGTTCATGTCGGTATGAAAGCGCAAGTAGAAGTTACGGCGTATCCCGATTCGTTTGCCGGAACTATCTCGACCGTCTATAACGTGTTGGATGAAAAGACTCGCACTGTGAAAGCACGAGTCGAGGTGCAGAACCGAAAAGGTAAGCTCAAGCCGGAGATGTTTTGCAATGTCATGATTCAAACGCAGTTCGGTAAACAGACAATCAAGATCCCGTCAAGTGCATTGTTGGGTGAGACAGAAAAGCATTTCGTCTTCATTGCTGTAAATGATACGACATTCGAAAAGCGGGATATTCGCACCGGGGTCGAGACGCGAGAGTTCGCAGAAGTGCTCGATGGGCTGCTGCTTGGTGAAAAGCTTGTCGTGAAAGGCGGGTTCTTTTTAAAATCAGAGCTTGCCAAAGAAACGTTTGGCGAGGAACACTAGGAGAATTGTATGCACACACATGGACACGTTAGCGAAACGGGTAAACATAGCCGGGCATTATGGATTACGTTTGCTCTGACGTTTCTCTACTTCATCATTGAAGTGGTGTTCGGCTTCATCACCAACAGTCTGGCGCTGCTTGCCGATGCCGCGCACATGCTCACGGACGTTGGAGGAATTGGTCTTGCGTTATTCGCTACGTGGCTTTCACAAAAGCCTCCAACGCCGGGAAAGACATACGGGTATTACCGCGTAGAAATTCTTGCTGCGCTCACCAATGCGGCTGTTCTGTTCGTTATGTCCTTCTACATATTGGCTGAAGCGTATCAGCGCTTTCAGAATCCGCCGGAAGTTCAGAGTGTACCGATGATCGTTGTCGCTGTCATCGGTCTCATTATCAATCTGGTTGGTGTGTGGAATCTCAGACGAGGCTCAAAGGAAAGCTTGAACGTACATGGCGCTTTCCTCGAAGTTGTGAGCGATGCATTGGGCTCAGTCGGTGTCATTATTGCCGGTGTCATTATGATGACGACGGGCTGGTACTATGCTGATCCGCTCTTTAGCGGATTGATTGGTCTGTACATTTTGCCGCGAACGTGGAGGCTGTTGAAACAAGCGGTAGATATTCTTCTCGAAGGGACTCCTGCTCATATTGATGTGGAAAGTGTAAAGCAGATGATGCTTAGGATAGAAAATGTTGTTGAAGTCCACGATTTGCACGTTTGGACTATCACGTCCGGACTTGTTGCGCTGACGGCGCACGTTGTTCTCGCGGATAAATGCGACTCGCCAACCTCTACACGAGTATTAGAGCAGATTACGACACGTCTCAAAGAAGAATATCGCATAGGGCATACAACACTTCAGATTGAACATATAAACCGTTCAACAAGAGAGATGCACGTTTGAAAACTTTTTGAAAGAAGAACAATGATAAACCGGATAATTGAATTTGCATTGAACCAACGCTTATTGATTGTCGCAATTACGATTCTCGTTGCAGCGGTGGGCTTTTATTCACTCAACAATATTCCCATCGATGCGTTTCCTGACGTAACAAATGTTCAGGTACAAGTCATCGCCGAAGCCCCGGGATTTTCGCCTGTCGAGACCGAGAAACTCGTTACGTTTCCGATTGAAGTTGCGATGAACGGACTTCCCAAGCTAACCGAGATACGTTCCATCTCAAAATACGGGCTTGCAGTCGTCACAGTTGTCTTTAAAGATGAGGTTGATATTTACTTTGCTCGGCAATTAGTTCTTGAACGATTGCAGAAGGCCAAGGAAAACCTTCCATCTTCAGTACCGCAACCGGAAATGGGACCCATCACTTCGGGGATGGGAGAAATCTACCAATATTTTCTTGAGAGCGACAGCCTCGACATCATGGGTTTGCGTTCAATCCAAGATTGGATAATCAAACCACAGCTGCGAACGGTGCCGGGCGTGACCGAGGTAAACAGTTTTGGCGGACAGGTAAAACAATATCACATCATCGTTGACCCGAAGAAATTACTGAGCTACGACCTTACACTTGAGGAAGTATTTAGAGCCGTAGAGAACAACAACTCGGTCGCCGGGGGCAACTATCTTGAGCACGCTTCCGAACAATACATCATTCGAGGCATTGGCTTGGCACAGAAAGAGCAAGACTTCGAGAACATTATCGTCAAGAACGAACACGGGACTCCGATATATGTGAAGAATGTTGCGCAAGTGATGATTGGTGCAGAGATACGACAAGGCGCAGTTGTCATGCAGGGTCGGGGTGAAGTCAGCGCCGCAATCGTGATGATGCTGCGAGGTGAGAACAGCCGCAAAGTTATCCAACAGGTAAAGGCCAAGGTCGAAGAAATCAACAAAACACTTCCGCCTCACGTAAAGATTCATCCCTACTACGACCAGACAGATTTGGTTGATAAGACAATCTCGACCGTCAAAACGAATTTACTTGAAGGTGGTTTACTGGTTATTGCAGTGCTCGTATTCTTTCTCGGTGATGCCCGCGGAGCGTTCATCGTGGCGCTGACGATTCCTCTCTCGATGCTGTTTGCGTTTATAGGAATGGAATGGCTGGGACTTTCGGCAAACCTGATGAGCCTCGGTGCAATTGATTTTGGGATGATTGTGGACGGCTCGGTCGTTATGGTGGAAAACTTCGAAAGAAAACTCACGCATAAACAGCCCGATGAAACAAAAGGAAACCTGATTGCGGGTGCAGCAAAAGAAGTCGGGCGACCGATTCTGTTTGGCGTCCTCATCATTATTGCTGTGTACCTTCCCATCCTGACGTTGGAAGGAATCGAAGGCAAGATGTTCAAACCGATGGCGCTCACTGTTGGATTTGCTCTTATCGGTTCACTTCTCTTGACACTCACATTCATCCCCGTGCTCAGTTCGCTTCTCCTGAAAGAAAACAAAACACACAGGGAGCCGAAACTCATTCACTGGATTCGTTCGCTCTACACGCCGCTTCTTGAAAAGGCTCTTAGGAAAAAGCTTCTCGTCATCGGCATTGCGTTGTTTGTGCTCATTGGCTCGTTTGCATTGACTCCATTTCTTGGCTCTGAGTTCATCCCTGAGCTTGATGAAGGTTCGATTCTGGTTCAACCGATTCGTATGCCAAGCATCTCGCTTACCGAATCAATTGAGATGGAAAAGAAAGTTCAGCAAATCATCTTGCAATTCCCCGAAGTGGAATTCGTGGTTGGTCGTCTCGGCCGTCCCGATATTGCCACCGACCCGATGGGGGTGAATCTCAGCGATGTCTACGTTACGTTGAAACCGAAATCGGAATGGAAGACCGCCGAGACGAAAGAAGAATTGGTGGAAAAGATGGTTGCAGAGTTGAAACACATTCCCGGCATCAACTACAACATCACACAACCAATCGCCATGCGCGTTGATGAGTTGGTATCAGGCGTAAAGTCAGATGTAGCAATCAAGCTGTTTGGCGACGACCTGAAGATATTGAAAGAAAAAGCCGACCAGATTGCAGATGCTGTGAGAAATGTTTCGGGTGCATCCGACGTGTCAACGGAACAAATTTCGGGACAAACATATTTGAACATCTACATTGACCGCAGCGCGATTGCGCGCTACGGATTGAATGTCGCCGACGTTCAACGCATTGTTGAGATTGCAATTGGTGGCAAGGTTGCGACAGAAGTGATTGAAGGTCAGGCGCGCTTCGGCGTAGTGGTTCGTTATCCCGAAAGCAGCCGCGGCGATATTCAAGGAATCGAGAACACATTGGTGAGCATACCCCGCCCAACAGATGGCGGGCAGGCAAGCGGAGGTACAGTTCCGCTGGCGCAACTTGCTCGCATCGTTGCGGAAGAAGGCCCCGTGCAGGTGAGCCGCGAATACGGTCAGCGAAGGATTGTCGTTGAATGCAACGTCCGTGGAACGGACGTCGGGAGCTTTGTCGCGGAGGCAAAGAAAAAAATAGAATCCTCTGTACAGATACCGGCAGGCTACTACATCACATGGGGTGGACAGTTTGAGAACCAACAAAGCGCAACCCAACGATTGCTCATAGTTATCCCACTTTCCATATTTATCATATTTGTTCTACTCTTTATGACATTCGGGAATTTGCGTCACTCGTTCATCATCTTACTCAATCTACCGTTTGCTTTGAGTGGAGGAATAATTGCCCTTCTGATTCGTGATTTGAATCTGAGCGTCTCCGCGTCTATCGGCTTCATTGCACTCTTTGGTGTTGCTGTGTTGAACGGCATCGTGATGATTTCGTACATCAACCAACTTCTGAAGGAAGGACACGATCTAGAGTTTGCCGTTGTCAAAGGCGCTTCCGATAGATTGCGTCCCGTGCTCATGACTGCGCTTGTCGCAAGCCTAGGATTCATTCCGATGGCGCTTTCGCATGGAACGGGCGCTGAGGTGCAACGGCCGCTAGCGACTGTCGTGATTGGCGGTTTGATAACGTCGACACTATTGACGCTGTTTGTTCTTCCGGTTGTGTACAGGTGGGTTGAAACTCGGCGGAGTAAACTACCCATTGAGTAAGATGAATGAGAAACGTGGTCCAACTCACTATAGCGATGTGCAAATCAAACGACCATTGGTTATATTGACTCAGTTTTATACTTCAAAACCTTCATGACAAGGAGCTATGCAATGGAACAGGTTCTCAGCTATCTGGAAAGCAATAAAGAACGCTATCTTTCCGAATTGAAAGAATTCCTTGCAATCCCAAGCGTCAGCACAAATCCGGAGAACAAGTCCGATGTGCAACACTGCGCCCGGTGGGTTGCAGACCATATGACGAAAATTGGATTGCAGAACGTGCAGGTCATTTCCACGCCCGGACATCCTGTTGTGTACGGCGATTGGCTTCACGCACCCGACGCCCCGACCGTTTTGCTCTACGGGCATTACGATGTGCAGCCGCCGGAACCACTCGATCTCTGGACTTCGCCGCCGTTTGAAGGCACAGTGCGTGACGGCAATCTGTACGCCCGCGGTTCCGCAGATGACAAGGGGCAGGTGTACATCCATCTGAAAAGCATCGAAGCATATTTGCAGAACACCGGCACGCTGCCGGTAAATCTGAAATTGTTAATTGAAGGAGAAGAAGAAATCGGGAGTGAGCATCTTGTTCCCTTCGTAAGCGGACACAAAAAAATGCTCGATGCCGATCTTGTGCTCATCTCCGATTCGTCCATGTTTGCAAAGGGCGTTCCTTCGATCTGTTACGCGTTGCGTGGACTTGCATATATGCAGATTGATCTTGTCGGTCCAAACAAAGACTTGCATTCGGGATCGTTCGGCGGCACTGTGCACAATCCGATTCAGGCGCTTGCGGAAATTATTGCGCAGTTGCATGATGATAAAGGTCGTGTCACAATTCCCGGCTTCTACAAAGATGTCCGTCCGCTGACCAGGCAAGAACGAAAGTCGTTTGCAAAACTGCCGTGGAAGGATAAGAAATACGCGAAGGAACTCGGTGTGCAGGAACTCTACGGCGAAAAAGGATTCACAACGCTCGAACGCGTGTGGGCTCGTCCCACACTGGAATGTAACGGCGTCTGGGGCGGTTTTACGGGCGAGGGAGCGAAGACAGTGTTGCCATCGAAAGCGTCGGCGAAGATTTCAATGCGTCTCGTACCCGATCAGAAGTCGGATACAATCGCGAAGCTATTTGAAAAATACATCAGGAAGTTAACTCCTAAAACAGTGAGCGTAACGGTGCGAAATCTGCACGGCGGCGAAGCGGCGATAACTCCGATAGATTCTCCCGGCGTGAAGGCTGCGGTCGTTGCGTTGGAAAAAGGATTCGGCAAGAAACCGTTGTACCAACGCGAAGGCGGTTCGATCCCAATCGTCGTGCAGTTTAAGGAAGTTCTGGGACTCGACACCGTGCTTCTCGGCTTTGGTCTGCCCGATGAGAACGCACACGCGCCGGATGAGTTCATCAATCTTGATAATTTTTATGGCGGCATGAGGACGAGCGCGCATTTCTTTGCGGAGCTACCCGCATTCATGAACGGGAAGAGGAAGAAGTGATCATTTATGCTAACAAGAATACAAATCAAAAACTTCAAGCAATTCGATAACGTCGACATTGAATTGGGCAAGGCGGTTGTTCTTATAGGGCCAAACAACTCCGGGAAAACAACCGCTTTGCAAGCACTCGCGTTGTGGGAATTAGGAATCAGGCGTTGGACAGAAAAGCGGGTGGAGACGACATCATCCAAGAGGTCTGGAGTAGCCATTAATAGAAACGATTTGATTTCGATTCCAATTCCGTCGGCACTACTTTTATGGCGCGATCTCCATGTTAGAAATATGGAGAGAGCAGAAAAAGGGGCAACAAAGCAGACCGAAAATGTAAGAATCGAAATTATTGCAACAGGAGTGACAGATGGGATTGAATGGTCTTGCGGTCTCGAATTTGATTATGCAAATGTTGAATCACTTTATTGCCGTCCACTGAAGATCGACAACGGCGAACAACGAAGGATGGCAATGCCTCTTGAAGCAAATGCTGTCCGAGTGGCATTTCTTCCCCCAATGTCAGGCCTGGCTGCCGTAGAACCCAAATGGGAACCCGGGCGAATCAGTGTCCTCTTGGGTGAAGGGCAAACAGCGCAAGTGCTTCGTAATCTCTGCTATCAGCTTTCCAGTCCGCCGTTAACAACTGAAAACTGGAACAGACTTGTCGACGATATCGCAAGGCTGTTTAATGTGACTCTGCTACCCCCTCAGTATGTCAAAGAACGTGGTGAGATAACAATGACGTACAAGGAATCTAATGGGATTGAACTTGATCTCTCTTCGTCTGGTAGGGGTTTTCAGCAGACCTTACTTCTTCTTGCATACTTGTACACAAATCCCCGTACTGTCTTGTTGCTTGATGAGCCAGATGCACACCTCGAGGTTTTGCGTCAACGGCAAATCTATCAATTACTCACCGAAGTAGCCAGTGCAAACGGTTCACAGATCATAGCAGCAAGTCACTCTGAAGTAGTTTTGAATGAAGCCGCAGACCGAGATGTTGTTGTCGCGTTCGTTGGAAAACCGCACCGTATAGATGATAGGGGAGGTCAAGTTATTAAGGCGCTAAAAGAAATAGGTTTTGACCAATATTATCAGGCGGAGCAGACTGGGTGGGTGTTGTATCTCGAAGGTTCTACTGACTTAGATATTCTCAGAAAATTTGCAAGAACCTTGCAGCACAGGGCCGCAATACTTCTTGAAAGGCCGTTTATTCACTATGTTGGCAATACACCCCAGAAGGCGCGGGATCATTTTTTTGGAATTCGAGAGGGAAAAAAGGACTTGGTGGGAATTGCCATCTTTGACAGACTTGACAAAGAACTAAAGAAGGACTCCTATTTGGTCGAGGCGATGTGGAAGAAACGAGAACTTGAAAACTATCTCTGCATTGAAGAAGTTCTTCTTTCATACGCAAGGGCTGATGAAGCTGGCGATCTTTTCGTTCAAGCTGAGGCATTTAGACGCGAAAATGTGATGAGAGAATCCATCAAAGAAATTACCAATGCTCTGAGAACCTTGCGGCGCGATCCTTTTTCGCCGGATGTCAAGGCTACAGATGAATTTCTTGATCCTCTCTTTGAGAATTATTTTTCTCAGCTTAAGCTACCAAACCTATTGCGAAAAAATGATTATCACGAACTGGCTGGCCTTGTACCTAAGGAGAAAATCGATATCGAAATCATAGAAAAGCTTGACGAGATCGTAAAGATAGCTGCTCAAGCTAAACCACTGAAACAGTAATATGATCGATTTTTAACTCCCCTCAACCTCGTTGCTACTTCTCCGCATTTTCAATATATTTTCGTCGTTAATATTAGTTACGCCGACGTAGCTCAGTTGGTTAGAGCACCAGATTGTGGATCTGGGGGTCGCAGGTTCGAGTCCCGCCGTCGGTACTTAAAATGGCATATTTGTTCTGGCGTTATCCAAGCGTTATCCAGCCTGCTAAGAATTTTTTGGTAGAATCATCTCAAATATAGCGTCGATGACAGCAACCTTTTTCAGCACGTCCTCGGAGATGGGGTTGAAGTAATGCTGTCCGGTGGTTTCAATGTTCGCATGACCTACAATCTTTTGAGCTGCAAGGGTTGATACGTTTGCAATTTCGAGCAGTGCAGTTGTGTACGTATTCCGGCTCAGCTTTAGCGTTGCATCCTTCACGCCGGCAAGCCCGGCAACCCTCTTGCCCTTCATTTTTTCCCACTGTTCACACCTTTAAGCTTTTCCGCTCGCGGAGAATCATCTCCCCTAAGGGATTAACTCCTTTTTCATCCTTTGGATTGATTCTTTCCATGCTAGACAACTGTAATCTATTTCAACAGTCCATGCTCGGGGTAACTTGGGTGTGGGGCGAAGAAAGAACAGTTTAAGACATATGTCCAGAGGCTAACGGCTTTATATATTTGTTCGAGTGTCACCATTGCAAAGTCCCGATGGCGCGTCGGGACTTGTGAGGGAGAGTTTATATGACTACCCCCCGCGCCGCATTTTACGAACCCACCGTTGCCCTTGCTTTATGTCCTGACCCCTTGGCGGGGATATTGAACCACTGCACAAATCAGAAACGGAAAATGATTATGTACATAACATTTGTCATAGATCTTATCTCTGCCATGCTATTGATCGGTTCATTGTTTTTGGTGTGGAAGGAGAGATTGCATTTCTATTCTCTGCGGCCCCTTATTCCGGCGATCATTTTTCTAGTTGTCGGCCACATATGTGATATGCTTATTGAGCATCCGGATATCCGGGTGTCAGAGTATGTTGGGATGCGGTCCGGCTTGTTCGAGGTGGTCATTCCGATTGCGAGCAACATCGCTGACACTATCGGCATCACATTTCTTGTGTACGGTTTCATTCAGATCATAAAGTACGAGAAGGCCGGACAGAAACAGATTCAGGAATTAGAGCTCATGCTTCCGCTGTGCTCGAACTGCAAGAAGTACAGGACAGAAGACGGTCTTTGGCTGCCAATTGAGAAATATCTCATCGACACCGGTGCCCCGAAACTGACACACGGCATTTGCCCCGAATGTTCTGAAAAATTGTACGGAGACATACTCAAGAAGCGGCCCGTTGTATTATGAAGGTCCCCGCCAAACATATCCTCATCGTCGATGATAAGGTCATGCTTCGCAAACTACTTGCCGAGAGCATTCAGACAGAGGGTTATGTCACATTCGAGGCATCTGATGGTGCGGAAGCTCTAGGATTGCTCGAGAAGATAAGAATCGATGCTATCGCTTCGGACGTCGTCATGCCGGGGATGGATGGCTACCGGCTTTGCTATGAGGTGCGCAGGAGTCGCAAGCATTCTACGCTCCCGTTTATTTTCTTGACAGCCGCGTATACATCCGCGGACGACGAGCAGCATGCATTGGACCTCGGAGCGGACAGAATTCTCAGGAAACCCATCTCCACGCCAGAAGTGCTCGACGCTCTTAGCGAAATGTTTTGTGACCCGGTCTACCAGAAGCCCAGAACGATTAAACCGATCAGCGAAGTTGAGATAAACAAAGAATACACCGATAGTCTATCGTTAAAGCTGGAAGAAAAGATCACCCAACTTCACACACAGTCAGAAGAGCTTGAGAAGTTTTCGATTGTGCTTGAGCAGATTGCGGACAGTGTTGTCATTACAAACAAGGACGGCGTGATCGAATATGTAAATCGATCGTTCGAACGAAACACGGGTTACTTGAAGGAATTTGCCATTGGCAAAACTCCTGCAATCCTCAAATCCGGCAAGCACGATGCCGCCTTCTACGAGAAACTCTGGAACACCATCCTTTCCGGAGAGACCTTTCAGGAAGAGTTCATCAACCGGAAAAGCAACGGTGAGCTTTACTACGAACAACAAACAATCTCGCCTGTCTTTGATAATGAAAGGAAGATTGTTCATTTCGTTTGTGCCGGTAAAGACGTTACCAGGCGGAGAATGGTCGATGATCAATTACGGTCAGCTCACGCACAGTTGCAAGAGCTTATTGAGCACAGTCCGGCAGTGATTTTCAAAATGAAAATTGAGGCGGGACGTGTGTATCCATATGTCGTGAGTCAGAATATTAGCCACCTCCTGGGTTTCACGGAGGAAGAAGTGAAGAACTTCGAATGGTGGGGGACGCATATACATCCGGACGACAGGGAAAGCATGTTGGGCAGCATCGAGGAAACACTGCGACGCGGTACCCTGAACTGCGAGTACAGGCTCCGCCACAAGAACGGTGAATATATTTGGGTGGGAGATACCCAGAGAGTGTTGCGCGATCAGGCCGGACGGTCCCAGGAAATCATTGGTGTGTGGACGGACATTACCGAGCGTAAACGCGCGGAGGCGACAACACTACAACTCGCAGCCATCGTGCAGTCCTCGAATGATGCCATCATCAGCAAGGACTTATACAGCATCATCACCACTTGGAATGAAGGAGCAGAGAAGATTTTCGGCTATTCTGCTGGCGAAATGATTGGGACTTCCATCATGCGGCTGATTCCAGCAGACCGGCAGGGTGAGGAGAATCATCTTCTGACAAAGATCGTACTTGGTGAAAGATTTGAACACTTTGAGACACAGCGTCAGACAAAGGACGGACAGCTGATCGATGTCTCGATCACTGAATCACCGATCAGGGATGCCGCGGGCAAAGTCATCGGCGCGTCGAAAGTTGCGCGAAACATTACCGAGCAGAAGCGAGCAGATGAGCAAATCAGGAAACTCAACCGTGTTTATGCAGTCCTGAGCAATATCAACCAGACGATTGTTCGCATTCACGATCCCCAACAACTCTTCAATGAAGCGTGCAGAATCGCCGTTGAAGCCGGCCACTTCTGGATGGCATGGATCGGGAAGCTCAATCGGGAAACACAGAGAGTTGACGTTATCGCATCTGCCGGAACAACAAATGGCTATCCAAGCAATATCGACATTGATTTGAACAACGAGAAACTGAGTCTGGGACCGTCAGGAAGGGCAATCGCAACCAGCACGCACGTAATTTCAAATGATATTGAGAACGATGATGCCATGCGTCCATGGCGGGACGACTTGCGGGCTCTCGACATTCGATCCTCCGTGGCGTTTCCATTGGAGGTCTTCGGGAAGGTGTGGGGTGTATTTAATTTATATTCAAGCGAAGTTGGATTCTTCGACGCGGATGAAATCAAGTTGCTTGATGAATTGGCCATGGATATTTCCTTTGCGATTGAATTCATTCAACAGGAAGCCGATCGCAAGGGAGCGGAACGTGCATTAGAGGATTCGGAACGGAAATTCAAGCTCTTGTTTGTGACCAACCCTCACCCAATGTGGTTCTTCGACCCTAAAACTCTTGCGTTTCTCGATGTGAATGAGGCGGCAACAAGACAGTATGGATATAGCCGGGAAGAGTTCTTGTCAATGACGATCAAGGATATTCGGCCGCCTGATGAAATTGCGCGTCTGTTGGAGGACATCGCGGAGGCACACGAAGGCCTTGATTTTTCAGGACAATGGAGACACCAAAAGAAGGACGGAACTATTATCCAAGTAGAAGTAACGTCGCACCAAATTGATTATTCCGGACGGAAAGCGAAAGTTGTACTTGCCCATGACATCACCGCCCGCAAGTTGGCTGTCGAAAATTTAGTCCAATCCGAGGAGAAATACCGGAGGCTCTTCGAAGAATCAACGGACGGTCTCTTTATCAGCACTGTTGACGGAAAGATCTTGGACGCCAATCCCGCACTTGTTAAAATGATGGGCTACGATTCAAAGGAAGAGGTTCTTGCGCTTGATGTTACGAACGATATCTATGCAAATGAATCTGAGCGTGAGAGGCTGCTCAAGATGCTGGAGTCAGAGGGTTTTGTTGAGAATTTCGAGACGGTTGAAAAAAAGAAGGACGGCCAGAAGATAAATGTCCTTCTGAACGTGACTGCAGTGCGCGACAATGAAGGCAACATCTCGATGATTCGAGGACTCACCCGCGATATAACCAAGCAACGGCAGCTTGAACAACAGTTCCTCCGCGCTCAGCGCATGGAGAGCATTGGTACGCTCGCCGGCGGGATAGCACACGATTTGAACAATGTTCTTTCACCCATCATGATGGGAATCGGGATGCTGAAGAAAAGTGTCCGGAATGAAGAAGGTCAGAAAATATTGCACACACTTGAGGTAAGCACGCAACGCGGGTCAGATTTGGTGAAGCAAGTCCTCGCGTTCGCCCGCGGAGTTTCCGGTGAACGCGTCCTCCTGATGATTGGCCATCTCATCCGCGAGATGCAAACAATAGTGCAGCAAACATTTCCCAAATCAATTCATTTCCGTTCCGAAGTCTCGCGCACGCTCTGGCAGGTTTCCGCAGATGCGACGCAAATGCATCAGGTGCTGATGAATTTGTCCGTGAATGCCCGCGATGCAATGCCGAACGGCGGGGTATTGACAATGAACGCCGAGAACCTGATGATGGACGCAACCTATGCCTTGATGAACATACACGCAACGGCTGGTCCACACGTTGTCCTTACAGTGACCGATACGGGGGTGGGTATTCCGTCAGAGCTTCTTAATAATGTGTTCGAACCTTTCTTTACTACGAAGGAAATTGGTAAGGGAACAGGTTTGGGTCTTTCGACTGTTCACAGCATTGTGAAGAGTCACGGCGGTTACATTACTGTGTATAGTGAGGTGGGAAAAGGGACGACATTCCGTGTATACCTTCCCGCGGTAACTACTGTGGAAGAAAAGAAATCAAGTGTAGATTCAAACCAGTTACCTGCAGGGCACGGTGAACTGATTCTTGTCGTGGATGATGAATCGTCCATCAGAGAAATTTGCCGGTCGATACTCGAGGCATACGGCTATAAGGTACTTCTCGCGGTTGATGGCACTGATGCCGTTGTTCAGTACACGCACAATATGAACGATATCCGGCTTGTCATTACGGATATGATGATGCCGTTCATGGACGGACACGCCACCATACGCGCATTATCTAAAATCGATTCGCAGGTAAGAATCATCGCTACCAGCGGGCTGTCGGGACAGGAAAAAGTCATCGCCGAAAGTGATCTTCAGATAGTCGGCTTCCTGGCAAAGCCGTACACTGCGTCGAAATTATTGCACGTCGTAGCCAACGGTCTCAAGCAAACAGGGAAAGACACATCTGGTAAACTACCTTGAACCCGGAATCGACCGTATCTTCAGATCCAACGGATAGCAAACAAACAATTCTTGTGGTGGAAGATGAGGAGATGTTGCGCACCCTTGTAAGGATGTATCTCGAAGAGGAAGGCTATATCGTGTTGGCCGTTTCGAACGGCGAAGACGCCGAAGAAGTGTACGTACAACATCCTGAAATTGCTTTGGTTCTTTCGGATATCGGGCTCCCCGGCATAACAGGGGACGATCTTTTCTTCACTCTGAGGAAAATAAATCCAAATGCAAAGATAATTCTGGCAACCGGATTTATAGATGCAGCGTCAAAATCAAATCTACTGCGAGCCGGAGTGAAATACATCGCACAGAAACCATACGTGGCCGAGGAATTGTTGAAGCAAATCCGTTTGGCGGCGGACAGTTGAAACTCACACTTCAGTTCGCTGCATCAAGCTTTTTCAATTCCTGTTCAACTCTCGACTGCAGCCGCGTTTCAAAGTCGTACTCCGAATAATTCCGCACCGTTTCGAACGCCTTCCGCGCATCGCTTGTCTGTCCGAGCTTTGCATATGCGAGCCCGAGCTGGAAATATCCGTGAGGCACAAGCCACGTTTCTTTTGGTGGATGAAGAACAACAAGTTGCTTCGCTGCGTCGATTAGTTCGCGATACTGTTGTTGTTTTGAATGTACCTGCACAAGTCCGTACAACGCAAGCGCTTGATCATCGTCAGCGGGTTTTGTTGCGAGAACTTCATTATATAGTTGGGAGGCTTTTTCGTACTCATTCAGCGATAATCCATTATCTGCTTTGATCAGCAGCTGATCAGTCTCTGAAAGAGGGCGCTGCATGCGTTCCAAACCCCGGCGGTAAAACTGGTAGTTCCACGCATTGTCGGAATTTACTTTCTTTATTCTCTTATAAGCTGTCAGGGCTTTCTCACGGTTTCCCAGAATTTCATAACTGACACCAAGCCTGTAGAACAGCGCATTGGTGATAATATCTTTGTCGACGACCTTTTGCAAATATAATTCAGCCTGCGCAACTGCGTTCGTGAAGTCGTTCTTCACAAAATAACAATTTGCCAGCACGCCGTGAGCAAACTCGTCGCCGATGCGGACTTTCTTCTGGTTGTTGATGGAGATTGCTTTTTGTGCCGCAGCGATTGCCTCTTCAACTCGGTCCTGACGCAATTCCCATTGGGCAAATGTTACGAGAAACAACGTGTTGTCCGGATACTTGTCGATGAGTTGTTTAAGATATTCCCGCGCTTCCTCGGGACGGTTCTCAACATTCAGAAATTGCGAGAGATAAAATGTTGCTTCGGTGTGTGTATACGTTCCCTTTTGTGCAGCGACTTTCAGCGCTGCGATTCCGCCTTCGATATTGCCCTCAAAGCCGAGCACATTCAAAAGCCATCGTGAGGATTTCGGCAGCTTGCCAATGAGATAACTGAATAATCCGAATCCCATTTGTGCGTCGTACAGATCGGGCTTCAGGCGTGCAGCATCTTTCAGATAGAAATAACCTTTGCGACCGTCGCCTGCCGCTTTCATCATTGAACCGCTGCGGTGATAGGCAAGGCCACGATAGCCGTATATTCCACCCAGATAAAACGTCGCGGTCGCATTGCTGCCGTCTTTGTCCAATAGCCTCTCGCAAATATCAATAACGTTTTCGGACAGGTCGAAGAACCGGTTAAATGCTTTTTCGTCTTTATTAAGAGTATAAGTCCAGAAATAGATCATACCCTTGAAGAAGTAGCCACGCGGATCGCCGGGCGCCATCGTGATGACCTGATCGAAGGTTTGTTCGGATTTCTCCATTTCAAGATTATATAACTGGTCGATTCCCTGAATGGTCAGGTCGTGCACTTTGACCCAATCAATCGATTGCGGAAAAGCCGGGGCTGCAAAGCACAAAACCAAAACAAGCGCATAAATAAATTTCACCAATTCTCCTGATCTTATTGTACCATCAATGAACTGTTTCAATATTGCCAAAGTTCCATCAACATAACAGATGAAGCTTGAGGTAACCGCTGACGGTAAGGAAAAAATAAAAGTTGTTGAAACTTTTTCCGGATTATCGTGTTTTATAAGGTAGGAGATTTGTCCTTGCTCCGGAGATCAAGTACTGTACATAACTGTTGGGTGATTCCGAGATTTGTCATCATCTGTGGAGGATTCAAATGTCAAACGACCGATCGACCCGGCGGGGTCGGCGAAGGCATGCCGGCACTAGAACTGTGTTGCCTCGCGGTTACCACCGGCCACGTTACGTAACGGAAGATCTTGATACGTATAAGGGTCTCCTCCTTGGCCTGCGCGAAGAAGCGATGAAAGAGCTGGAGGCATCAAAAAATAACGGCCATACGAAACAAGGACAAAGCAAACCCCATGAGGCGGAATTGATTGAGGAGCTTGACGCCGCATTGGAGCGAATAAAGCAGCATGAATACGGCTGCTGCGAAAAATGCGGACTCCTAATCGACAAAATGCGCCTGATGGCAATGCCTCACACACGCAGGTGTTTTGCCTGCAATAGCGACGCCAAATCCGGCGTTCATCGCTATATCTCAAACTAACACAATCGTACTTTTTTATCATTACCATACAGACCGCATCTGTATTTGTTTGGTATTAGTTAGAAGGAGTAAGGATGTCGATTCTTCAGGAACAATATTTTGGAAACTCAGTTCTGCAATGGATAATTGCCGCATCAACGGCAATTGTTGTGCTTGTCATATTGAAGTGTATTCAATGGTTTGTTGTTAAGCGGATAGCAAAGTTCGCAAAGAACACCGAAACTGAAATCGATGACATGTTTGTCGAAGTCATCAAAAAGACGCACGTTCTGTCTCTCATCATCGCCGGGATATATTTCGGTGCGAACGCGCTATCCATTCCTCCCGAAACCCGTTTCATTCTCAACAAGATTTTTACCCTTGCCTTAGTTATCCAAGGAGGCGTTTGGGTTGGAGCTGCAATAACGTTTTGGCTGCAACGTACCATCAAGCGTCGGCTGGTGGAAGACGCGGCGGGCGCCACGACCTTGACGGCGCTGGGCTTCATTATCCGTTTGGTTCTCTGGGCTATTGTGTTGCTTGTCGCG
>JBKJJX010000083.1:0-17472 GCA_046597825.1 Bacteroidota bacterium | reverse complement strand
CAAACTCAAAACCGATGAGAGAAGAAGCAGAATCGCCATTGGCATTGCGGTGCCGGTATGGAAATAGCTCACAAGCGCAGAGCAAATTGCTCCGGCAGCCATTTGCATGCTGCCCATCAGCGCCGATGCTGTCCCGGCGTTGCGCGTAAACGGCTCGATTGCAATTGCGGTCGTGTTGGGACTGAGAAATCCAACCCCGATAAGATAACAGATGATCAGTATGATGATACCGACAGGAGAAATGCCGGCAAGAATTGCGATAACCAGCGAAGCGGTGACAATGCTCTGCGCGACGACGGCAACAATGGAAACTTGCCGGCTGCTTTTTGTGCGAAGAACGAATCTGTTCAATTGACTTGCACCTATAACGCCGCATGCACTCAACCCGAACAGCCAGCCGAATTGTTTGTCGCTGAACTTGAAAAGGTCTATAAACAAAAATGGCGCATCGGAAATGTAAGTGAACAAACCGCCTGACGCCGCAGCGCTCGCCAATCCGTACGCAACAAATTTCCGCGTCTTGACGACTTCCGCATACTCTCGCAGGATCTGAAACGGATGAAGTGAAACCGATTTGTCGGCGGCGCGGCTCTCGGGCAGTGCACGTATCACCGCAGTAAGAATGAGCACGGCAATAACGGCGAGGACTGCAAAAATCAACCGCCAGCTGTAAATATCAGCAACGTATGCCCCCACTGTCGGCGCGATGATGGGCGAGACTCCGAGCACGAGCATGAGCGTGGAGAAGATTCGGGCGATCTCCTTCATCGGAAACAGGTCGCGCACGATGGCGCGTGCCGCCACAATCCCCACACAACTTCCGATGGCAAGCAGAAACCGCGCCGCAACCAACCAGTGAATACTCGGCGAAAGTCCGCATGCAACTGCAGCTGCAATATAAATGAGCAGCCCGACGATTACCGGTTTCTTGCGTCCATACCGGTCGAGCAAGGGCCCGTACACAAGCTGTCCGAGGGAAATCCCGATGAAGTAGCTTGTGAGCGACAACGCTACATGTGAAATATCCGTTTGCAAATCCCGGGCAATCGCAGGAAACCCGGGAAGATACATGTCAATGGAGAATGGCCCGATAGCAGTGAGTGAACCGAGGACGAGAATAAACGTGCGGTGTTGTTTGCGGTCCATGTGTTTCAAAACTACAATGGGCGGATGTAGGTTCCGCCCGGAAAAAATACTTGCATGGTTTTTGAAAATCGTCAATACGCCGCGCCGATACTCAGCGGCTCATCTCAAACTCTAAAATCTTTTTCTTCACGTCATCCGGCACCGGGATGGTTGCGTTTTGTTCGTAATCATACATCACCTGCAGTGTCGAACCATCTGCGATCAACTGTTTCGTTTTTGAATTCTCAATCCTGTATTCCATCGGAAAACTTTTCGTTCCGAATTCTGGCACGCGAATATGCACGGTCAAAAAGTCGCCGAGCTTTGCCGGAGCGCGAAAGTCCACGTGCGCGTTTGCAAGAATCAATCCCACTGACTGAATATTGCTGTAATCCAGAGAAAACAAATTCACCCAGTATGCAAGTCGTGCTTCTTCGAAGTACGTGAGATACTTCGCATTGTTCACGTGCCCCAATGCATCCATATCATCAAAGCGGACGGAAATGGTAATGGAAAAACGGAATTTGGAATCAGGCATGTACTTCTTGATGTGAGTCAGGCGGAGGCCGGGGAGGTTGTCAGCACCTTTGAAAGTATTTTTTTCACCTCGATGTAGTCCTGGAAATCCTTGTCGGCGTTTTTCCATAATTCCAACAGCCGGTTGCCGATCTCCAGGGTGAGTTCCTTGTTGCCCATCGCATCATACACTCTCGTTAACATCAAAAGAGCGGAAGGAGAATTGGAATTGAAATGGAGAGCTTCTTCGAGCGAACTCAGTGCTTCGTCGTATTCTTGTTGCTTCAAGTGAATATTTGCCAGTTCAAGATTGACCAACGACCTGCTCACTGCCGGGCCGTATTGCATTGCACTGTCGCAGGCGGCGCGGGCCTCATCAAAACGGTTCTGTGCAGTGAAAATTCTTGCCCTCAGCACCTGCAACTCCAGCATCGCAGATGACTCGCTCAGATTTCTCCGCACCAGTTCCTGACGAATAAGCATTGCCATCTTTTCGGCCTGATCAAGCATTTTAAGTTTTATCAGCGCTCTCACCCGTCCGTATGCGGCCCGCCCGCCCAAAGAATCAAGTGCCAGCGATTGTTCATAGAGGTGAAGCGCGTTCTGATAATTCCCGCGTTTGATATCGGGTTCTGCGGTTGCGGAAAGATAATTCGCACGTGTCTGATTACTCGGAAGCATTTTTGCCATTCCCATTTCGTATTGCTGGGCCGCTTCGTTCAACCGGCCGAGAACAACATATACATCACCAATTCTGTTTATCGCATACCAATAATCAGGCTTCAGTTCGAGCGACTTTCGATATTGGTGGAGTGCCTCATCGTAATGTCCTGCCCTGAATAATATATCGCCAAAGCTTGCACGCGGATCGGCAGCATCCGGCACAAGATCAATGTAGCGCGACATTGCTGAAATAGCATTCTCCTCCTCGCCACGTGCGGAGTAGGCGTACCCCAGCGACATTGCCGCGGGAGCGTACCCGGTATCGACAGCGGCGGCTTGCTTGTACAGTGAGAGGGCTGCATCGTAGTGCTTGCTTAATTCATACAGTCCGCCCCGTAGCACGTACGGTTCGGCCATGCGGGGATATTGCGAAATGAGAGAATCGGCAACCCGTCCCGCCTCATCATTCCGATAATCAATCAAATGATGGAGTAAACGGATAAATATTTGTTCGTACTTCGATGCATAGGTAGATTTTGCAAGTGCACGATCGATCTCTTTTTTAGCTTCGACTTCATTCGCCGAGCGCCAGTGAACCAGAGCAAGCCGTGCTGTAGCAAGGGCAAAATTTGAATCGAGTTGAACTGCGGTTTCGAGAGAAGCTTTTGCTTCGGAAAAATAAAACTTGTCGAGCTGACTCAGCCCTTCATTGTATGCTTTTAATGCTTCTGGCGAGGATGCGGTTATTTTCGATTCTTCTTTGCACGAGAGAGCAAAAAATGTGAGTGCAAATAAAAGGAGATGGTGAAATCGGGTAATTTTCATTTGAGGGAAAGGCTTTCAACTATGTGCAACGTATCCATCACATAGGAATGTACGGAGAATCCGGATTATGGTTGCTGGCTGGGGGCGGGAACGGTACCCGATGGGTTGTCGCGAAGGGCTCGCAGCTGTTTTAAGCCTTGTTCAATTCTATCCACACTTGCATTGATGAGGCCGATGTAGTGCTTTCGTTTTGCTTCATCGGGGTTTGTCGTTTCCATCAGATACGCCGCCATGCGCAGGACGCCCAGCGGATTATTGATCTCATGAGCGATTTCCCGGATGCCGGAGCGCAGCTTGTTGATTTCTTCTTGAATATTCTCGCTATCGAGTTCGTCCATGGTATTCATCATGATGGTGGCTAACGGGCAACTTCCTCCTGGTACTCAATTGATTCGGATCGTATTAACGCGCCGACAGTCTTTACGACAAGCGAAATATCAGATTGTTTATCAAGAGCAGCATCAGCAGGAGTTTTTGCAAGAAGCTCTCGTGTCTCATCATCCAGATATCCGGATATGACAAGAATTTTCATGTCATGATCAATCTTCCGTTTACGCAGCAATTCCAAAACACCCATTCCATCAATTTTCGGCATTTTCAAATCAAGGATTACAAGTTGTGGCTTTATCTCGCCGATAAGAAGTAATCCTTCAAACCCATCGTCCGTTGTTGTGATTTCCACATGTGGCAGTTCGGCGCTGATGACGCTTTTGAGCATCTGTGCATACGTCCGTTCATCATCGATAATAAGAATATGGGTTGAAGTATCGTCGACGAACTCGAATGGAATATCCATTCCTGCAGTATCAAGAAATTTCTTAAGGTTTACGGGCCATACGCGGTAATGACCGCCATAGGTCGTGAACGCTTTCAATGCCCCTTCATAAATCCAATTGAGCACTGTTTTCTTGCTGACCCGACAAATTGCGGCAACTTGTCCGACCCCTAAAGGCTTTTTATATGTAACGCTGGATGACATTGGTGTGATATGAACGTTTTGCTTGATTTACTTGATTCAAATATACGTAACTGCGGTAGCGTTGTCAAGGAAAGTACAACGTAATGCCCAACAACGAATGCATTCGTGAGAGGTGAGTCACAACCTGCACTACTTAAAGCTTTCGATGTTACCGATCTCTCGTAACAAATCTTTTTTTGTAAACGAGGACTTGCTCATCAAACCGGAAACGTAACCGCCTAACTGATCTTTCGTCTCATCATCAATATCCATGGAGGTGAGGATGATGATCGGGATTGAACGAGTAGCTGGAATTTGCTTGAGTTGATAGGCGACGTTAACTCCCGACATTTCGGGCATGATAAGATCAAGAATCACAACATCCGGGTGTTCACGCGCCGCCATTTCAATTCCTTCTTTGCCGTGAAAAGCCTTCAGGACTTGATAACCTTCGTTCTCCAGTATCACCTGAATCAGGTCCGTGGCTGCTTTGTCATCATCTATTACCAAAACCTTCGGTACGTGCGAATTGGGTTTCGGATGAAGTCGGACGCGATTCATCGCTGAGAGAAGGTCATCCTTGTTCACCGGCTTCACGAAGTAATCGTCAGCTCCGAGGCTGAATCCAAGATTCTTCTCGTCTATAATTGAAACGATGATGATCGGAATGTGTTTGCAAAGCGGATGACGCTTCAATTCTTTCATGACCTGCCAGCCATCTTTAAGCGGTAACATCAGGTCGAGGGTGATAATGCTTGGGTGCAGGCGTTTTGCTTTTTCGATTGCATCGGATCCATCACGCGCAATTTCCACGCGATAGCCTGCCGATTCAATATGCATTCGCAGGAGTTCACCTGCTTGCGGCGAGTCCTCAATAACGAGCGCCAGTGGTTTTTCCGTGCTTTCCGTTGGCTTATTTTCGCGATGCAGTGCGTCGATCAGCATCTCTGCTTGCTTGAGCCGCTCAGACGTTGCGTCAATTACCATTGGAATCTTGAAATGAACAACAGTCCCCTGCCGATACTCGCTTTCAATCCAGATTGAACCACCGTGCAACTCGACAAGCTTTTTTGTAATCGCAAGTCCCAGGCCGATACCTTGATGGTTCAGCTCCTTGCTGCTCAACGCTTGCCTGAAGGGTTTGAAAAGTGTGCTCAACTCTTCCGGCTTTATGCCGGCACCATTGTCCCGAATTTCAAATTGTAAATCATTTCCCACTCGCTGCGATGCAATGGAAACCACCCCACTCGGGTTGCTGAACTTCACAGCATTTGACACTAGATTGAAGAGAATTTGACGAAAACGGGACTGGTCAACAACAATTTCCTCGAAATCGGGGGAAAATTTGAATTCAAGCAGGATGCCCTTCTCTTGAATCTGTGCAGCAAGCACCCGGTTAATACTCTCTTCAAAATATGATATCGGATAGCTGGCGATATGCAATTCCATCCGACCCGCTTCGATCTTTGAGAGATCGAGGATATCATTGATGATCTGCTGAAGATGCTTTCCGCTTGCGTTAATATTCTTCATGAAGTCCTGAACCGCTTCAGGGGAAAGGCTCTCAAATTGTGAGGTCAGCAAATCAGAAAAACCGATGATGGAATTCAGGGGCGAGCGTAATTCGTGACTGAACGTTGCAAGAAATTTCTTCAGTGTGTCACTCGCCTCTTGCGTTTTTTGCGTCTGGTTTTCCAACTCAACATTTTTGCGACGCAACTCGTCGATCAGCCGCTTGCGGCTCATCCCGCTCGCAAGTTCGTTTGCGACAACCGATAATATTTCCAATTCGTTTGCGACAAAACTTTCCTCTTTAATTGTCATCACCTCCAACACGCCCTGAACTTCATCCTGAACAATAAGAGGAACAACAATCAATGTCTTTAAGCGCAAGCTCGAGATTTCAGCTGTAAATAATCCTGCGGCAGTACTATTGCTCAGAAACCCGGTCGTCACGGTTTTCTTCTCGTACGCCACTCGTGCCGGCACCAACTCTGCTCCGGCTTCAACTCTCTGATGAACAACTTTCTGTGAAAACTCCACATCAAACAACGCGGGTGCGACAAGGCGGACCTCGTTTCCTTTCGGATCATACAGATAGATGCAAACCAATCGCGACGGAATCTCAAACAGTTCGGCAATCTTCTCGGCAGCATGAACACATAGGTCATCGAGATGTTTTGACGCGTTAATGGCTTTTGAAATTTCTATCAGGGTTTCTTTTTGCCGCTGGTCCTTTTTCTTTTCCGTGATGTCCTGAAAAAAAACTGATAGTCCGTCTTGCGCCGGATAAATTCTGATATCGTACCATGCTTCGAAACGCTCATCGTTATATGCGGTCTCGAAACTCTGGAATGTTTTCGTATCCATTGCAAGCTTGTATTTTTCCCCAAGCAGTGCACCTGCGGCATTGGGAAAAATATCAAACACATTCTTGCCAATCACATCTGCGGCAAGTAGCGCAGTTCCCAATTCCGCAGCGCGGTTCCAATAGGTTACGCGGTAGTCGTTATCGAGAGCAAAGAATCCCCCGCTGATACTTTCTAATATGTTTTCATATTGATTGTTCTCGAGCATGAAATCCTGAAAAACCGTTCGGAATGAGGAGAGTTGTTGATGTTAGATATAAAAACAGATTAATAAATGCAAGTGATACTTTAAGTGCACCGAGTAACTTGCGGCCAATCACTAATTAGGGTAAGCGGAAAGACGTACAGCGGGAAGTCTGCTAATAGAACTTGGCCGGGCATCCCTCTGGTGCCAAAGGACAAACGGCACAAGGCAAGGAGGGTCGCTCGAATATTCCATTTTGAATACGGCTGATGATTGCTGCCAGAGTCTGTTCAAAATTTTCCAGTTCATGCAATGAATAGGAAAATTGTATTGGCGTCGTTTGTATCGATGTAAACAGGAGCTTGCAACGAACCGTCTCCGCTTGAAAATAATTCTTCACAAGCAGTGCATAGAATTTTACCTGCGCTTCGTAAAGTTGAGATTTTTGTCCAACCGACTCCGCTGTGCCGGCATCTGTCTTATAATCAAGAACGGTCCAGATTCCCTCTCCATCACGATACACACGATCAAGAGTGCCGGTCAGGAAATTTTCCCCAAACGGCATCATGATAGTGAACTCGGTTTTTGACTCGGTTCCCTTTTTCACCTCACTCCAGAATTCCGATTGCACGACCTTCACAACCGACGATGCAATCTTGTCCAACTCAATGGATGGTTCCGAGAGGATGGAGAGCGAATCACGCAGAATGAATTTCCGTAACTCCGGAGTAAGCGATCCAACGTCCGGAGAAAATTTTTCAATGTGCTGAAGAATGTAATGGAACGCCCGCCCTCTCAAGTCCGCTGGAATGGAAACATCTCCCTCATCTTCGACGGAGTCATTTGGCATGCGTATCGCCGGCGAGGGAAGGCCTGCAACATAACGCAGATAATATTTTGAGGGACACTCCACATACGTGCGAATTTTGCTGGCGGAAAATATTTCGCCTTGCCGCTTTGTAATAATCGGCTCGATAAGCAAGCGGACATTCATCGGGGATTGATTTTTTTTTCGTCTCGAAGTAATGGCGTCCGCAAGATCATGGGCTCGTAAAACCGAAATCAATAGCTCATGATTTTCTTTCGCACGAATAAAACCCTTCTCTCCGGACTGCAAACATTCAGTTGTGCAGGTAAATCTCAACTGCGAGCGGTCGTCATCCTCTTCAAGCTCAAGCCTCTCTGAAAGCCAGCGAAGATAATTCCGTGATGACTTTGATTTTTCTCCCGAAAGAATCAGCAGATCCCGTGCGCGTGTACATGCCACGTAGAAAATTCTGCGCTCTTCGGCAATTGTTTTCTGAAATTCTCTTCCTTTCAAAAATGAGCGGATCGGGACTTCCTCACCATGTTCTTCAGCGTACGGTTTGAAGCCAACGCCGAGCTCCTTATCAAGAAACGGATCGGAATCGGGACGAAAATCCCTCTCAAGTGAAGGCACAATCACAACTGGAAATTCCAATCCCTTCGACGAATGGATTGTCATGATTTTTATCGCATCTGCGAACACATCCGTCGAAGCCTGTCCCTCATCTTCCTTTTGAGCAATAAGTCGCTTAAGACGACCGACAAAATCGTACAGATTAATAAATCCCTGCTCCTCGTATATCCGGGCGAGCCGTTTCAGCTTCTCAAGATTGGCAAAGATCTGTTCAGACCGGGAGCCTGCCGCTACAAAGCCTGCGTACGACGTTTGCTCTACAATCCTGTCGACAAGTTCGGCGACAGATAACCGTGAGGCAATGTCCAGGTCTGCCCGAAGAATATTCATTGCATAATCCAGCTGCGGAAATTTTTTTGCAATTCCCTTCTTCGACTCCAGCTGCTTCCATAGATTCGGTGCACGCCGGTCGTAAGCAATTTCAAATAGTTCCGCATCGGAGACATTGAACAACGGCGAACGCAGCGTACCGACCAACGCAACATCATCATCAGTGTTCAGCAGAAAGCAGAAATAATTATAGAAATCATAGACACCCTGCGTCTGAAAATATCCGAGTCCGCCCGTAATGAGGTACGGAACATCATGGCGTATAAATGCCTCTTCGATATCGGGCAATGCCGCACGGCTGCGCACAAGGACGGCAATGTCGCCAAACCTGATGTCGGCCGGTTCTTCATCCTTGCCGAAGATTTGATATTTGTGCGCGTGCAATTCCAGAATCCTGCGCGCAAGTAATTCCCCCTCGGAAAGTTCATCTTCTTTCTTTCGCAAGATCAACTCAACACGACCGGGCGCGAGATTCTGGCGTCCGCGGATGAGCGGCTCGTACGGGACTTCAAACTCGTTCTTATCCTCGTTCATCAGCGGCTCAAAAACCAGATTGACAAAGGCAACAAGATCGCGTAACGGGCGGAAGCTATCGTTGAGAATAATATTTCCTTCCGTTCCTGACTTTTCGCTCACATCTTTTTTGGTTCGATTAAAAACAGTTACGTCCGCATCACGGAAACCAAAAATTGATTGCTTCGGATCGCCTACAATGAATAGGTTACCGCGCTTCTCCGACTCAGAACCCGCCTGCAAATCGCCAATCAGCGAAAGAAGAATTTCATATTGAAGATCGTTCGTATCCTGATACTCATCCACCATGATAAACTTGAAACGCCGGGAAAGTTTTTTGCGCACCGAATCATTCAGCAACAGGTTTTTTGTCCGCAGCTGGAGATCCTCAAAATCCAGATACGCACTTTCCAGCTTTTTCTCTTCATACAATTCGATGATCCGACGATAGAGTTCGAGCAAAACTCTGGACTGCGTCAGCAATGTCCGGTGAATTGTGTCGTCCTCTTCTCGGAGAAATGAAGTGATGGGTTCTAATTTTTTGTAAGCTGATTGAAGTCGTGCAGCCTGATCTTTCACCGGTTCTTCTCCGGCGGGGAAGGTTTGTTTGCGCAGCGTTCCTTTCTGCGTGAGCATTGCTTCCATCAACTGCTCAAAACATTTTAACCGATCGCTCTGGGACTTAGCATTCTTGAAATTCTTCCATAAAGAAATCACGGAGGCTGCAGATTTCCCGCCTGCAGTGCGGATTATATCTTCGATGTCTCGCAGTAAATTGTCGTCGAATGTTTCTGTGACGACATCTGCGAGGAATGATCGCCAGAACGCAATAATCTCATCATCGGTACGGGAATACAGACCATCGGAGGCAAACCAAAGTCCTGAACGTTCGCGCTTCTTCGCCAACGCTTCAACGATTCCAACAACTCTGGCTTTGCCCAGCACGCGCAACAAATCAAAGAGCTGCTGCCGCTCCGAGCTTGAGGCGGGTTCTTTCAAAATCGTCTGAAATATTTCCTTCACTGCGGATTCAAGCATCGCAATCTGATCGATGCCCTCCAGAACAGAAAAGGCAGCATCAACTCCCGCTTCAACCGGATACTCGTGCAGGATTCTTGAATAGAAGGAATGAATCGTTTCGACGATTGCCGCAGAGAATTGTTCGCGTATTTCCTCAAGCCTGATCTTTCGTTCGCCTTCGGACTCTTCAGCAATTTTCCCGGCGATGCTTTCGGCGATTTTCTTTTTCAACTCACTCGCCGCTTTTACCGTGTAGGTGATTGCAACAACCTCGCTCACCTGAGCCTTGCCGGACAGAAGAATGTTGATGTACCGCTCGACCAATACCATGGTCTTGCCCGAACCGGCATTGGCAGTAACGGAAAGATGACGGGACGTATCGAGTGCGAGTTGCTGGGAGGAGGTGAGCATGAATTTTGGGTTGTAAATATTATGTAGAAGATAAAAGAACATCGGGTGATTTCAAATTGCTGATAACTGTCTCACTCGCTCAAGCGAGAATAATGTTAAGGATAAGAAAAGGCGATTGAGAAGGCGAAGGGAGCAAATAGTGTCCATTGATCATCTCACGGTTGAGTTGCCACTGTGAGTTTTCTACCGAACCACTATCTTCCCTTGCTGGCGGGCGAGATTTAGAATATTTCTGTTACATGTGAACATCTGAAGACCTGGAACAGCCGCGTAATCACCATCATCTGTAATGATTTGGTTGACGCCTGCCTTCTTCATCGCTTCAAGGATGAACAAATCGTAGCCGTCAAGAGGATACAAACTGAAGTTGGCCAGTGCGGCGTCCGTGGAAGTCTCATTGATGAGAACTTCAATGTCAGTGGCAATCATTTCCACTTGTGCCCATGACGTCTGAATTTCTGCAACAACTCTAATTCGTTCCGCAGGCAAGTTGTGACGATACACTTTTGGTTTGATCACACCATTTGCGCGAATGTAAATCTCTCGCTCTGTCTTCTCTACGAGATGGGCTAGTTCAGCAAGAGATAAACCGCAGCGAAGCAGTTTTGCTTTTGACCCAAACGCGTTTGCAAGATAGAGAGGATAGTTTCTTACTTGATGCTGAAGTGGTGGTTTTGGTGAGAGGCCCACACGCGAATAGGTTGTCCATAACCATGCGTTGGTATCTACGAAGAATGTATCTTGGTCGTTTGGCGTGTCTGACGCAATGTCAACGACTTGAGCAAGAACGGTCGCCACCATGCTACCCTTCGGCTTGCTCGCTCAGGATTTCATCCAACACTTCGCGAAGAGCTGGGTTGGAATAGTACTCCTTCGAGTTCTCAATGACTCTTCTGAGAACTGTCATTCCAACACCATTGAGGTTTGCTATGTGCAGAAGTTTGTTCAGTGCATCCGGTTGAATATCTTGCAACAAGCGGCCAATCGCAGCGTTGAAGAACGGTGATGCGGAAACTCCTACACCTGCGAAATCTAGTTCCACGTCATACCCCGCCTTCAGTTCCGGAAAAATTTTCTCGAACACCCTTTCACCGTCTTGCATAGTGATGCAATTCTGTCCAACGAAACCCAAAAGACTTAGTTCCATGGTATCCTCCTAGAAAAGTGGTTCGTGGCGTACTTCGGACGCGAGAGAATAACGTGTGGCGTCACAAGTAAGGGTGATATTGACAACTGTGCCTTCGAAAAATGTGCGGCGTTTGGTGTAGTGTTCCTGACCGTTTGCGATGAGAGCATACCCGTCGTGACTAAAGACTTCAAGTTTGCCGTGATTAACTTGGACAAATTCTTTCAACAAATCAAGCCCCATGCCCCGACCACCTTCTTTCGTGCTTTTCCCCGGCAAGAACGCCCACTTGATGCATTTTTCAGAACTCAATAACGCTGCACGCTCATCGTTTTTGAAAAACCACCGAACGTTTGCCGGAATCCCTACACCAAAATCAACAAGTGTCAGCTTCAGAACGTTCAGGTTGGGGTAGTACTGCCCGCAACTCACAACACCAATAGTGGAGTCTGCATGCTCAAACGCATTAGCATAAATCTCCCAGACTCGGCCCGCAATGGCATCGCACAGTGGACCACTTACATTCATCCATCCTCGCCCGATCCATTTTCGCTTCAGGTACTCAATTACATTATCGGCATCCAAATTCTTGTCTTCACGATAAGGAATCGAATTCGCCTCTCGTTCGAACTCGAAATTACAGAATGCAAGATGGAATCCTTGCTTAGCAAGATTCTTCGAGACCGGTGTTTGCAGTGTCTTCCAATCCCACTCAACACTCCCGCCGCGATATTCTATGAGCCTTGCGAGACCACCGAGGAATGCAACTGCATTTTGTTTAAGAAAACCGCATGATGAAAACTCGAACGTCACATCGAGATTGTCGCCATTCAATTGCTGGCAAAGCGTGAACAGCGTATCAAAATCGTAAGACTCATCATTGATGGTGGGGATTTGAACGACCCTGCTCACAACTCGCCACGAAATGCTTTGGCAAGAAGGGCAGGAGTGAATGCGGATAACTCTTCAAGTGCATCGGTGGCAATCCTCTTCGCTTCCTCAACTCGCCGTGTAAGCTCTTCGATTCGTGCAACGATACGACGCTGCTCATCAGTTGAGGTTGGAACGGGAATCTCTACCTCGGACAACTTATCCTTGTTGAACGCAGATTGACCGATGAACTCGACGCAATTGGCTGCAAAGTATCCTGACAACCAAAGTTCTCGAAGGCAGAAGTACAACCATTCCGGCAAGAGTCTCTCTGTGTTTGGACGAAGGCGAGTGAGATGATTGCTAAAGGTGCAAGGCTCACTCCACTCTGTGAAGAGGCAACTCTTGCCAACAAGTTCCGTGCTGTTTGTGTTGTTGAAGATGACATCTCCCGCTACCAACCACTTACTCTCTTTTTCTGCTTTCTATTTCGGAATTCTTCTAACGAGCGACATTTCCAAATACCCAAACTTGGAAATGTTGTTCATTCTCAATGCGGAACGCCGTCAATAATGTCCTTCTTGCCGCATGCGAAACCCGGTTGAATATTAGTCAGAACATCCTTGTCTCCAAGCCTCCTCCAAACCCATCCTTCTGGCAACTCAAACCTTTCCATTGCCATTCCCTTCAACAAGAATCTGTCGCATCTGGGCAATCAGGCCGAAGATTTTCTCTTCCTTTGCAGCAACAGACGCCAGGATTTCCTCCGGCTCATCGTGGTCAACTCTCTCCGGCTCAACAAGCGCCAACGCAGAGAGTGTGAGGTTGTAGCCCTTCTCTTCAATAAGCTTCGCGGGCACCAACCACGATCGTCCATCCTCGGTGGCGCGAGTCGGCCACTTGGCAAGCAGGTCTGGGAAGTCGTTGCGGTATTGCGGTCCGAACTTCCGTGCTTTCTTCAGTGAAGAGCCGTCGCCTTCTACTCTGTAAAACCATACGTTCTCCGTCGGTTTGCCTGTCCTCTCAAAAATCATGAAGCACGTTGGGTTCGGTGTGTATGGCTCGAATGTTCCTTTGGGAAGCATGACGATTGCCTGAACATCGAACTCGCTCAATAATCTCTTCTTTACTTCGATGTGACTGTTCGTATCACCGAAGAGAATGCCGTTGGGGAAAATAATGCCTGCGCGACCGCCTTGCCGGAGACTTCGCAACGCATGAGCAAGAAAGAGAACGTACTTGTCTCCCTTTTCCACCCGCAACGAACGCTTCGCATCGGAGCGGACGCCGGAGAAGGGCGGATTCTCCATGATGATATCAAACTGCACTTCATCCCAGCGGTCTTCGCTTCCACAGATGGAATCGCGATGCACGAGCGGCGATTGGTCGAACTGGTGAAGCACGGCGTTCATCGCCGCCATGCGTAGGATGTCGGGGTCGCTTTCAAACCCATGAAATGTTCCCTTCTGCAAAAACTCCCATTGTTCACGGCTCAGCTTGTCTCCAATGCCTCGCTTTACAGGTACACCGTACGGGCTCATCGTTTCTCGCACAAACTCAGGACTCGTGTTTGCAAGAAGAATGTGGTCATAACCGGCGATGTGAAATCCCGCTGTCCCGCAAGCAGGATCGCAAACGGTTTGTCCAATCCGGGGGTTCACCATCTCTACAATAATTCGGATGAGGTGGCGAGGAGTGCGGAACTGCGCCGCCTTCTTCTGGCTGCCGAGATCGTTCACAAGAATCTCAAACAAATCTCCCTTCACATCGGCATCTTCGCTCATGAACGAGATTGGATTGATAATGTCCACCGCTCGCCGTAGCGTTGCGCCGTCGGGGATGACGACGGAAGCGTTCTCGAAAATTGCTTTCGAGCCTTGCGAGAGAAGCGGATGTTCAGCAAGGCGCGGCAGAGTATCCCGGAGCGTTCGCAACATACGGATGTTGTCTGTATCCGAGGTGAGTACGCTCCAGCGCAAAGGTTCGTAATCAATTTCCTTCTCACCGATTGTGAATTTGCCGAACAGAGATTTGTAGCTGCCGTTACCGTTCTGCTTTTGCTCGGCATCCATCTCCTCAAGCATTTTCAAGAAAAGCAAATAGGAAATCTGGGTCACGTAGGTGATGGGGTTGCTGACATTCGCTTCCCACATTACTTTGCAAAGACGTTTGAGCGTGTTTTGAAGTTCTCCTGAATCCATTGTATCCTTGAATTGAAACGAATATAGCCACGAGCTTCAGCTCGTGGATCATAATGAACGAACTGACAACGCGGGCTTTAGCCCTCTACGTGACGGGTTAAAACCCATGCTGGTTGTAGGGTGCATCGAACCCACGACCTAAAAGGTCGTGGCTATGCTGCAAGCAATGAATTAAACTCTTCGACGATTTTTGCCAATACTTCTCGACCAAATAGCTGTTCCATTCTGGCGCGTCCACCCCACAATGAGAATGGCGGCTTGCTGAACATGGGCATCTCAAGTTTGTCTCCCACCACGAGACGCTGTTTGAGTAGCCGAAGCATCTGAGCTTGCTCAGGCTTGATACTGTTGGAGTGTTCGGCAACCCAGGTATCAAATACCTTTTCAATTCTCTCTTCGCGAGTAGGGAAAACGTACTTGCCGAGTGCAGCACGGATGAAATCTGTCAGCGATCCGGTTGGCTGTTCGAATGCTTTCCTTAGAGTCCGCTCTTCGAAGAAATATTCCGGAGAGTTGAGCCGTTGTTCAAGTTCTTCCCACTCCTGTTCGGCCAACTCTTCGCCGGCAAATATCTTTTGGACGGCTGAATCTGCTGCAAACAATTCTCTGATCTTCTCAGCCCACTTGTCCTTGTACGTTCTCCGGTCGATTGCCATTCCCTCCGGCCCGACAATAATCGTCTCTCGTCGTCGGAACTCATCCTCCAAAGATCCTTGGGGAATCTCGACGAACGAACGTGGATGTGGTGGCTCGGGTGGAGGTTCTGGTCCGTAGCCTCCTCCGGGTGGTTCTTTGACAAATCGTCGGGGAATTTCTTTTGGTCGGTGGTATTCCTTCTCTCTGTCGTTGAAGACTTCTGAGTTGCCTACGAAGTCGTAAACCAAGAATTCTGTTTTGCTGATGCGCGGACAAAGTCTACTTCCTCTGCCGCGCATCTGCGCGTACTTGATGGCCGATTTCGTCGGCCTGAGCATTACAAGATTCTCGATCTCCCTGTGGTCGTATCCGGTATCAAGCATGTCAACCGAAACAGCAATGATGGGAAGCGGATCATATTTGAACTGGTCAATGATCGCCTTCGGGTTACCATTATTCGAGTAGCAGGTGATTTTCTTTGCAAAGTCCTGCCGCACTTGTCCGGGTGAACGATTGATCTGCCGTGCGATTCGCAAACAGGCATCATCAGGAAGAAGCTTGTTGAACATCCGTTCGAGGATGACAGCCTGCTTTTCTGAAACAGAGAAGACAATGGTCTTTCTTGGTCTCTCCTGAAGCCGTTCTTCCTCGACCCTGAAGTACTCTTCGATGATTAACTTGAGCCGATCCGCAGACTCAGCAGCTCGTCCCCAATCAACAAAAGCGATCTCCTCGTCTTCCCATGTTGCACCCTCGAACGTCAAGCGGCTCTCTGCGAGATAGATCTTGTAGTTCGCCAAAAACTTATCGTTGATACCTTCCTGGATGGAGTAAGCAAACGTTGGTTTGCCTTCCTGCTTTGCGCTGTCCCAGCAATCGAAGAAGAGATATGTGCTCTTCACAAGCTGTCGCTCATGTTCGCTGACCCAACGTAATTCGCCCGGGTTAGGTGTTGCTGTCAGGCCAACGTGAATTGCATCGAAGTGAGCAAGAGTAGCTCTGTGTGTCTTATAAATCGAGCGATGACACTCATCAGTGATGACGAGATCGAAGTACGCGTGACCAAAGCCGCCAGCCCCAAGTTGCCCTGCAATCGTGTCAAGTGTGCCGACAACTATCTGCCCTTCAAGACTCTTCTTTCCACCATAGAGGAGTTCAGTTGGCCAATCACGCAGGTAATCATCGAATGTTTCTTTGGCCTGCTTTGCGAGTTCAATCCGATCTGCTAAGAACAACACTCGTGAGACAACAGCCGCTTCAAACCATCTCTTCATCAACATGGCTATTGTTAACGTCTTCCCGGTTCCGGTTGCCATCTCGAACAACATTCGCCTTCGGCCAGCAATGAGCGCCTCGTCAGCTTTCTTCAAGCAGTTCAATTGATAAGGCCTTGCCTCAACGTCTTCGCCCTTAAAACGAAATTTGTACGGAAGCGTCAGCACCTTCAGAGATTCGGCGAGCGAGCCACGTTGGTGGAGTTTTGTGTTGGCTCGACGTTCCAAATCTGCTGGAGTTGGCAGACCGAGAATTGCCCGCGCATCGCCTCCATCGAAGTGATCCCAGAAGTAATGCTCGTTGCCGTTACTAAGGATGATGAACGGAACGGCAAGTGTCTGTGCGTAACCCCTGGCTTGTTCCTTTGCGCTGTACGGATCGTGCGAAAACTTCTTTGCTTCAATAATGGCAAGTGGCTGTGTGCGGCTATTCTTCAGAAGGTAGTCGGCCCGTCCATCAGATGCCGGCTCTTCCGTTGACACTTGAGCTTTGTTCTCGATGTCCCAGCCCGCTTCTTTTAGAAGTCGGTCGATTACTATGCGTGCGTCTGTTTCTTGGGGCATTGGCTTAGGAAGGTGAATGACTACGTCTTTAAGTTAGGCAATAGTCACAATATTTACAAAAGCGGGAAACCCAATTTCAGTCCCGTGGTAACACAAGCCTGATTTGGTAAGAAATGTTTGATTCATAACAAAAAAGGCAAGCCGCTCGCGCAACTTGCCTTTGTTACTTGAATACTCCATTACTCCATTAACACGCTTCGACTTCGTCCGAACAACGGACTGCGCTCAGCGCGACGACAGCGAATCACTATTTCTTCTTCTCGGTTTCCTTCCTCTCAACAACATGTCCCGGGCTCTCATTCTCAAACAGCGATTCAACCTGAACAACCTTCGATGTTTGCTTATTGATCCCGAGGGGAAGCGCCATGATCGTTTTGTCTTCATCGAGAATCTTCTGCGCAACGGGCGAAGCATATTTGATGGCAGACGGTTCGTTGCTGACCATT
>JBKJJX010000297.1:0-3738 GCA_046597825.1 Bacteroidota bacterium | reverse complement strand
GGCAGAGTCAGGATGAGGAAATAGCGCAGGCTGCGCTGGCGGAGTTCGCCGTTCCTCCGGAAAAACGCGGCGATAATATATTCATCGATGGGATTCGGTTTCTCTATGTGAACACGATTGCACCGACCGATGCATTCACGTTGAGCTTTTCGGGAGCGCTCGCTTTTGGTGTAATCGAGACCGGATATCCGACACGGGGCACACCACCCCAGAAATTTCCAGCCACAGGCGAAGTCATGCTCGGCGGTGCATTCAATTTTCCGATCAGAGCGGGCGCGCTTCTGACACAAACGGAAGTAAGCAGAATTATTCAGCAAGCGGTAACGCAGGCCGCGAAAACGCGGGCGGCAATTCGCCGGCCGGTCGGGACTGCAGCGCAGGTGTTCGTCTCGGTCATTGATCTGGATGGTTCGGTCCTCGGCATCTGGCGGACTCCCGATGCGACGATTTTCAGCTATGATGTAAGCGCGCAGAAAGGACGCACAGCGCTTGCGTTCAGTAATCCTGCAAAAACGGGATTCGGCGATGTCATCCGATCTATACTCGGTGTTAATGCCACGCAACCGCTTGCAATGACGACTCGTGCAATCGGATTTCTGAGTCAGGATTTTTACCCGCCGGGCATTGACCGCGATTCACTCGGCAACCACGTCGAGCCGGGCCCGTTGTTCGAAGGGACGGATTTCAAATATCAGCGACGGTTGCTCGGGCTTCCGGGTTTGCCGCCATATGGGAACGGGATTACGATTTTCCCCGGCGGTATTCCTCTCTACAAAAATGGAGTGCTCGCCGGTGCAATAGGTGTTAGCGGAGACGGGGTGGATCAGGATGATTTGATCTCTACCGCTGGAACCGCGGGCTTTGAAGCGCCCGGTGCTATCCGCTGCGATCAGTTTTCGTTCAAGGGCATTCGCCTGCCATATGTCAAAACTCCCCGCAATCCTGAAATCCCATGAATTTTTTTAGGTGGAGAAAATATTTTTGTGGTGTGATTCTTCTTTTTCTTTGCTCAACTGCGACGCGGGCACAGACTAAAGAAATGCAGCCTGCTGATTCCTCCAACACCGTTTCCGATTCAATGGCTGTGCGGCAGGAGTTGAAGGATTTTGAAGTAATTGAAAACCGTTGGAGTATCAAAGCCCCTCCGCACGAACTGAGTGTTAGTGGCAGTGCCATTGACCCTTACAACCAAAATGTACTCAAGGGAGATTATCCCATCATCGGGCAGAATACATTTCTTATTCTTACTGCCGCTGCGGAGAGTTTTGTCGAAGCGTCACGCACTCCCACACCCAGCGGCGTTAGTACAATCGATCCGAAGAGCGAAGACTTTTTTGGGAGAGGCGAGAAGTTGTTTGTAAACGAAAGCGCCAGGCTGAGCCTGGAATTGTATGGCGGAGAGACTGCATTTCGTCCGCGTGATTGGGAGTTGAAAGTGACCGCTGTGTTCAATCTGAATTACATCAACACAAAGGAGAACAACGGCGTCAACATCAATGTCCGCAAAGGAAACGACAGGTCCGATAACCATATTGCGTTTCAGGAATTGTTCATCGAGAAGCATCTCTTCAACGTCAGCGACCGGTTTGATTTTGTTTCGATGAAAGCCGGCATACAGAAATTTCAGAGCGACTTCCGCGGATTCATCTTCAGCGATTTCAATCTCGGCGCACGACTCTTCGGTAATCTGAATTCCAACCGCATCCAATGGAACGTGATATTCCTGCCGATGCTGGAGAAGGAAACGAACAGCGAACTGAACACCATCTTCGAAAAAAGGGAACAGGACGTTGCGATTGCAAACGTCTACATCCAGGATTGGCTGGCGTTGGGCTACACAACGCAGTTCAGCGTCCATTACAATCACGACAAACCGAGCGTTCATTACGATGAGAATGGATTCCCGGTTCGTCCCGCGCTTGCGGGCGACACGAAGCCGCACGACATCAAAGCGTACTACGCCGGCTGGACGGGTGACGGACATTTCGGAGGGCTGAACATCACGCACGCATTCTATCAAGTATTCGGCGAAGATGATTTCAATTCCTTTGCCGGAAGGAAAATCTCCATCAACGCACAGATGGCAGCGCTTGAGCTTTCAATGGACGACGATTGGCAACGCTTCCGAATTTCGGGATTCTATGCCTCGGGTGACGACAACATCAGCGATGACGTTGGAAAAGGGTTCGATGCAATCGTTGATGAGCCGGTTTTTGCGGGCGGCGCGTTCAGTTGGTGGAATTCTCAACGCATTGGACTGCAGGGTGTCGGACTTGTACAAAAGAAAAGTTTTCTCAACACGCTTCGCAGCAGCAAGACCGAAGGCCAGGCGAACTTCGTCAACCCGGGACTGCTTCTCGCCAACATTGGCTACGACGCCGACATCACGCCAAAACTGAAAGCAGTCGTAAACGTCAACTATCTTCGCTTCGTCAACACCGCCGTGCTTGTTGATTTCACGAATCAGAATTCAATCCACAAACAGATCGGGCTTGCTTTCAGTCTGGGTATTATATACCGGCCATTCCTGAACAACAACGTAATCTTCACGTTCGGATTCTCCGGTTTGTCTCCGATGGCGGGGTTCAGGGATTTGTATGAGAGCGACCAACTCTTGTATGCAGGGATGGTGAGTTTGGCGTTTACGTACTAAATGTTTTTGCCCGCATTGAAGAGGGAAAAGTGGGATTCCTTGAAAGGAGTTGTCAAATCAAAATAGCCCTTCAGTTATCCATCATTCTTTTTGTGACGACCATGGCTTTGCATGCCCAGGTCACTCTCCAACCCTGGACAGAAGTCTATGGCACCGTGAACGGCCAACAACTTGGCAAGTACGTAACAGGCATAACACCAAGTGCAAACCTCCCGTACAAAGCAGCAGTCTCCAAAGTTGGCAGCACAGGTATCTATCGACTCAACACACCAAATGATACGAGCGCGCAGCGAGTTTTCTTTGGCGAGAATTTGCTGACGGGTGATTTAAACAATGACGGGTTCAAGGATGTCGTAGTTGGCAAAACTGTTAACGGTTACGATACGGTTTTCATTTATTGGGGAACGGCAAGTGGAATCGATACGCTCAACCCTTTGAAGATTTTTGGTGAAAACCCGTTTGACAGTTTTGGTGCTAGAGTCATTGCCGATGTGAATAACGATGGCTATCAGGACCTCATCATCTCAGCTCCCGGCTATCCTGACCCCATAGGATACGGGAAGGTTTATTTCTTCCTCGGACCATCGATCTCATCAACCCCTAGCCGTGTCTTGCTTGGCGACACTGTAAGGGCTCACCTGGGGATGGTGGCGATCGGAGATCTAAACAACGATGGATTGAATGATCTGGTGCTCGGTGGTTATAGTACTGCTGGCTCGCAAAGCCAATGGTATAAATATCTCAACATCAACTTCGCGTTATCGCCCGATTCTATTCCGCTTCAGAGATCAATTCGTTTCATCGGTTCCTCCAGTGCGGAAGGTGGGCTCGCAGTCTTCGACGTCAACGGTGATGGCAAGGATGATCTGTTGTGGACGACGACCCAATCGTCGATCAACGTTCACTTTGGAAGAACGATGTTTGATACCATTCCAGATCTTCAGTTACAGAATCCGGGTGTAGGGACGTTCGGCTCCGTCATTACCAACGGACGGGATATGAACGGTGATGGATATGATGATGTGGTTGTGGGTTGCCCTGATGCCTCCATCACGAGTGGAGTTGTGCTCGTCTACGGTGGCGGC
>JBKJJX010000105.1:0-13175 GCA_046597825.1 Bacteroidota bacterium | reverse complement strand
GCACAAGGATTTGTCCCTTCTTATGGAACATCCACGCTACGCTGCCGCTTGCTCCCATATTGCCGTTGTTGCGCGAAAAAATATAACGGACTTCCGAAACCGTTCGCGTGCTGTTATCGGTTACGCACTCAACAAGAATCGCCACGCCGCCGGCGCCGTAGCCTTCGTATGTTACCTCTTCGTACGATGTGCCCGGCAGTTCGCCGGTTCCTTTCTGGATTGCACGCTTGATGTTATCTGCCGGCATGTTCGCTGCCTTACCGGTAAGAATTGCAAGCCGCAAGCGCGGATTACCATCCGGGTTGCCACCGCCACCGCGTGCTGCAATTGTAATTTCTTTGATCAGGCGCGTGAATAAACGTCCGCGTGCCGCGTCCGTTGCGCCTTTTTTTCTTTTAATCGTTGCCCATTTCGAGTGGCCTGACATGATGAGTCTCCTTCAGATTCTGAACGCTTCTTCTATTTTATGTCTTTGATTTTCAACTGTGGCACCGTGTCCCGCTTACCATTGCCGTTGCCGTTGTGCTGCGAGACGTAATCGTTTTCTTCAATCGAGAAGACACACTGCACATCCCGTCTACCGGGAGTAAGCTTCGGCATCAGGTGTCCGAGATTGAAGCCGATGGCGTCGACAATGCTTCCGCTCTGCCTGACTTTGAAGCGCAAATGATTTTTTCCGACAATGCGCGGCGATCCTGCAATCTCAAGACCCTTTGCGAGAAATACAGGACGCATATTTCCCGGGCCGAACGGTTGGAATTCCGCCAGCAAGCGAACAAGCCGGGGCGTTACCTCAGTGAGAGAAATCTCCGCGTCAATTCTGATTTCGGGAGTTTTCAATTCATCGCTCATTAAATCTCTGACGGCTGTCTTGAATGCCTCTTTGAACTCATCAAGTTTGGCAAGCTCAACCGTGACGCCTGCTGCGTACTTATGTCCGCCAAACTGTAGGATGGATTGTTCGCAACGCTTGAGTGCGTCGTAAATGTTAAAGCCGGATATGCTGCGGGCGGAACCTTTGGCCACTCCGTCCACCGTTGCCATCATGATCGACGGCTTATAATATTTTTCCACCATTCGTGATGCAACAATTCCCACAACTCCCGGGTGCCAATGGTCCTGGTGAAGTACGAGCGCTGCCTCGGCTTCGATGTCGTCGTACATGCTTTCGATGAGCAGTTGAGCTTCTTCAAATGTATCGCCGTCAATTTTGCGTCGTGCATGGTTTTCTTCTTCCAACACCTTGGCGTACATCTCCGCTTCATCAGCATCCTGACTGGTTAAAAGCTTCACTGCGCGCATGGCATCGCCCAATCTGCCGACAGCATTAATGCGCGGCGCAAGTCCGAATACTATTTGTCCCGTACTGATCTGTCCCACTTTGTATCCCGCACTCTGGATCAATGCTTTGATACCGGGACGTGGATTCTTGTTGATCAGCTCAAGTCCCAAACGTACAAGCGCCCGATTTTCTCCGGTAAGCGGAACAATATCCGCCGTGCTTGCAAGCGCCACAAAGTCGAGGAAGTGTGGGAGAAGATCCTGTTTTCCAAGCCTGATTGCAACTCCCTGAACGAGCTTAAAGCCAACGCCGCACCCGCACAAACTCTTGAATGGATACGAGTCACCGGGCTGAATAGGGTCGAGCACGGCGTACGCGTTGGGAATTACATCCGCCGCCTCGTGATGGTCGCAGATGATAACTTCGAGTCCGCAACTGTTTGCATACGCGACCTGATCGACGGCGGTAATGCCGCAATCAACGGAAATGAAAAGTTTTACACCGGCTTCGACTGCATGGTCAATTCCTGTTTTCGAAATTCCATAACCTTCTTTGATGCGGTCGGGAATATAAAATGCGACGTCGGCGCCGACTTCTTTCAAAAACATGTACAACATGCCCGCGCCGTTCGTGCCATCGACATCGTAATCGCCGAAGACGCGTATGCGTTCATTATTCTTGAGGGCAGAAAGAACTCTCCCGACAGCCCGTTCCATTCCGTTCATCAGAAACGGATCATTCAGGAGTTCGAGAGTGGGGCGGAAGTATGCCTTTGCCTTGTCGTAATCCTCAATGCCGCGCAACACAAGTACCTTTGCGATCGGCTCAGGTACATTGATCTCTTTGGAGAGACGGGCAACGGTTTCGGGATTTGGTGTGGAAGCGAGGGTCCACCGGTTTTCGCGGATGGGTATATTCACGGGAGCTCCGACACAAAAGCATTTGCAGACCTGTAAGCCGAATTCTGTCTTTCCCGAGGAGCGGGAGAGGCAACCATTCATCTGGGACCGTCGTTGCCAACGGCCTCAAGCGACCTACCCGAGAGTATCGCGTCATCTGAATCCGGTTATTCGAAATTCAGTGCTCACATATTCGATATTGAATGCCGGATATCGAATCATGAACAAGGAATATCGAACTTCTATTCAAAACAACGACGCGGCGAAGCGAGCAACTTCGTTCCTCTCATACGCGGTCTTGCTCCTAGTGGGGTTTGTCATGCCCCCGCTGTTACCAGCGGGACGGTGAGCTCTTACCTCGCCTTTTCACCCTTACCCCGGTTGCCCGGGGCGGTTTGTTTTCTGTGACACTTTCCGTACCTGCGTACTTGGGCACGCAAGTCCCGCGCTGTTAACGCGGCACTTTGCTCTGCGGAGTTCGGACTTTCCTCATCCCGCCTTTCAGCGGGACGCGGCTGCCCGGCCTGCAAATGTAGACTGAGTTTATTTAGTTAATTAAAAAAATCAAATTCGGGCGGAAAGAATTCAGAATGCTCTTTCCAAAATTTCCTGTTACGCAACCGCTGTTGAACTCTCGGCAATTTCCTCCGAGACGATGATCCGGCCGCAGCGTTCGCACAGGTAGAGTTGATCATTCTGCTTCAACTCATGAACTTTTTGGGGAGGAACGGCTGTGTAGCAACCGCCGCACGCACCACGTTTTATAGGCACAACTGCACGTCCGTTTTTCGCTTTACGGATACGCTCGTATCTCGCAAGATCCGATTTGCTGATCCGGACAAGAATTTTTTCACGCTCATGTTTGAACTTCAATTCTTCTTCCTCGGTGTTCTTCGAAACTTCGCCGAGATCGCTTCGCTTTTCCTCGAGCACTGCCTGGAGTTCTTCTACTTCTTTCTTGGTTTCTTCTATTCCCGAGCGGGCGATTGTTCCTTTATTTTCGAGAGAACCCATTTCTTTTTCAAGCCGGGCAATTGTTTCTGCTGCCTGATCCATTTCTCTTGTGAGGGCATCGTACTCTTTGTTGTTGCGGACCTGAAACTGTTGCGATTTGTATTTTTCAATTTTCTCTTTTAGAGAGATAATTTCCGAGTCTGCATTATCCCGCTGGGCGAATGAACCCTTCATTGTTTGATCAAGGCCGGTGAGTTTTTCTTTCAAGCCACTCACTTTTTCTTCGAGATCCCGAACCTCACCCGGCAGGTCTCCTTTCATTTCTTCGATTTCATCAAGATTGCTATCGATTAGTTGCAGCGTGTACAGTGTGCGTAGCTTGTTCTCCAAGTCATTTCTCCGAAACTAAGAATAGTATATTGGGTTTGTTGAGATGGTCGATGCGAACACCGGAATCTTTTGTCCGGCGTTTGTAAACTCCGATCTCAATTTGTTCACAACAGCCTTGACTACAAGATGCTCGGTTTCAAAATGCCCGGCATCGATCAAAATAATTTTTTCGGCAGCATGATGAAACTCGTGATATCGCACGTCCGCGGTGATGAAAACATCTGCTTCACGAGCGATCGCCGTGTCAACCAGTTCTCCGCCGGCTCCGCCGCATGCCGCTACACGCGCAACCGTTTTCTTTTTGCCTTCCGTTCGCCGCAACATTTTTGCGCCCAGCTTCCGCTTCACCATGTTCAAGAAGGGAGTGAGCGGCATCGGTTTAGGAAGGCTTCCAATGATCCCCATGCCAAATTCAGCGCTGGTGTTTTGCAACGGATAAATATCGTAGGCGACTTCCTCATAAGGGTGGGCGGATTTTAGTGCCTGAACGACCTTGGCAACATCCCATTGTTTGACAATCATTTCAAGCCTGATTTCTTCCACTGACTCTAGTATTTTTTTCTTCCCGATTGTTGGCGATGCCTGGTCGTTCCCTCTGAAAGAGCCTGAGCCATTTATTTCAAATGAGCACTGGTCATAATTACCTATCACGCCGGCTCCCGCTTCACTCATTGCATTCCGAATCTTCCGGCCGAACTGAGCGGGAACGAACGTAACGATCTTGCTATCAACCTGATAACTCTTGTGAAGAAACTCCACATTCTGCAGACCCAGCGCTTCGGCGAGAGCAAAACTTGTACCGCCGCGTGTAAAATCCAAATTCGTGTGAGCCGAATAGAGATTAATATTACCACGAATCAAAGCCCGGATTACGCGTCCTGTTTCATCAGCCGGCGTTATCGATTTCGGAGGCCGAAACAACACTGGATGATGGCTGATTATCAGGTTAGCATTCCGTTTGGCGGCTTCAGCAACAACCTTTTCGGTGCAGTCCAAGCAGACAAGAATCCTCGTGATTTTGGATTTCATATCGCCAACCTGAAGGCCGATATTATCCCGCTCCCACGCAATTTCCTTCGGGGCCCATGCCATCATGATATTGTGGACATCACATACGTTCATGGACGAGACGCCCTGAGACAAAAAAAGTGTCCCGCTTCAAGGGCGGGACACTTTTGTATACCATCAAACTCTTTCAAGATACTTTCTTGGGGCGCTTGCCTTTGGCTTCGGCATTTTACGCATAACCCTCAGTTGAATCATTAGTCAGTTTTTTTTCTGAACTAAATATAGAGAAAGGGGGTTACAGATGCAAGATACCGTCCTCAAACTTTTGCAAACTCAATTTTCTCAAAGTTGATGTCACGCAGTTTTGTAATTTCCTTTTCTACGACCGCGATGTTATCGTCCAGATCTTCAACCAGCTTTTTTTCGTTGGGAGCGAGCTGCTGCCGGAGAAGAATATCGGTTGAAATCTTGATTGCAGCGAGCGGGTTATTAAATTCATGACAAACGGTAACGACTAATTCCTTGATTGCATCTGTCCGTTTCCGGGCTATGAGCTGCTCCTGTTGCTGCTTCTCAATTTTTCTTTTCAGGTACACTCGCTCAAGAATGTTCACGATGGTTCGCGGCAGAACGGAATCAACCGCCTCATCTTTTATCATGTAGTCTTCCACTCCGTATTTCATCACTTCGATCGCCAGCCGGAAGTCACGGTTCGATGTCAGAAAAATTATCGGGGTTTCAATTTTTTGTTCCCTGATTTCCTTGGTGATATCCAGGCCGTTTTGCTCAGGCAAGTAGTAATCGATGATCACCATATCAAGAGAATCGTTCTTCTTTAACTCGGCGATTGCAGATTTGCCATCCTGCCTCCAAACGACGTTGAATTTTTTTCCCTGATACTTTGACAGAAGATGCTGGGCAACAGCCATGTAGCTTGTATCGTTATCGACTATAAGAAGATTGATTATTTCGGGCGTTTCCATTCAGTCTCAAAAAAAATGTATGATTGTCATTCACAGTATAGGAGAAGTTTGGTAGAGTTGCAATTGAAGTCCCGTAGCGATGATATCGGTAAATTGAATTTATTAGCACGAGATAAAAGCAGCGTATCATTGTTGATTTTGTGCGATTGTTTAGCTATCATTTTGCGGTTGCTCTAATCCCATGGCACGTAGTAGCTGTATTTGCAATGGGCAACCTTATATACTAACATCTTGAGGCTAAGTGAATGGCTGAGAAACGAAGGATTCTGGTTGTTGATGATGAGGATGCGCTTCGAACGGTGTTGAGTGCAGAATTGAATAGTGAGGGGTATGAGGTTGGTGCTGCTGCTGATGGTATGGAAGCAGTGAGTGAATTACAAAAAATGAAGTACGACCTCGTTTTGCTGGATATTAAGATGCCAAACATGAATGGCTTCGAAGTGTTGAAAGTGATAAAGGAAAAACATCCCGGGACACGCGTGATTATGCTGACGGGATTTGCGGATTTGAAAAATGCAATTGAATCTAAAAAGCTGGGCGCAGAAGATTTTGTGAGCAAGCCATACGACCTTGTTGACCTGCTTACAACCATTGACAGAGTGATGAGCGAGTAACGTGCGCATCTATGGCGAAGAAATACAACCTCCTCATTGTTGACGACGAAGAGTATCTCCGCACTATCCTTGAAAATGAACTCGGCGATTCCGATGAGTTCAAGGTGGATACCGCCGCCGATGGCAGTCAGGCCATCAATAAGATCCAACAAAAAGTTTATGATGTAATTCTCCTCGATATCAAAATGCCGCGTGTTGGCGGCATGGAAGTTCTGCAGTTTGTCCAGGAATACTCCCCCACAACGCAAGTCATCATTCTCACCAATTACGCAGACATCAAGACTGCAATTCAAACGATCAAGATGGGGGCGTACGATTTCCTTGCGAAGCCATACGATATCGATGAGCTCTTCAATACGATCCATCGTGCGATAGAACGAAAGGAGCTCTTTATTGACAACAAATTGATGAAGAGTGAACTTTCGCGCAAAGGCGGTAATAATGAACTCATTGGGCAAAGTCCGGTTTTCTTGAAGCTGATAGAAAGCGCGACACGTTTTGCAGATAGCGACTCGTTCGTTCTCATTCAGGGGGCGAGTGGCACGGGAAAAGAGTTGATTGCAAACCTAATCCATCGTCGCAGTCCACGAAGTAATCGCCCGTTTGTTGCTGTAAATTGTGCGTCGATTCCGGATACCCTTTTGGAGAGTGAACTTTTCGGGCACGAAAAAGGCGCGTTTACAAACGCCTATACTTCGAAGCAGGGACTTGTTGAAGTGGCAAATGGCGGAACTCTCTTCCTTGATGAAGTCGGCGATATCAGCCCGACTATCCAACCGAAGTTGCTCCGATTTCTTGAGAGTGGAGAGTTCAGAAGAATCGGCGGAACGAATGTCCTGACAGTCGATGTCCGTGTTGTTACCGCGTCGAACAAAGATTTAGGCGAAGAGGTTAAGGCGGGAAGATTCCGGGAAGATCTCTTATATCGTTTGAATGTGGTTACTCTTCGTGTACCCCCGCTGAAGGACCGGAAAGAAGACATCCCAATTCTCGCGGAATTCTTCCTGCAGAAGAAAAGCAAAGTTAAAAGCGTCAAGAAGCTCAGTCCCGAAACGCTTCAACTTCTCATGTCGCATGATTGGCAGGGAAATATCCGGGAATTGGAGCATGCGATGGAAGGGGCCGTGTTGCTTTCTCAGGGAGAAATAATCCAGCCGTCGGATCTTCAGATGTACTATCATCGGGCAGAAAATGCTGCCAGCTCAACGACGGAATCATCTGCTGACCGGTTGTTTATTTCCGATCCCAAGCTTACTCTGGGCGAACTAGAGCGACTGCACATCGAGCGCGTCTTGAAACAACATGATTTTAACCGCGCCAAATCCGCCGAAGCGCTCGGCATATCCAAGAAAACTCTCTATCTTAAAATCAAACAGTACAACTTCACTGAACAGGAGTGAGGTTGTTTTGTTGCAGAAATTATTTTCGCAGTCTGCAACTTTTCAGAGTTCTGGTCGTCTAATCAAGTGACCAGTACTACATATAACTCTCCTTAGGAAAGCCAACCGGGTCTGACCAACTCAGTTGGCTTTCTTCCTTTCTGGATGTTTGATTCTTCAACGGCTATTAGCGTAATTAAGCTTGTCACCACGGCTCTTCTTCGATCATCAACGAAAATGCATCCTCCTAATTCCGAAGAAAATACGATACAGCGGGTAATCTTCGCTTCGTCGATCGGAACACTATTCGAATGGTATGATTTCTATTTATATGGAAGCCTTGCGGCATTTTTCGGCGGGTTGTTTTTTCCCAAAGGTAACGACACCGCGGCTTTCCTTGCAAGCCTTGCCACATTCGGGGCGGGATTTGCCGTGCGTCCTTTTGGAGCAATCGTGTTCGGGAGAATCGGTGACCTCGTCGGGCGGAAATATACATTTCTCGTCACGATCATCATCATGGGCTTGTCGACGGCTCTCATGGGGTTTCTGCCTACCTGGGATCAGATTGGAGTTCTTGCGCCTATTCTTCTTGTGACTCTGCGGCTTGCTCAAGGACTTGCGCTTGGCGGTGAATACGGCGGCGCAGCGACTTACGTCGCCGAGCACGCACCGAAGAGTAAGCGGGGATTCTACACAAGTTGGATTCAAACAACGGCAACGATCGGATTCTTCCTTTCACTCGCCGTGATTCTTTCGACCCGGTTATATTTCGGTGAGGAGGATTTCAAAGAGTACGGATGGCGACTGCCGTTTCTGGTTTCGTTCGTCCTCCTTGCAGTTTCCGTTTACATTCGGTTGAAGCTGAAGGAATCTCCTCTTTTCGTGAAGCTTAAGGCGACGGGCAGAGTTTCAAAAAATCCGCTCAAAGAAAGTTTTGGAAACAAGACGAACCTGAAGTATGTACTTCTTGCATTGTTCGGGGCTACAGCCGGACAGGGAGTTGTGTGGTATGCCGGACAGTTTTATGCGCTCTTCTTTTTGCAGAATACTCTCAAGGTAGATTTTGTTACATCCTATACGCTCGTTGCCGTTGCATTGGCGATTGGAACGCCCGCCTTTCTCTTCTTCGGATGGTTGTCTGATATTATCGGGCGGAAAAAAATTATGATGACCGGATGCATTCTTGCTGCGCTGACCTACTATCCGATCTTCCATGGACTTACGCATTACGCAAATCCGGCACTCGAAGCAGCGATGACGGATAATCCGATCGTACTCCGCTACGATCCAAATGCTTCGCCTGACATCGCGGCAAAAAATGATCTTGCCCGGGAGAGTTTGACGAAAAAAGGTTATCAGTTCAAAACGGAACCGATTCTTTCAAGCAATAATATATCGATGATTGCCGGTTCTATCGACGCGGGACAATTCAATGATTCAACGTGGAGTGCTGCGTTGAAGTCAGCCGGCTATCCGGCAACCGCAAACACGAGGGAGATAAACTTCTTCATGGTCGTTGTCCTGCTCACGCTGCTTATGCTGTACGTTACGATGGTGTATGGACCGATCGCCGCATTTCTTGTCGAACTCTTTCCGACAAAGATTCGATACACATCCATGTCGCTACCCTATCATCTTGGTAACGGCTGGTTCGGCGGATTCCTTCCTCTCATCGCCGCTTCAATTACTGTCGCTACCGGAAACATCTACGCCGGACTTTACTATCCAATCGCAGTCGCAATCATGACAGCAATTGTCGGAAGCATCTGGATCAAAGAGAACAAAGATCGTGATCTGATGTACGATGAAGATGAGGATGTGCCGATATAGCTTTTCTGTTTATCCCCAAGAAAACTCTCCGTTTCATCCTATCTTCTCCTGCAAATCATCATTGATTTTCCAGCGGTTTTTTCGTTCTTTTTAACACAATTTTATAGAACACCGCCCTGTGTCGCTTTTCGTAAACAGGGCTTTTTCCATAACAGCCTGCCTCGAGGGAATTCATGCCAGCAAAGTTTCAGGGAGTAGATTATTTCAATGCCGACAGTCTATTGAGCGAAGAAGAGATGTTGGTGCGAAATACAGTGCGTGAGTTCGTCGATGATAACGTCGTCCCGATCATCGAGAAGCATGCCCGTGAGGGTACATTCCCGATGGATTTGATTCCCAAGATGGCTGAACTGGGATTATTCGGCGCTACCCTTCCTGAAAAATATGGGTGCGCAGGCATGAACAACGTTGCATACGGATTGACGATGCAGGAACTGGAGCGGGGCGACAGCGGCGTTCGAAGTTTCGCATCGGTGCAAAGCGCCTTGGTCATGTACCCCATCTTCGCGTACGGATCGGACAAGCAAAAAGATAACTGGCTGCCTCGACTTGCGAAAGGCGATGCCATTGGATGCTTCGGGCTGACAGAACCCGATTACGGTTCCAATCCGGGCGGAATGATCACCCGAGCAGAGGAGGTAAGCGATGGGTACATCATCAATGGCGCAAAGATGTGGATTACAAACGGCACGCTTGCTGATGTAGCGGTCGTATGGGCAAAACTGAAAGGAGTTGTGCGAGGATTTCTTATTGAGAAGGGAATGAAAGGTTTCTCCGCTCCCGAAATGAAAGGCAAGCATTCCCTGCGCGCATCTGTTACATCGGAATTGATTTTTCAGGATGTTCACATTCCCAAGGAAAATATTTTGCCGAATGGGGGTGAGGGTCTCAAACTTCCGCTCGGATGTCTCTCGCAGGCACGATACGGGATAGCGTGGGGCGCAATTGGTGCCGCAATGGCGTGTTACGATTCAGCGCTCAACTATGCAAAGTCCCGAATACAATTTGACAAGCCGATCGCTTCATTCCAACTGACACAGGAAAAGCTCGTGCATATGCTCAACGAGATTACGAAAGCACAGCTTCTTTGTTTACAGTTGGGCAGATTGAAAGACGCGGGCAAAGTCCGCTTCCAACAAATCTCCTTTGCGAAACGGAATAACGTTTATCACGCATTGCAGATTGCCCGCGAAGCAAGAAGCATTCTTGGGGCAAACGGAATTCTTGATGAGTATCCGGTGATGCGTCACGCGGCGAATCTTGAATCGGTTATCACCTACGAAGGCACACACGAGATGCACACGTTGATCGTGGGGGAGGATATTACGGGAATAGCGGCCTTTGTGTGAGTTTACTTTCTGAGCGGAGCAAAGGACTCACCCTAAATCATTAAAAAAGAATTTCCATCAGCTAAAATTATCTTGAATAAAAAAATCCTTCTCGAAGCCCTCACCTACGATGACGTTCTTCTCGTTCCCGCGAAGTCCAGCGTGCTGCCGCGTGATGTTGAAGTTCGTACAAAGCTTACGCGAAACATCGAGCTGAACATCCCGCTCATCAGCGCGGCAATGGATACTGTGACAGAATCGGACATGGCAATTGCGATGGCGCGTGAAGGAGGGATCGGCATTCTGCATAAGAACATGTCCATCGCCCGGCAAGCGGATGAAGTTCTGCGCGTGAAGAGGTCGGAGAGCGGAATGATTCTCGAACCTGTGACAGTCTGGGCGAACCAGAAAGTCCGTGACGTTCTCAAGCTTATGAGGAAGTACAGCATCTCTGGCATTCCTGTCATCGATAAAAACAATCGGCTCATCGGAATCATTACCAACCGTGACCTTCGCTTTGAGCCGGATGAAGATGCATTCGTCTCCGATATCATGACGAAAGAGAATCTGGTAACTGCGCCGCTCGGGACAAGTCTGAATCAGGCAGAACGCATTCTGCAAAAACATAAAGTCGAAAAACTTCCCGTCGTTGATAAGAGCGGTGTTCTCAAGGGGCTCATCACGTTCAAAGACATTCTCAAGAAGCGCAAGCATCCACATGCGTGCAAGGACAAACACGGACGGCTTCGTGTCGGCGCCGCGGTTGGCGTTACTGCCGATACATTGCAGCGCGTAGCAGAATTGGTGAAGGCCGATGTAGATGTCATTATCATCGATACCGCGCACGGACATTCAAAGGGCGTGCTCGAAACCGTTCGACGCGTGAGAAAGAAATTTCCCAAGCTCGATCTCATCGCCGGCAATGTCGGGACGGCGGAAGGCACACGGGACATTATTCGTGCGGGTGTTGATGCAGTGAAGGTCGGCATTGGTCCGGGATCGATTTGCACGACGCGGGTTGTTGCGGGAGTTGGCGTTCCGCAGGTAACCGCAATTCTTGAATGCAGCAAGGCGGCTGCGAAAAGCGGCGTCCCGATTATTGCCGACGGTGGGATAAAACAAACAGGCGACATTGCGAAAGCAATTGCAGCCGGCGCCGATACAATTATGATTGGTGGATTATTTGCCGGAGTCGATGAAAGCTCCGGAGAGAAAGTTCTTTACGAAGGGCGCAGCTATAAAATTTACCGCGGCATGGGCTCGCTTGGAGCAATGAAAGAAGGCAGTCGGGACAGATACTTCCAGGACGCTGAAGACGATATTCAGAAGCTTGTTCCCGAAGGCATAGAAGGCAGAGTTCCGTATAAAGGACCTCTCGGAGATACGGTATATCAAATGGTTGGTGGCCTGCGTGCTGCAATGGGATATTGCGGCTGTGCGACCATCGCTGATATGAAACGCAATGCACAGTTCGTCCGAATGACCGAGGCCGGATTACGCGAAAGTCACCCTCATGATATCGCTATTACGAAAGAAGCTCCAAACTATCACATATAATTCCTGCTTCGACGAATGACGAATAATCGCACTGCGCGGGTAAGAGAAGAAATGCAGCGTCGCGGGCTGGATGCGTTTATCGTCTCATCGCTCTTCAATATTCGTTTCCTCACCGGGTTTACCGGTTCGAATGCGATTCTCATCATCACCAAAAAATCCATTACGTTCCTTTCCGATATCCGGTACAAAGTCCAGGCAAAGCAGGAGATAATTTCAGGCGGCAAGCGGACGGCGCCCAGGATCATTATCACACGGACAGGCCTGTACGATGAAGCCTCGCGCAGAGAGTTGCTTGATGGTGCAGGCAAAGTTGGTTTTGAATCGAACCAAATAACATATGCGCAATACCGTGTTCTCAGGAAATTATTTCCTCAGACCTCGTTTGCCTCTACTGCAGAGATCGTGGAAGAAGTAATGCTTGTAAAAGAGGATGATGAAATCGAATGGATTCGCCGTGCTGTGAAAATTTCCGACCAGGTGTTCCATGAGATTCTCAAAATGATTCGTCCGGGCGTCAGTGAGCTGGAAGTGGCTGCTGAAATATCCTACCTCCATAAAACATTCGGCGCTGAGCGGGATGCATTTGAGACGATCGTGGCGAGCGGCGAACGTTCAGCGCTACCCCATGCACGCGCCGGCGGACGCAAACTTAAAGCCGGAGATCTTCTGACACTTGACTTCGGATGTGTCGTGAACGGATACAATTCTGATATTACGAGAACGGTCGCTGTTGGCAAGGCCAGTGCACGCACAAAAGAAATGTACAACGTGGTCCGGCAGGCGCAGCAGGAAGCAATCGATTCTGCGAAGGGGGGAATCTGGGCAAAGGATCTCGATTCGATAGCGCGAAAGCGAATCGCCAAATCAGGCTACGGAAAGTATTTCACTCATTCTCTCGGGCATGGTTTGGGACTTCATGTTCACGAACGGCCTAAAGTTTCCCAACTCAGC
>JBKJJX010000037.1:0-7152 GCA_046597825.1 Bacteroidota bacterium | reverse complement strand
CCGGGTTTTGAGTTGCCCTCCTTCAATGATGTTGGTTGGTCAAGCGGCGATGCCGGGTTTGGTTCGCCAAGTGGATGTCCTCTTAACAATCCGGTTGATGCGAAGACCCCGTGGGCTGATGGCACGGACATGTTGATACGAAAATATTTCACTCTGCCTCCTGGAAGCCGCAATGTGCGAGTGAGCGTGGCTATCGATAATGATATCCAGGTATTCCTGAATGGACAAGATATTTCAGGAGGGATGGTTAGTCATGAGGGCTGTGCCTCACGCAATAGTTTTGTTTTCACTGCGCCAGATGGAATACTGGCTGCTGGCGATAATGTGCTTGCAGTGCGCGGCCATGATCGCGGAGTCCTGACCTATCTCGATGTTCAGGTCACAGCCGACCTGCCTTTAGTACTCATCGTAACCAATACATTGGATGCCGGAGCAGGGTCACTGCGTGATGCTCTTGCAGCGACAAACACCAGCAATGCGATTGACACAATCAAATTCAACATTCCGGGGGCGGGGGTACGAACCATAATTCCTGCATCTGCGTTGCCGGTAATTACAAAGCCGGCAGTTATTGATGGGACGACTCAGCCCGGCTTCAGCAATAGTCCTTTGATTGAACTCAATGGTGTGAGTGCCGGCGAGGGCGTATCTGGCCTGAATATTACAGGCGGAAGTTCTTCCGTTAAAAGTCTCATCATCAATCGTTTTGACGGAGCCGGAATCCGCCTCTCCTCAATCGGAGGAAACTTCATTTCCGGAAACTCTATCGGAACAGATGCAAACGGTTCCACAGGTCTGGGCAACCATGGCTCCGGTATCGACATCTCAAGCGGTTCGAATAACAATCTGATAACGCAAAATATTATTTCCGGAAACACCCAAAACGGACTTACCATTGCCGGCTCTTCAGGGTGCGGAATTCTGACGAATTCGATTTTCGGCAACGGCTTGCTGGGGATTGATTTGAAGAATGACGGAGTAACTCAAAACATCGCCCCGACACGTCCCCCCACTCCACGTCCAACTTCTTCGGCGTTGCCGAACTGGGGACAAAATTATCCGACCCTGTATGTTGCCGATGTAGCACGTGACACTGTAACAGGCTCAATCAATAGCTGGCCATATACACTGTTGAAGATCGAGGCATTTCAAAGCGCAATCTCTGATCCCACAGGGTTTGGTGAAGGCCAGACGTTCATTGGATCAACGACTCTTCGAACAGACGAAAATGGAAATGCAATATTCTCTATTCCCTCCAACACACAGCTTGTTGTTGGCAGATTTATTTCTGCGACAGCGACTGATTCCGCGAACAATACATCTGAATTCTCAGGGGATATTATTTCGGGCGCAAGGCCAAGAATCTATGGCAATCATTATGTCGTGAATACAACCCTTTCCGGAATTCCTCTTCATTGGGCTGATGGGAACGGGATGTACCAGACGAGCGAAAGCGTTCCCGTCAATTTCCGTGCATCGATTGATCAAGCTTTTTCTACATGGAGCCAGCTCCCGCAAATACAATATACTAAGGGCGCTAATACACCTCTCACTAAATGGGGGGGCGTCCCAGATGGAATTAATAACGTAGTGTGGATTTCAACCGGATGGGTCGATAGCGTAGGGGCAGATCCTAACACCATTGCCGTGACGAGAGTCCGTTACAATAGTTTGAACGGCGAGCTGACAGACGTTGACATCGCATTCAACAGGCAGACTTTTCCTTTCGCAATTGTTCCGGCTAACCCTTCGATAGCGGATACTTCGGGGATAAAAGATGTTGAGGACGTGGCCGTGCATGAGATTGGACATTACAGTGGCCTCGGTGATATCTACAATCCGGGTTATCCGCAATATGTTCCGTTCATGGGAGCGGCAAACGATTCTGTGACGATGTACGGTTTCATCAAGAACGGCGAGACGTTCAAGAGATCGCTGGACGCGCCCGACATTGCCGGCATCGAATATATTTACAGCAATCTTCCGCTGAGCAAAGTAGATCTCGTCCTCGTTTTTGATGGTGCAGGCAACTTTGCATCTCCTTCCGGATACAATGGCTTCATCCCCGCAAAAAATAATGCAGCTGCCCTTGTAAACAAAATGAGAATCGGCGACAGAGTTGGAATTATCCGGCTTCCGAATACCGTCGTCTCGGAACTTGTTACGATTGAGAATAATGCTTCGCGTACGAGCATCATCTCAGCAATCAACTCCGTTGCGGCCGGCGGATCAAGCGGACTTGGCGCAGGACTTCAGGCCGGAGTCTCGATGCTTACTTCGTCAGTGTTGCCGGGTCATGGCAGAGCCATGATAGTATTCAGTGCAGGAGAAGAGACCGGTTCGCCAGCGGCGTTAAGTATCATTCCAGCCGTCACGGGTGCAAATACCAGTCTGTTTACGTTAGGCTTTGCAGGCAGCCTAGGACAAGATCTCGAGAGTAAACTCGCTGAACTAACAGGCGGATCCTACTATTTAACATCCGATGTAACAATGAGTCAGGCGGTTGATCAGATATGGAACCAACTGTCGGGAATTCAACTCATCGGCGATACGACCTTCGCATCGAATTCGCCGGGGTTGACGTGGCAAGGTGGCCTTACGTGGCAAGGTGGCCTCACATGGCAGGGTGGTCTTACATGGCAAGGCGGCTTAACGTGGCAAGGTGCAGTTGATCCGGGTAGCACCGCAATTCTCCCCGGGCTTACATGGCAAGGCAGCCGGTTTTTGTTGGGACTGTTTTTGCCGCCGCTGAATAACGGCGATACGCTTATCACTCCATACAACGTTGGAAACTATCCCGGTATTCAGTACGTGGAAGGTCCAACGTTCGCCTACTACAAGATTCTTAATCCGCACCCGGGCACATGGACGTTGGTTGTCAACGGGGGAAATACCGAACCACAACCTCCATCACCTGAAAATCTGATTCTTTCTCTCTCATCGATTACAGATGTTACGATGAAAGTCTCGTTGAACAAATCCAACTATCAGGTGGGGGATCAGGTTCGGATTCAGACTACACTTTCACAAGGCGGCGAAGCTCCGGTGGGAGAACATACCACAGGTGGCGGACCGATCAACGACGCAACGGTGAAGGCATACATAACAAATCCTGCAGGCGTACTTGATAGCATACCACTTGTATTGTCGAGTGCGGGTTTGTACAGCGGAATATTTCAGAATACAGCAGCCGGCGGAAGCTATACGCTTGTCGTCCGCGCAAAAGGTATTTTGCCAATAGTCGGCGAACCGTTTGACCGCGCAAACCAGCAATCGGTGTATGTGAATAATCCACTCATGACTCCGCATGCCGTTCTTTTTGCAACGAACAGTATCGAACTCAAAGAAAAAGTTTCAGTTCTGTCGGGAGATGTAATTGTTAACCGGGTAGGTCAAGGCGGCGGACCTGACCTTTCTTTGAAGGAGAAGGTCAAAACGGCGGTGGGATATTCACTGAAAGCGTCCCGAATAGACATTAAAGAGAATGCGGTCATCAATAGTAATGTCTATTATAATACGCTGAAGAATAAGGGGTCAATCATAGGAACGTTGTTTACACCGTTGGCGCTTCCTGTGGTCGCGTCATTGCCTCCGTTCTTGACATCAACGCCGGGAAACCAGGACGTAACGGTGGCTGGTTCACTTACTCTTGCGCCGGGCAGCTACCGGGATGTTAATGTCAGAGAAAATGGAACGCTTACATGTTCCGGCGGCACCTATCATTTCCGCAATCTGACATTGAAGGGCAAGACGAAGATACGCTTTGTTGCTGCTGCGGAAGTAAGAATATTGAACTCATTCGATGCAGGCGAAAAATCGTACATCGGCCCGGCACAGGGAAGTCCCATTAATGCCTCCGATATTATTTTCTACGTTGGCGGTTCCGGAAAATCAATTTCATTGGGTGGGAACGCTGATGTCTTTGCAAATTTCTACGCGCCATTGGGAGAAATAGAAGTAAAGGCGCAAACCAACGTCACCGGCTCATTGCTTGGCAAGGATATAACAGTGAAAGAGAATTGCCAGCTTACCTTTGCAGGTACTTTCGCAGGATTGTCAAAGAGCTCGGTCACTTCGTGGAATCAGGAACCGGATGGCGGTGCGGGTGCATCGTTGCCGACTGTGTTTGCTCTCTCGCAGAATTATCCCAATCCCTTTAACCCCGTCACGACTATTCGTTACCAACTTCCGTCTCAGCGGGATGTAATTCTTCACGTGTATAATGTTCTGGGCCAGGTCGTCAGAACGCTTGTTCAGGAGACGCAACCCGCAGGCACGTACTCAATTGAATGGAACGGATTGAATGATGTCGGTACGTCAGTCGGCAGCGGAATCTTTTTCTATCACATCAAAGCAGGAGATTTTGCCGATACGAAGAAAATGATTTTGTTGAAGTGACTTTTTGTATATTCACACAGACAACAACGTCAGGCTATCGCGTGATAGCTTGACGTTGTCCCATTCCCTGCTGTCAGGTTTATCATTTCGATGAAACAGGCTTTTCGCTTCAACCGCACCGCAATATATCTCCTTGGCATTCTGTTGACGGCAGGACTTTGTTCGAATGTCCAGGGCCAGCAGAACATCCGGTTCGATCACCTTACGGTCAAGAACGGCCTTTCACAAAGCGGCGTGACGTGCATTTTTCAGGATCATCAGGGGTTCATGTGGTTCGGAACCCAGGATGGACTGAACCGGTACGACGGCTACACATTCACCGTCTTCAAGCATGATCCGTCAAATCCGAAATCACTGGATGATAATTTCATTTCAGTAATCGCCGAGGACAAGAGCGGGACCTTGTTCGTTGCGACGCTGAATAATCCGAAGTCTATTAATCGGTTTGATCGCCTTACAGAAACGTTTACTCAGGAACTCCGGGACAGTGTCGACCTTGATGGTGTGCCGCGCAGTGAAGTTTTCTCATCATACGATGAACCCTCCGGAATCAAGTGGGCCCGATCATCGGGCGGCGGCATTACCCGAACGGAACCGGCTACAGGAAAGAAAAAAGAATACAAGCACAACCCTGCTATTCCCGGAAGCCTTGTTGACGACCGCGTGTTTTCTGTCTATGGTGATCACGCAGGGAAAATCTGGATAGGCACAAAGGGAGGGCTCGACCGTTTCGACCCTGCAACAGAATCTTTTCTCCATTACAAGCACGATTCAAAAGATCCTTCGAGTTTAAGTGACGATTGGGTCTGGCCGATTTTTGAAGATCGTTCCGGCGTTTTGTGGGTTGGAACTGTACGCGGAGGACTCAACCGTTTGAACCGCCGGACCGGGAAGTTCGACCATTATCGTCGTAACGCGGCTGACCCGAAGAGCCTTAGTGATGACTACGTTCTTTCAATCTATCAGGATCGCTCCGGTGTGTTGTGGATCGGTTCAAGCAATGAAGGCCTTAACCGGTTCCACCCGGACATGCAACCGTTTGCCCACTTCTCCAACGATCCCTCGAATCCTCTCAGCCTCGTCAATAACGCCGTCAGGGCGATTTGTGTTGATCACACAGGGACAAGCTGGATTGGTACCGAAGGGGGCCTCGATCGCTTTAATCGTACTGCCGGAACATTCACTCATTACAATCATAACGCCAACGCGAAGAGTCTGAGCGACAATTTTGTGGTTTGTCTCTTCGAAGACCGGTCGCGTTCTCTGTGGATTGGAACATTCGGCAACGGGCTTGACAGATTTGACCGTGCGACGGAAACATTTACGCATTACCGAAACGATCCGGCTAATTCCAAAAGCCTGAGCGACAATAGAGTCTATGCGCTATGCGAAGATCGCTCGGGAACACTTTGGGTTGGAACGTATGGCGGCGGCCTGAATCGAATGGATAAAGCAACGGGAACGTTTAAGACATTCGCCCACAATGATTCCATTCCGCGAAGTTTAAGTGCGAATCGTGTGCTCGCGATTCACGAAGACAATGCAGGTATCCTGTGGGTCGGAACGTATGGCGGAGGATTGGATAAATTTGATCCGGCAACGGAAACCTTTACGCATTTCAAACACGATGAGACAAATCCAAAGAGTCTGAGCGACGATAATGTGTTGGCCATCCATCAAGACCGTGCCGGCATACTGTGGATTGGGACAGTCGGAGGCTTGAACCGGTTTGATCCGAAGACCGGCAACTTCGACCGGTATCGCGAAAAAGATGGTTTGCCGAACGATTTTATTTTTGGAATACTGGAAGATGATAACGGCAGACTCTGGCTGAGCACGAATAACGGATTATCGAGATTCACTCCGCAAGAGCGGACATTCCGTAACTACGACTACAACGATGGCTTGCAGGCGAACGAATTCAACCAGAATGCATTTGGAAAAAATTCTCTCACCGGTGAAATGTATTTCGGCGGCAGTAATGGCTTCAATGTTTTTCATCCCGATAGTGTGAAGGAAAATCCTTTTGTTCCGCCGGTCGTGTTCAGTGCATTCCGTCGGTACAATACGGATGACAAGGAAGGCAAGCCAATCGATGAAAACGGAATTCCATCACGCCAACAGATCAATCTTACATATAAAGATAATATCGCAACATTTGAATTCGCTGCGCTGAATTATCATAACACATTCAAGAACCGGTATTCGTACAAACTTGAAGGGTTTAGCGATAACTGGATTCAATTGGGAACAGAGCATCGTGCAACATTTACCAATCTCGATCCGGGAGAATACACGCTGCGCGTCAACGGCTCGAACAACGATGGCGTTTGGAATAACCAAGGCGCGGCGTTAAAGCTTATCGTGACCCCACCATGGTGGAAAACCCGCTGGGCGTATGCGGGCTATGTCTTGATATTCTTCGGGATTCTGTATGAACTCCGGAGATTCGAAATCAATAGACGCGAACAAAAAGCGCAGGTCCGGGAATCGGAACTTCGCGCGAAGGCTGCCGAAGCCGAAAAGCGCGTACTCGAAGGGGAGAACGAGAGAAAGACGAAGGAGTTGGAGGAAGCCCGTAACCTTCAGCTGTCCATGTTGCCGAGGGATGTTCCGCACCTGCCGCATCTTGATATTGCGGTATTTATGAAAACGGCGACGGAAGTCGGCGGCGATTACTACGATTTTCAGCTGGTTGATGGAACGCTGAATGTCGCATTCGGAGACGCAACGGGTCATGGAATGCAGGCGGGA
>JBKJJX010000343.1:0-6753 GCA_046597825.1 Bacteroidota bacterium | reverse complement strand
AAATCCCGCGGTGACGCCAAACCCCGCAAAGGCTCCGTGGTACTTTCTCTGGCTACAGGAAATCGTGACTGACACGACTATCAATCTCGGATTCATCACTATCAACGGCGCGCTCATTGGCGGCATTCTCCTGCCTGGACTTCTGCTTGGTCTTGCAATATGGTGGCCGTACCGCGACAAGTCGAGTGTGAACTCCGTTGGCGTATGGTTTGCACCGGAACGACTAAAGCAGAATATGATCTTTCTTGGCATCTGTCTGGTCATCATCATCTTCACTATCATCGGCACATACTTGCGTGGACCATATTGGGATTTCTACTGGCCGTGGCAAGCATGGCCGGAAATGCCGGTGAAGTTCTAACGGACGAATCGAACGAAATCGAACTGACATTGGGAACGCATCATGGACCACAAAACAATTAAGGACAAGCTCTCCTTCGTGAAGAAGGACAGGCTCATTCTGAGCATTATCGGCATTGCAGTTTTTGTATTGATGGGCTTCATCTCCTACCGATACATGATGCCAGAATGGAAAGGCTATCAATCTGAGTTTCGAAACATAGTCGACGAGAAATTCGGGGCGGAACGAGCAACCACGGTGCCGACCGGCCTGCAACAGGTTTACGTCAAGGAACTCGACAAAGCTGATCGCTGCATTACGTGCCATCAGGCTACTGAATGGAAAGGGCTTGACAACGCGGAAGAACCATTCCGCACACACTCTAAAGAGATTCTCGAAAAGCATCCTATCGCCAAATACGGTTGCACGACTTGTCACGGCGGACAGGGGTACGCGACTGATATGGTAGACGCGCACGGAATCATCAGAGACTGGGAAGACCCGGTCCTCGGCAAAGAGCTTGCAGACTTTTATGTATTGAGCGATAAGAAAGCGCTGATGCAGATGAAGTGTAACTCCTGCCATCGCTATGACAAGACAACGAAAGGTGCAGAGCACATCAATCGCGGCAAGGAATTGGTAACGCTGAAGGGTTGTCGTGCGTGCCATGTTATCAACGGGCGCGGCGGAACCGTTGGTCCCGATTTGACTTATGAAGGGATGAAAGCGCCTGAGCAATTTAGCTATGAGCGAATCAAAGGATTTCATTCTGAGTTCACATGGCAAGTCTCGCACTTGAAGGACCCGAAGGGATCAGTAACAGAAACAGTGATGCCGAATTTCAATTTCAGCAGCGCCGATGCACAGGCGCTTGCCATGTTGGTGATGAGCTGGAAGAGAGATCGCATCCCCATCGAATATATTCCGAATAGTAATTTCAAAGATGTGCCCACGGCTGAAGAAAAAGAAAAAGAAGAACGAATGTCCAAAGGGCCGGGCGCTTTCTTTGTGAAAAAAAATTGCTTCGTCTGTCATTCCGTCTCGACACTCGGCATCGAAGCGGCTGCGCAGATTGGACCCGACCTCGCGCTGGCAGTCGAAGACGTTCAGGCTCGCTTCGGCAGAACGCTTGATGATTTTCTTGCGAAGCCAACCGGCACGATGGAAGTTGTCCTTTCAACAATGATTACGCTAACGCCTGAAGAACGCAGCGAAGCAATTGCAAAGTTACGGATGGCGTATGAACTGAAGCAGCAAGAACAAAACAAATCAAACAAGGTCGCAGCAGGGAAAAAGTAACATACAATTCACAACCATCAACACAACAACAAGGAGCCAACAACCATGAAACAAATTGCAATCATTCTCGGCGTATTCGCTGTGGTTGCAGCGATGCTTATCGGATGCGGCGGAGAAAAGAAAGGACGCGGTAGCGGCGGAACTGAAGCACGCTCCGATGTACAACAAGCGGCGCTCAAAACATACGTGGCGCCCGGCGACATGGATAAATATTATTTCTTCGCTTCCGGTGGCCATTCGGGACAAGTGTATATCTACGGCATTCCGTCCATGCGGCACATTACGACAATTCCGGTGTTCACACCCTATCCAGCAACCGGGTATGGCTTTGACAAAGAGAGCAAGGAAATGCTTGGCGGTTTCACGTGGGGCGATGCGCATCATCCTTCGCTCAGTGAAACGAATGGCGATTATGATGGGCGTTGGTTGTTTATCTCGGACAACGCGAACAACAGGATGGCGCGCATTGATTTGCGGGATTTCAAAACGAAACAAATCTTTGGACCCATTCCGAACGTTTCGGGGAATCATTGTTCATCATTCGTAACGGAAAATACCGATTACGTCCTTGCAGGCTCACGGTTTTCTATTCCTCTTCCCAAAGGGACGTATGAGAAGATTGAAGACTACGCAACAAAGTATCATGGTGTCATCGCGGGAATTGCGGTGGACCCGAAGAGCGGCAACATGTCTCTCGGTTGGGAAATTTTGATGCCGCCATTTGACTACGACCTTGGCGATGCAGGAAAGGGACCAAGCGCGGAATGGGGATTCTGGACATGCTACAACAGTGAACGCGCAACGGGCAAACTGGAAGTAACCGCATCGCAAAAAGATCGTGACTATGTCGTCGCGGCGAACTGGAAGAAAGCGGAGGAGGCAATCAAGAACGGCAAGTTCAAGATGCTTGGCGGGACGAAAGTTATCGACCCGAAAGAGGTGGAAGGCATTGTCTACCTCATGCCCGCGGCAAAATCTCCCCACGGTGTTGATGTGAGTCCCGACGGAAAATACATCGTTGCAAGCGGCAAGCTTCAGAGCATCACCACGGTGTTCAATTTTGAAAAGATGTTGACCGCGATTCAGAACAAGAAATTCAGCGGCAACGAGGATGGCATTCCAGTTCTTGATTACGACGCGGTGAAGGATGCCGAAGTCAACGTCGGACTTGGTCCGTTGCACACGCAGTTTGATGACAAGGGATATGCCTACACTTCATTGTTCGTCGAAAGTGCAGTTGCGAAGTGGAAACTGGGAACATGGGAAGTGGTGGACAAGATTCCCGTTGCGTATAACATTGGTCACCTCTGCTCTTCCGAGGGCGACACAAAACATCCGACAGGCGAATATCTTGTTGCGCTTAACAAACTATCGCATGGCAGGCACTTGAGCGTTGGACCGTCCCAGCCGGAATCTTCACAGCTTATCGATATTTCCGGCGAGAAAATGTCTCTCCTCTATGACGCGTTTACTGAGCCGGAACCGCATTATGCGCAGATGATAAAAGCTGATAAGTTGAAACCCATCGAGGTCTATTCGAAAGACGAGAACAAGCATCCGAAAGCGATTTGGGATGTGAAGGATGCCAAGATCGTCCGTAACGGCAAAAATGTTGAAGTGTACATGCTTGCTGTTCGCTCGAGCTTTGAACCGAATAAAGTGGAAGTAAACAAAGGCGACCACGTAACAGTCTACTTGACAAACATCGAACAAACGACAGATGAATTGCACGGATTAGGTATTAACGAACACAACATCAACATCGTTGTCGATCCGGGCGAGACGAAGACGTTTGAATTCACGGCAGACAAGGTGGGCGTGTTCCCATACTATTGCACGAACTTCTGTTCCGCATTGCATCAGGAAATGCAGGGATATCTTCTGGTGAAAGGAAGTGGGGGGGTTTCATCAGCAAAGACAACAAGCTCGTCAAAGAGCTTCGTAGAAAAATAGCAAAGCACAAACCTCTTGTGGGGACGTTCACCTGAACGTCCCTGCTCTATGCGCTGATGGTTTGGTGCGAAAGGACAAAATTGAAATGCAAAACTTAATCAAGAAAGCAACATCGTTCTTTGAAACCCCGATTGATATGCGTAGCCGGGCGATGGTTCTCGTTGGTGCGCTGATGTTGTTGCCAACGTTTTTCCTCCCGCTCTGGAATATGACATTGTATTCCAACCAGTTTCCCGACGGGCTCGTGTTGAACATCTACTCGTCCAAGCTTGAGGGCGGAAAGACGCAGGACCGCGACGACTTGAAGGAAATCAATTCACTCAACCACTATATCGGTATGCGTGCGTTACAAGAAGATGATTTTACCGAATTCAAATGGATTCCCTTCGTGATTGGCGGCGTGATGTTGCTTGCGCTCCGCATCATCGTGTTGGGAAAGATGTCAAAGCTCATCGACCTGTTCGTGCTCTTTACCTACTTCGGACTATTTTCCCTCTGGACTTTCTATCATAAGCTCTATTTGTATGGACACAATCTCGACCCAACAGCGGCTATAAAGGTTCCGCCCTTCACACCGCCGATGTTCGGTCACAAGACAATGGCGAATTTTGAAGTGTACAACTATCCCGGCGTCGGTTCGTACTTCATGGCCGTGTTTCCGATTCTCCTTCTCGCTGCGATTTGGTTTTCGAGAAAAGCCTGGCTCAAAGAAAAGCAAGCATAACAATTATCGGAACGTCAAGACAGGACTGATGAACTTTCTCAAGCCAATCATACCGAAAGAACACGGGGCGTGGGCAGTGTTGTTCGTGCCTCTACTTGTCGGAGCGGCGGTTGCCGGCAGATTCACAGCGAATGTCCTGCTGCTCGTGCTCTCGGCATTGGGAGTGTTTATGAGCCACGTTCCAGTTCATACAATTCTGCGGCATTTGTTTGTCACGATACAGACGAAGGAGAAGCTCGACCATGCGTTTATCTGGGCTACAGTATATCTCGGATTTGGTCTGGCGTTCATGATTCCGCTGTTTGCGCAAGGATATTGGATGCTGTTGGCGATTGGCGCGGTCGGTGCAATTTCTTTCTTCGGCAATTTCTTTCTCACACGCCGCTTTCCGAAGACAATTCCCAGTGATATACTTGCAGTGTTCGGGCTTTCGCTCAGCGGATTGTGTTCCTATTATGTCGTCTCCGGAATGCTCGACACACATGCAATCATCATTTGGTTGCTGATGTTCCTCTTCTTTTGCTGCAGCGTGTTTTACGTTCACATGAAGATAGGCGCGGCGACGTCCAAGAAGCAGGAGCTAAGCTTTGCGGAAAAACTCTCGCTCGGAAAGCTGAATGTTCTCTATCATGTTGCCGTGGTCGTTCTCGTCATCGCCCTGGCAATATTGCAGCAGACGAAATGGTTTACAGTACTTGTTTTTGTGCCGATGGCGGCGCACGCAATCTACGGGACTTACAAACTCTCCGGCAAAGTGCGGTTTAAGAATCTGGGATTCCTTCTTCTCGGTCAATCTATGTTGTTTGGTATTCTCCTCTGGGTGGTATTGCAATGAGAGAAGTAAGCGTTAGATATTCACATTGCATTGTCGCATCACTCGTTGTCGTTGCTGTCTTGTTATCCTGCAATGCTTCTGCGCGCGTCATTCAATGTTCATCAGAACTGCAATCGTTCATCGATGCTGCGAAGTCCGGAGACACGCTTCTTGTCCGGCAGGGAACGTACGAGGGCAATCTCCTCATCAACAAACGATTGACATTGATTGGCGTTGGCAAGCCTCTTCTCAGGGGAACAGGAAAGAACAGTGTGATCACAATTACTGCAGACTCGTGCGTTGTGCAAGGGTTCAGGATTGAACATTGTGGCACAATGCTCTCAAACGAAGATGCGGGGGTGCTCATGAAGGGGCACCACACGTTGATAACGGGAAACGACTTCCGGGATATTCTTTTTGGCATTTACCTGTATCACTCCTGGTACAACGTCATTGAAAACAATACAATCACCGGCCGCAAGGAGCTGGAAGTCGGTGAGCGTGGCGCGGGCATTCACATTTGGGACTCCAACTACAATGAGTTCACCGGCAATACAATTACCGATGCCCGCGATGGTTTTTATGTGCAGAACGCCAGTCATTCGCTCATCAAAGACAATGAGGCATACAACGTCCGGTACGGATTGCACTACATGTATGCGGACACGAATGTATTTCTTTCGAATCGGTTCCATGATAATGTCGCGGGTGCTGCGGTAATGTATTCAAGAAACATCAAAATCCGGCACAATGTGTTCAGCCACAACCGGGGATTTTCTTCGTTCGGCATTCTCTTTCAGGACTGCCACGACATGGTTATCGATTCCAACGTCATCGCGGACAATGTGGTCGGCCTTTTTTTTGAGGCGACGACGGACAACATCTTCCGCCACAATGTGCTCGCGCAAAACGATATCGCGTTGCAGATGTTCCAGAATTCCATCAACAATACGTTTGGTGAAAACAACTTTATCGACAACCTCAATCCGCTCGCCATCATCGGCAAGCGGACCGAATCACGTTGGAACGATAGCGAATTTGGAAATTACTGGAGCTCTTACGACGGTTACGATTTGGATGGGGACGGAATTGGCGATATTCCGATGAAGATTCAAAATGTCTTTCAATATCTTGAAGGACAAAATGCAAACGTGCGCGTCTATCTGTACAGCCCTGCATCGCAAGCGCTTGCAGTGGCCGCAAGCGCATTCCCTATCATCAGCATCAACGAAGAATCCGACAAACATCCGCTGATGCGACCGCTCGATATGAGCACTTTGCCTGCTGTCAGAATGATGAAACATCTCAACGGTGCGGCAACAAAAGACAACGGGCTCAGCACACATGCCTGGGTCGCCTTCCCGCTGATCGGATTTCTTGCAATCGGATTCCTCTATCACCGGTTATCACGGTCCACGACCCGACAGGTCAGTAGACCCGTAGGGAGAACAACATGATACAAGTAGAACATCTCGTTAAGCGATACGGCAAGTTCACGGCGGTAAATGATATTTCGTTTGCGGTCAAGGAAGGTGAAGTCTTTGCCTTCCTCGGTCCTAACGGCAGCGGCAAGACCACGACGATGAAATCCATTGTTGGACTCAACGTTCCGACCTCGGGACG
>JBKJJX010000277.1:0-7338 GCA_046597825.1 Bacteroidota bacterium | reverse complement strand
ATTGGATTTCACTCACCCGCCGTGTAGCCGTGACCGTTGTAACTTGTCCGGTATTCGGATCTTGGATTTGAATATTATCGAAGCTATTGCCTTTCATTGCATAACCGGGCTCCATCTGAACGGCGAACATTTTTCCAAATTCAAGTTCGACCACACCTCCAAATATCATACCGAATCGCCCCGATTTATTTGTCACATCCGGGTCATACGACATTGTTGCCATATTGATCCCAACCTTTGGCCCTACCCGTACGCGGAGTTGTGCATTGCCTATCGTGCAAAAAAGAAATACCATGCACATGAGGAACCCTATGTATGATCGCTTCATCTTCTTTCTCCGATTAATGAATGGAATTAGTGGCTATTCTTTCAAGGGATTTCGTATCGAACGCCTGCCCGAATACTGATGATGAACAATGTTATGCCTGCCCCCGAAAACCCGGAGGGATTGTAAAACTCAGGACCCAGAGTCAGGTCCGCATTGATATAGAGATTTCTTGCAACGGGAAACATGGCGCCGCCGCCAAAAGGAATAAATACATAAGGTCCACCGGTAGCAAAGACAAGGGCGAAACCGGCGTCGGCATATGGCCGTATCCCCGAACCCGGAATAGCGAAATAATATTTGAAGTAATTAGCCCACGTAATTGGTGTACCGGGGGCAGTCGTAATATCGAATTCTGATCCCAAGGCAATATTCCTGTTGAATAGGACCTCAGCATTTGGCCCGAAGGTAAAGTCAGTAGAACTTCCTCCACCACCGGAGGAGATTGACATTCCCATATTTCCTCCTACGATCCACCGGACTTGAGCATGCGAAGAATTTAAGAGAACAAACCAACATGAAAGAATTCCAAGGAGTAAGATCGAGCGCTTCATGGTCATCCCTTTCTTGAAAGTATTCATTTGTGCATTGAGAGTGGATTAAGAAGAGTAACTCATCTGATTTTAGATGAAAATTGAGTGACTAAAGCTCGTAGCGAATACCTCCACGAAGAACCAGATAAAAAGTGGACCCGCCTCCGCCGAAGACAGGGCCAAGCTGGATTTCGGGTGCTATCAGGAGTTTGTTAGCAAGAGGAAATGTTGCGCCACCTCCGAACCGAATGCCGAAATACGGGCCGCCGGTGAAAAAAAACAAACTCAGTCCTCCATCTGCATAAGGCCGTATCTTCGAACCGGGAATAACAAAGAAGTATTTAAAATAATTTCCCCATTCAATTGGCGTCCCAGCCTGGGTATTAATGCTTAACTCCGATCCAACAGCCATGTTCTTATTAAAACTTGCTTCCGCCATAGGGCCAAATTGCAAGCCTGCAGCACCACCAATTATCGAGAGGCCCAGATTCCCTCCCACTGTCCACTTGAGTTGAGCAACCGCAGTTCCACCCGACACAAAGAAAAACGACGCCGTAACCACAGCCAACCAAAGTCTCTTTTTCACGATCCACCCCTTCATTAAATGTTATGTTAGTTTCCATGTGATTTGATTTTTTCAATCTCTCAATAACGATCTTGCTATGACAAGCCGTTGGATTTCAGATGTTCCTTCGTAAATCTCAGTTATCTTTGCATCGCGCAGATATCTCTCGACAAGATATTCCCGAACATAGCCGTATCCTCCATGAATTTGAATTGCTTCAAGAGCTGCCTGTACCGCAATTTTCGAAGCGAAGAGTTTTGCCATTGCCGCATCAGCACCAAAAGCCTGGCCGGAATCTTTTTCGCTTGCTGCCCGGAAAATGAGCCTACGGGCGGCTTCAATATTGGTTGCCATTTCGGCGATCTTAAATTGAATTGCCTGAAGTTCCGCTATGGGCCGGTCAAATGCTTTGCGTTGTTTCGCATATGCGATTGATGCAAGCAAACATGCCTGAGCAATGCCAAGCGCCTGTGCGGCAATGCCGATTCGCCCCCCTTCCAACGTCTTCATCGCGAATTTGAACCCTTCACCTTCACCGCCGATCCGGTTTGTTACAGGTACTTTAACGTCCTGAAACGCAAGCGACACCGTATCCGAGCTGCGGATGCCGAGCTTCTTTTCTTTTTTCGCCACCGAAAATCCGGGCATTCCCTTTTCTACAATCAGCGTACTAATTCCTTTTGCGCCTTTAGTTTTATCTGTCGCCGCCATTACAAGCACAACGTCCGCAGTTGAACCGTTGGTAATCCAATTCTTCGTTCCATTGAGAATGTAATAATCACCCTCTTTCGTTGCAACAGTTCTTTGATTCGACGCGTCACTTCCCGCTTCCGGCTCGGAGAGGGCAAACGCTCCAAGTTTTTTTCCTGTTGCAAGGTCGCGCAGATACCGATTCTTCTGATCTTCTGTACCGTATTCGTGAAGCCCGTAACACACAAGCGAGTTGTTTACCGACATAATCACGCCGCATGATGCATCGACGCGCGAAATCTCTTCCATCGCGAGCACATAGCTTACTGTGTCGAGGCCCGCGCCTCCCCATTCCTCAGGCACAGTCATACCCATGAATCCCAATTCAGCCATCTCTTTAACGAGAGCATAAGGGAATTCTTCCTTTTCATCACGCTCTATCGTATTAATGGAGATCTTTTCGTCTGCGAAACTTCGGGCTGTATCCCGGATCAGCTGTTGTGTTTCAGTTAGTTCGAAATTCATTCTATTTGATTAAAGGAAAGATGAGGAATCATGCTTTAGTGTAATCGTAAAACCCTTTGTTCGTCTTACGGCCGAGATGGCCGGCAGCAACCATTTTCTTAAGCAACGGACATGGACGGTATTTCGAATCTCCCAATCCTTCATGTAAGACGTTCATAATTGAGAGGCAAACATCCAGCCCGATGAAATCAGCCAGCGTCAATGGACCCATGGGGTGATTCATCCCCAACTTCATGACTGTATCAATCGATTCAGGAGTTGCAACGCCTTCCATAACACAATACATTGCCTCGTTCAACATAGGGAGAAGAATTCGGTTTGAAATAAAACCGGGATAATCATTCACTTCCACCGGTGTTTTGCCCAATGTTTCCGCGAGTGCCTTGACTGTTGCGTATGTTTCATCCGAGGTAGCGAGTCCACGAATCACTTCAATTAATTTCATGACCGGAACGGGATTCATAAAGTGCATTCCAATTACTTTGTCCGGACGCTTTGTTACTGCCGCAATTTCTGTAATTGAAATAGAAGACGTGTTCGAGGCCAGAATTGCATCGGGCTTGGCATGGATATCCGCAATCTTGAAAATATCATTCTTGATTCTTTGATTTTCGGTGGCTGCCTCGATGAACAAATCTGCTTGCTGTGCCGCCGATGTAAGGTCTGTCGAGAGTTGGATCCGGTCGAGCGCCTTTTGCTTTTCCTCTGCGGTAACGAATCCCTTTTTCATTTGTCGTTCGAGATTGCCTGAAATGGTCACAAGTCCTTTTTCGACAAAATCCTGGCGGATGTCGTTCAACACTACATTGAATCCCGATTGGGCAAACACATGAGCTATCCCATTGCCCATCGTACCTGCGCCAATCACTGTAACAGTTTTAATGTCAATACCCAAATCAGATTCTTTCTATAATCAATGCGGAAGATTCGCCGCCGCCGATACAGATGGCAGCGAGGCCGCGTTTCAGATTTCGTTGCTCCAACGCGTGAAGTAATGTTACAAGTATTCTTGCCCCGCTTGCACCAATTGGATGTCCCAGGGCCACGGCCCCGCCGTTGACATTCACTTTTTCAATGTCAAGACCCAGAATATTATTTACCACCAATGCAACCACAGCAAAGGCTTCGTTAATTTCGAACAGATCAATGTCGCCGATTTTCAATCCGGCCCGATCCAACACTCTCTTGATTCCATCTGCCGGCGCCGTTGTAAACCATACCGGTTCCTTTGCCGAAGATGCTTGTGCGATAATCCTGGCGAGCGACTTCACTCCAAGTTGTCGTGCCTTCTCTGCGGACATTAACACGAGCGCGGCTGCACCGTCGTTTATCTTCGAAGAATTTGCCGCTGTAACACTGCCGTCTTTGACGAATGCAGGCTTTAGTTTAGGAATCTTTGCGAAATCTGTTTTGAACACATCTTCATCGAGAAGGACAGTTTTAGTTTCTTTCCCTTCAGTGACTTCAACGCCGACAATCTCCTTGTCAAAGCGTCCCGACTTTTGAGATTCCTGCGCACGCGTGTAACTCTTTATGGCAAACTCGTCCTGACTCGCGCGGGAAACATTACATTCCTTCGCGCATAGTTCCGCGGAATTACCCATGGGCATGTCGTCGTACGCGTTCGACAATCCGTCTCTCATCATCGAGTCGATAATCTGCGCATTGCCCATCCGGTAACCGCCTCGGGCCTTGTCCAGCAGATAAGGAGAATTGCTCATGCTCTCCATCCCGCCCGCAACAACAACATCGGCATGGCCAAGCATAATTGCTTGCGCTCCGAGCATTACTGCCTTGAGTCCGGACCCGCAGACCTTATTCACAGTCATGCATTCGACAGACACGGGCAGGCCGGCGAAAATCGACGCCTGCCGTGCAGGAGCTTGCCCAACACCGGCCTGAATGACATTACCCATGATAACTTCATTCACTTGATCAGATGCAACGCCAGCGCGCCTGAGCGCTTCCTTGATGACGATTGCCCCCAATTTCGGGGCAGGAACAGAACTCAAAGAGCCGCGAAAACTGCCTACGGGGGTACGACATGCACTTACTATGACTACATCTTTCACGTCCATTAGCTGTTCATCGATTTTAAGAATTCTTTATTGGATTTTGTTCCACGCATTTTATCAAGCAGGAACTCCATCGCTTCCACAGTATTGAAATCCGACAAGAATTTTCGCAGTACCCACACGCGGTTCAGATCGTCTGCGTCCATCAGCAGTTCTTCCTTACGGGTTCCGGAGCGGTTCACATCCATCGCGGGGAACATGCGCTTGTCGCTGAGCTTGCGATCGAGCACGATTTCCATGTTGCCCGTACCCTTGAACTCTTCGAAAATAACTTCGTCCATGCGGCTGCCGGTCTCAACAAGGGCGGTTGCAATAATCGTGAGGCTTCCACCCTCTTCGATATTTCTTGCAGCACCAAAGAAACGTTTCGGTTTGTGCAATGCGTTTGCATCGACACCACCGGAAAGAATCTTTCCCGAGTGAGGAACAACCGTATTGTGCGCACGTGCGAGACGGGTAATACTATCCAGTAAGATAACGACGTCGCGTTTCGCTTCCACCAATCTCTTTGCCTTCTCCAATACCATATCGGAAACCTGTACGTGACGTTCCGGTGGCTCGTCAAATGTCGAACTCACGACCTCAGCATTCACCGAACGTTCCATATCCGTCACTTCCTCGGGGCGTTCATCAATCAATAACACAATAAGCTTTACTTCGGGATGATTTCTCGAAATGCTGTTTGCAATTTTCTGAAGGAGGATAGTCTTACCCGCTTTAGGCGGCGACACAATCATGCCGCGCTGTCCCTTACCAATGGGCGTCAGCAGGTCCATTATCCTCATTGAATATTCGCCCGGTGCCGTTTCAAGCTTGATGGTGCTGTTGGCATACAGCGGAGTGAGGTTGTCAAATAACACACGTTCACGAATCGATTCCGGATTCTCATCGTTTACCGCTTCGACACGCAGAAGTGCAAAAAACCGCTCACCCTCTTTCGGTGGCCGGACTTGCCCGCTAACCGTATCTCCGGTGCGGAGATTGAATTTCTTTATTTGAGATGGAGAAACATAGATATCGTCAGGAGAAGGAAGATAATTGTAGTCAACACTGCGCAGGAAGCCATAGCCATCGGGCAGCACTTCGAGAACGCCTTTGCTGAATGTCAGGCCTCCCTGCTCGGTCTGTGCCTCAAGGACTTTGAATATCAGTTCCTGTTTACGAAGATCGCTATACCCGACTATGTTCAAATCTTTGGCGATCTGATTGAGCTCGGCAATTTTTTTTGATTTGAGCTCTGCAATGTCCATTGCCATGGATCGTACTTCCTTCTATTGAAAACATTCTTTCAATCGTTAACCTCGGAGTTACAGTAAGAAAACTAATCGGGGAGAACGAATGAAGAATAATTGGTTGGATGAGTTAAAACTGATGAGTTTCGAACAGGTGGTAACTTATGGAGTATATCGGTTCCTCTTTCACCTAAAAGATATATGATTTGAGCCTGATTGTCAAGCATTTGCAACGTGTCCGGTTGATTTCAGGAGTTCAAGCGCCTCTCCCACAACATAATGGGAGCCCGTAACAAGTATTTTTCCACGTCGGCGCAGTAAGCCGTCGGCAACGAGAATTCCATTCCGTACGCTTCCCCCGTCAATCGCCCGAATACCGGTTGCCTTCAAACTGTCAATAATTTCTGCAGATGTCAGCGCCCTGCTGGTTTGTGGCTGCACTGAAACGACGCAGTTAGCATTGAGAGCAAGCGTTCTACACATCGAGCAATAATCCTTATCCCTCATAACACCAAAAACAACAATAAGATTTTTTTTGATTGAAGATGGAAGGGCATTCATGAGCGTTTCAAGTCCTGCAGGGTTGTGCGCAACGTCGAGGATGTACTGTTTATTCCTACCCAAGACCTCCAGACGGCCATGCAAACCGGTGTTCTTTTGTACTCGAATAAGCCCGGCCTTGATTGCTTTACGGCCTAATCGTCGAAAAGTTTTCGTTTGTTCCCTTTTTAAAGTATCAATCGTAACGATAGCACAAGCTGCATTGAGCATCTGATGTTCGCCGGACAGACCCGGTTTCATTCTTCGAATCACTGCGGGACTAATCCGTTTCTGTACTTCAATCAATCTTGATGATCGCCGTTTCGCAATTCCTCTCAACGTCGTTAAGACATTCTGATTAGTCGTACACGTAACACACGGAGTATCTTTCTTGATGATGCCGCCCTTCTCTCTCGCTATCTTCTTGATTGTATTGCCGAGATATTCAGTGTGATCGAACGAGACGTTCGTAATAACACTCACGAGAGGACGCAAAACGTTCGTCGAATCAAGCCGCCCGCCAAGTCCCGCTTCGACAATTGCGATATCAACCTTCTGATCGGCAAAGTACTGAAATGCAATGCATGTTGTTGCTTCGAAGAATGTCGCGTTTGTCTCTTCAATAAGAGATATCAGCGGCTTCGCGTATTCGACTAACCTCTTTTCTGAAATTTCTTTCCCGTTGATGCGGATGCGCTCGGTAAATCGAATAAGATGCGGCGAAGTATACAAACCGGTTTTGTATCCTGCTTCCATGAATATCGACGCAAGAAATGAAGCTGTCGATCCCTTCCCGTTCGTCCCGGCGATATGGATTGAGCGGAATTGCCGTTCAGGATTGCCGACAGATCTC
>JBKJJX010000208.1:0-6684 GCA_046597825.1 Bacteroidota bacterium | reverse complement strand
TAAACTCCCCGAAAGGAATCGATGGCGATACCGACATATCAAGAAACCATGCTTCCCCTATTGCGACTGACTGGAGATGGTCAAGAGCATAGCTTTCGTGAAACGGTTGAATACTTGGCCAAGGAGTTCAATCTGTCGGCTGAGGAGAAACAAACTTTGCTGCCATCTGGCACACAAGAGGTCTTTGCCAATCGGGTTGGTTGGGCAAAAACCTATCTGGTGAAAGCGAAATTGCTTGACGTCCCACGACGATCAATATTCAAGATAACGGAGCGGGGACAAGAAGTTCTTAGGGAGAATCCGAAAGAAATCAGCGCATCTTTTCTTCGGCGCTTTGATGAATTCGTTGAATTCGTAAAACCCACGAAAGACAATCAAGAAACGGAAACGATAGAAGAAATTGAACACTCACAAGGCACACCGGAGGAAATCTTAGAGAACGCTTATCAGAAAATACGAAAGTCTTTAGCCCAGGACTTACTCACGAGAATCAAATCGAGTCATCCAAGTTTCTTTGAACGTCTGGTTGTAGAATTACTCGTGAAGATGGGATATGGAGGGTCTATACAAGATGCAGGCAAAGCAACCCGATATACTAATGATGAAGGAATCGACGGAATTATCAAAGAGGACAAGCTTGGTTTAGATGTTATCTACGTTCAAGCAAAGCGTTGGGACAACCAGCCGGTTGGTCGTCCCGAAATTCAATCTTTTGTTGGTGCCCTCGACGGTCAGAGGGCGAATAAGGGCATCTTCATAACCACTTCTCGATTTGCGGAGAACGCTGTCACGTATGTAAAGACAATAAGCAAGAAAGTTATATTGATTGATGGCGAACAGCTGGCGAATTATATGGTCGACTACGGTCTCGGAGTTTCAACTTTTGCTTCCTATGAACTGAAGCGAATCGATAACGATTATTTTGGAGAGTAAAGTGGAGAACGATGGATAATCAGGTTCCGCAAATATATCAGAATCTTAAAATTCGTCTCGCCGGCGTTCGAAGGAGAGAGAACACCTCTTCTCTTCTCTACGGCGTGTTGCTTTTCGCTGCGGCTGTTATCGGCGCAGTCATCCTTGCGGTTCTTGTTGAGCAGATATTCTTTTTGCCAATTCTTGCGAGGACAATTACTTTCTGGCTGATTGTTGCAGCGGCGGTTGGATTGCTTACATGGTTCGTAATTCGCCCGGCATTAAAGCTATTTGGAGTAATACCAAATGAAAGCGATGAACAGGTTGCTGCGAAAGTCGGCAGAAAATTTCCAAGCATCAACGATCATCTCGTCAACATTCTTCAGCTCCACAAAGAAAAAGAGTCGCACCTTTACTCACCCGAACTCATCGACGCTTCATTCGAAGACGTGCGGAAGGAAATCGAGCCTGTAGACTTTTCTTCCACTGTAAGCTTTGCCTCCTCGCGAAGAATGGGGAAAATCCTCGCCGGTGTTGCCGTACTCGTAATTCTGTTCCTTGTAATTTTTCCCGCATCATTTGTCGGCTCCGCAAACCGCCTCTGGCACTACAGTGATTCATTTGCTCAGCCGTTGCCGTTCAGATTTGTCGTTGAACCGGGAAATAAAGAAGTGGTAAAAGGCGCCCCTGTGCCGATTACAATCAGGGTTGAAGGCGAGCCACAAAAGAAAATCACGCTGCTCTCGAAACCATCCGGACAAATTCAATTTGAAGAACGTACGCTTACATCAAACGCGAACGGCACATTCACGTATGAGATGCCGGCTCTGAAATCCACCACTCTTTATCAAGCCAGTTCCGGATCCGTGAACAGTGATGAATATACACTCACTGTTATCGACCGGCCGACGGTGAAGATGCTGCGGGTGAACCTTGCATTTCCATCTTATGCAAAACTTCCTTCACGACAACTCGATGATAACGTCGGTGATGTAACGGCATTGCGGGGTACGCGCGTAGGTATTGCCATCGAATCCAACAAACCGCTTGCCGATGCGAAGCTGCTCTTCAATGACTCAACTTCAATTGCGCTACGCGTTGATGACAACAAAGCCTTCGGCTCGCTTACGTTAATGAAAGAACGGACGTACCACGTTCAACTGAAGGACAAGGATAATGCTGCGAGCGCTGAACCGATTGAATACTCGCTCAAGATTATTCCCGATCTTTTCCCGACAGCGCAAATTCTTTTTCCCGGAACGAACATCGACATCGCCGAAAACGCAAAGATGAATATGCTGTACAAAATTACCGACGACTTTGGTTTCTCATCACTCCGTCTGGCGTACAAACTGATTCAATCCCGCTACGAAAAACCGTGGGATGAATTCCGGTTTGTTTCCGTTCCGATTCCTTCTGCAACGCGCAACGAGGCGGAAGTCGCCCATCTCTGGTCGCTCACGGATCTCAGTCTCGTTCCTGAAGATGTCGTCAGTTATTATCTCGAGGCGTTCGACAACGACAATATCTCCGGACCGAAATCAGGCAAAAGCGATATCTATACACTCCGCCTTCCTTCTCTGGAAGAAGTCTTTGCCGATGTAGATAAGACTCATGACGTAACGCTTGAATCGATGAAAGAATCGCTCAAGCAGTCTGAAGAAGCAAAAAAAGAACTCGACAATCTCCAGCAGGAAATGAAGAAGAATCAGCAGAAAATGGATTGGCAGCAACAGAAGAAAGCTGAAGAGATGGTGAAGAAGTACGACGAGATCAGGAAGAAGATGGAGGATGTGAACAAGACCATCGATGAGATGGTGAAGAAGATGGAAAAGAATGATGCGCTCTCCAAGGAAACAATGGAGAAGTATCAGGAGCTGCAACAGCTGATGGAACAGATGAACTCCCCCGAGTTTTCCGAAGCGATGAAGAAGATGCAGGAAGCAATGCAGCAGATGAGTCCTGAGATGATGAAACAGGCGATGCAGAAATTCCAGTTTAGCGAGGAGAATTTCCGCAAGAGCATCGAGCGGACGATGAACCTTCTGAAGAGGATTCAGATTGAGCAGAAGGTGGATGAGATGGTGAAACGCACCGAAGAGATGATGAAGAAGCAGGAAGATCTTGCGAAGCAGACCGAACAGACCAATCCATCCGACAAAAATAAATTGAACGACCTTGCCCAGCAGCAAAAAGATTTGAAGGAACAGCTGGAGAAGATGAAGAAAGAACTTGCCGAGCTGCAAAAGAAGATGGAAGAGTTCCCGTCCGAAATGCCGATGAGTGAAATGCAGAAAGCGCAGGAGCAGCTTGAACAAAGTCAGCTTGACAAGCAGATGGAACAAATTGCGCAGCAAATGGAACAGCAACAAATGAAACAGGCGCAGCAGGGACAGAAGAGCGCGATGCAGAAGATGGATCAGTTCCGCAAGCAGATGCAGCAGATGAAGAAGGCGATGCAACAAAATCAGCAGCGGCAAATCGTCAACGAAATGCGCCGGGCGTTGCAGGATTTATTGAATCTTTCCAAACGCCAGGAAGCGCTGAAGAACCAATCGCAAAGCCTTGATCCAAACTCACAACAGTTCCGGGAGAACGCGCAGCAGCAGAACGAGATTATGCGCGATCTTGCAAATATCGCGAACGGACTTTCGAGGCTCTCACAGAAAACATTTGCCGTTTCGCCGGAGATGGGAAAAAGTATCGGCGATGCGATGCGGCAGATGAACTCCGCGATGCAGGGACTCGACCAACGGAACGGGCAGCAGGCAGGCGGGCAGCAACAGGGCGCGATGGGTTCGCTGAATGAAGCTGCCGAGCAAATGCAGAACGGCATCAACGGGATGATGCAAGGCGGGCAGGGACAGGGGATGGGCATGTCCGGTTTTATGCAACGTCTGGGACAAATGAGCGGCCAGCAGCAGGGAATCAATCAGGGTACGCAGAACCTGGGCGGGATGTCCGCGCAACAACAGGCGGAGATGGGACGGCTTGCCGCAGAACAGGGAATGGTGCGGAAGTCAATGGAACAACTTGCGAAGGAAGCCGCGCAAAGCGGAGAGATGAGCAAGATGCTTGGCGACCTGAACAAGATCGCACAGGAAATGCGTGAAGTACAAACAGATCTCGCTCAGGGAAATGTAAATCCCGAGACGATGAAAAAACAGGAACGAATTCTTTCACGCATGCTTGATTCGCAGCGCTCGGCGCGTGAGCGCGACTTCGAGAAAAAACGCAAAGCCGAGTCGGGGACGAATGTTGCGCGGAAGAGTCCCGGCGAGATCGACCTGAACTCGCAGGAGGGACGGAACAAACTACGGCAGGATTTACAGAAGGCAATTGAAGAAGGCTACGCGAAGGATTATCAGGAACTGATTAAGAAATATTACGAGGCGTTGGAGAAGATGGAGAGGGAAAATTGATAACACATGATCGTCCGCCGATAAGGTCTTTTCCTGTGGATACAATCTCACTTGAGAGTTTCAACTCTTGAAACTCCCCAAACAAAAATCCGATCCCGCCCGAACTCCCAACACGTTGGCACGGCATCTGTTTTCATCCTATAAAAATTATCGGGTTGACCACCTCGGCCCACACAATTGTAACCATGCAGAACTCAGTACCGAACTGCAATCTGTTGCGAAGCAAGGTAACGGACTGTTGAAGCAAGAAGAACTTGGCAGGTCGTTGGAGGGACGGACCATCAATCTCGTTTCGTGCGGCACCGGAAGCAAACGGATTCTCCTTTGGTCGCAGATGCATGGGGATGAGTATACGGCAACCCTCGCTCTCGTGGACATCTTCAACTTCATTGCCCGGAGACTTTCTGAAGAGAAGTGGATACGCGAAATGCTGGATGAGACGACGCTGTATTTTATTCCGATGCTGAATCCGGATGGTGCTGAGCGCCGCCAACGCCATACCGCATTGAACATCGACCTGAACCGTGATGCGCTCACATTGATGACATCCGAGGCTAACCTTCTACGCACCGTTCAGAAAAAACTCAAGCCGCAGTTCGGGTTCAACCTGCATGATCAGTCGTTGTGGACAGCAGGCGATTCGCCCGAGATAACAGCCATTGCCCTGCTTGCGCCGGCTCTTGATAAAAAGAGATCGGCACCGCCGGTTCGTTTGCGCTCTATGCGTGTCGCTGCATTGATTTCAAGAATGCTCAATCAGTTCATTCCCGTAAATCTTGCAACGTACGATGACGCGTTTGAACCGCGGGCATTTGGCGATAACATGCAGTCCTGGGGTACAAGTACAGTCCTGATTGAATCTGGTCATGCACCAAACGACCCCGAAAAGCGATTGATCCGCCAGTTGAATTTTGTAGCAATACTCGGCGCGCTGCGATGCATCGGCAATGGCTCGTACCAGGATGTTGAGCTGGATTGGTACCGGAGGTTGCCGCAAAACGGAAAATGGGTGTACGATATCATCGTCCGCAATGTTCTTCTCATTCATCGCGGACACGATTGGTCACATTCGGTCGATATCGGACTTTCCATTCCCGCTAACACGAACCCGGTTCCACTCGTCGTTACCGTAAAAGAAATCGGCGACTTGAGTACGCATTGCGCTCTCGAAACCATTGATGGAAATATGCGGTCGCTGTCGTCGTCGTTCCTCACTCTCGAACAATCCATTCCTCTTGCGACACTGCTCGACGCTCTGCAGATATATCACCCGGTCAAATAGGTTGCGGCAGTCCATCATCCGGGAAAACTGGTAATGTCTCAGTCAAATCAAGCATGGTCCTCCCAACCCGTGTCATGCTGAATGCTCTTTTTCAGCATCCTTTTAAGTTGTTCTTGGTTCGGATTTTGAATAAGAACATTTCGGAATGACGTGTGCTTCCAAACTGAGACACTACTGAAAAACTTGTGAAGTTATATGTAATGTTGTACCTTGACTCCGGAGTTTTTCAAATTTGATCGGAGTGTATGGCTACTTATTCTGTTGGAGATAAGCAAAAAGAATTTCAGGGCGAAGCCATTCCCCACATGGATTTTCTGTACAACTACGCGCTGCGCATGACGTATAACGCCGCCGACGCGGAGGATCTTGTGCAGGAAACATTTATGAAGGCGTACAGATTCTGGGACTCGTACGAAAAGGGAACGAATATTCGTGCATGGTTGTTCCGAATTATGAAGAACGCATATATCAACAGGTACAGGAAAGAGAAGAAAGAACCTGAAACTGTTGAATATGACGATGTCCAAAACTACTACAATAATGTCAGGGACAGTTCCGTTGAATCGGGAGATGTTCAGCATACCCTTTTCGGCAAGCTGCTCGATGACCAGGTAGCAAAAGCAGTTGCAGATCTGCCCGATGATTTTCGCACCATAGTAATCCTCTGCGACATTGAGGAATTGACCTATGAAGAAGTCGCGGAATTTGTCGATTGTCCTATAGGAACCGTTCGTTCGAGGCTTCACAGGGGAAGAAAGCTGTTGCGTGCAAGGCTTCTTGAATACGCGAAGAAGCGCGGCTATCTCGAATCAAAGATGAAAGAATAACATCTTAAAGGATTTGTAAAAGGTGAGTACAGTTAATCCTGAGTGCAGAAATTTCCAGGAACATATCACGGCGGCTGTGGATAGCGTTCTTGGTCAGCAGGAGTTGGAACAGCTAGAGCGTCATCTGGCTGAATGTGCGGACTGCAAGAGTGAGTTCGAGGCTGAAACGATTGCGCGCAACATTATTAAGTCTCAGTGCAAGCGAATGCGGGCGCCAAGCCACATGATTGACCGTATCAAT
>JBKJJX010000125.1:0-8910 GCA_046597825.1 Bacteroidota bacterium | reverse complement strand
GGTGAGTAAACATACTTTTCCAATTCATCCACGGGCGGCATCGGTTTCGACTCTGCCCACTCCGCTGCCTTATCAATCCGCAGTTGGATTTCTTCTTTGATGCGGGCAAAGTCTACTTCGCCAAGAATCTTCTTCTCAATCAACAACTGTTCAAAATTGGGGATTGGATCTTTCTTCTTATCGTTCGCGAGATCTTCTTCCGTGCGATATTTTTTTTGATCATCGGAAGACGAGTGAGCAAGCAAACGGACGGTGTCCGCTTCGATGACACTCGGTCCATTGCCGCGACGGGCTTTATCAACTGCATCAGCGGCAACTTCATACATCTCTCTGAAATTACATCCGTCAACCCGGTAACGGTTCAGGCCTTCGTAGCCCTTCGTCATTCCGTAGACACTTTCGCCTGCAAGCTGATCCTTTACCGGCACAGAGATCGCAAACTTATTATTCTGAATTAAAAAGATAACCGGATATTTTCCGCGGGCTGCCCAGTTTACGGCTTCGTGAAACTCTCCCTCACTCGTCGCTCCTTCGCCGGACGACACGTAGACAACTTCATCTTTACCATCTTTCACTGCGCCCATTGCGGTACCGACAGCCTGCAAGTATTGTGTTCCGGTCGGAGAGGATTGACAGACAATCCGCTGTTTTTTATGGCCGTAGTGAAACGGCATCGCATAGCCGTTGCTGCTCGGGCCTCCGGCGCGATGCAACGCCTCAAGCATGATCTCTTCAATCGTGTAGCCGAACTGTAGCGAGAAGGCGAGATCGCGATAATACGGATAAGCCCAATCGTATCCGGGTTTCATCGCAAGTGCGGTTGCTGTTTGCGCAACTTCATGCCCCGACCCGCCGATATGAAAGAAACATTTTCCCTGCTTCAGCAAGATGAGAATTTTGTTATCAAGCAGGCGGGCGGCAACAGTATTTTTGTACGTATTGATAAGTTGGTCGCTCGAAAGCTTGCCCAGTGCTGTGTCCCCTGCTTGGGCGCGGTTCGCACCATTCGAACGGTCAGGTTTATCTGCGATTTTTGCAGGCATGAATTTAATCCTTACTAATTTCTTTTATATGGAAGATGAAACCCTTAGGGTCGACAGATATTTTCCAATTCATGATATTTACCTCACTAGATATTGATCGCTTCTCCGTACGCAGCTGCGGCGGCTTCCATTACCGCTTCACTTAATGTCGGGTGGGCATGAATAGTCTGGAAAATTGACTTGCCCGTCGCTTCAAGTTTTTTGGCAATCACAAGTTCGGCGATCATTTCAGTTGCTTCGCTTCCCATGATATGTGCACCCAACAGCTCTCCGTATTTCGCATCGAAAATCAGCTTCACCATTCCCTCTGTTTCACCAATTGCAATTGCCTTGCCGAGCGGGCGGAATGGAAACTTGCCGATCTTTAATTCGTAGCCTTCAGCTTTCGCCTTCTCCTCCGTCAACCCGACGCTTGCAATTTGCGGCTGACAATATGTGCATCCGGGAATCGTTGAATAGTCAATCGCTTCAGGATTCAATCCTTTTATCGCTTCGACGCAATGAACACCTTCTGCGCTGGCAACATGCGCCAGCCACGGAGCGCCGATGACATCCCCGATTGCATAGATGCCGGCAACATTTGTCCGGTAATTCGTATCGACTTTGATGTGGCTGCGTTCGACTGCAACACCGAGTTTCTCCAATCCGAATCCTTCCACGTTTCCCTGTACGCCAATTGCCATCAGCGCTACGTCGCCCTTCAATTCTTTTTTTCCTTCGGGAGAGGTTACCGTGACGGTCACGTCCGATGCCGTTGCTTTCACGCTCTCGACTTTTGCTCCGGTCAGAATCTCAATACCTTGCTTCTTAAAGCTTCTCTCCATCTCTTTGGTCAACTCACGGTCTTCCACAGGAAGAATGCCTGGCATCATCTCAACAACCGTTACTTTTGTTCCAAGCGCGTTATAGAAATAGGCGAACTCAATTCCGATCGCTCCGGCCCCGACAACAACCATTGACTTCGGCTGCTCGCTTAATGACATGGCTTCGGTGCTTGTGATGATTCGCTTTCGATCGATAGTCACACCCGGAACGGAACGGGCACGGGCGCCGGTAGCGACAATGATGTGTTTGGCAGAGACCTTCATGTTCGTTCCATCTTTTTGCTTAACATCGAGCGTGCTGTTGTTGACGAACGTTCCGTAGCCGGCTATATACTCGATCTTATTTTTCTTCATCAGAAACTCAACGCCCTTGGAGATCTTGTCGGAAATCCCGCGGCTGCGTTGAATGATTTTGGAGAAATCAAATCTCAAGTTGTCGTACGAAATGCCCCACTCGGCAGCTTTCTTGAATTGATGGAGAATCTCCGCGTTTTTCAGCAATGCTTTTGTTGGAATGCAGCCCCAGTTGAGACAAATCCCGCCGAGCTTGTCCGCTTCAACTATTCCGGTATTGAATCCCAATTGCGCTGCCCGAATTGCTGCCGTATATCCGCCGGGCCCGCCGCCTAATACTAGCACATCAAAAGATTTATCTGCCATGATTTGTGTTCCTTATTTCTTATTCCATCTCCACCCGGAGATTCTCAAACAACAAAAAAGGGAATTTTCTGTTTCCCTTTTTAAAACGTTCGTTATTGTATGTGTTTGCTTCCGTTGGAGTGAGTAACATTCCCTAAAATGATTTGTTTTCTCCCGCTTTGAGGCATATCCGGAGAAATCGTTGAACAAAAGTGTAAAAAATATAGCCAAAGACACTCTGAAAGTCAACGAAGGTTCCGAGCCTGTTCCCACGAATGGATGTTCGACATCTGTCCTTGGATCTGTAGTCCGCTTCAGACAGACCGTTGCAATGTTTTCCAAAAAAGTTTGCCGAACATTGAACAGCCGAAGTTTCTGTTGTATACATGCAAAACGTTTCATCTCGCCCGCCTGAATTTACATTGATTTTCCTTTGCGATTTCGATATACTTTAATCACAAAAAAAATGTCGGAACGAGATGGCAGATAAAGAAGAGAGCGGCGAAGGTCTCATCGCCACCAATCGAAAAGCCCGACACGATTATACCATTCTCGATACCTACGAAGCCGGTCTCGTACTCAAAGGAACAGAAGTTAAATCACTTCGGAACGGCAAGGCAACTCTCACCGACGGGTATGCAATGCTGAAAAATGGCGAGCTGTGGCTGGTTGGAATGCACATTTCTCCATACGAACAAGGCAGTTATTCCAATGTTGACCCGATTCGAAGTCGGAAGTTGCTTCTTCACAAAACAGAAATCAGGAAGCTTGCCGGCAAGATGCAGCAAAAGGGATTGGCGCTTGTTCCTCTTAAGATGTATTTCAAAAACAACGTCGCCAAAATATTGATCGGTTTGGCGCAAGGCAAGAAATCGTACGACAAACGTGCGGATATAGCGGAGCGTGAAATCAAACGTGACCTCAGAAGAAAGTATGCGAGGTAAATTGTAGTGCCATTTCCCCCACTTAATGAACAGATGGATGTCATCCGGCGCGGTGTGGCGGAAATCATCCCCGAAGAATCCCTCGTTCAGAAACTTGAAAAATCATTATCCACCAAAACTCCTCTGAAGATAAAACTCGGTTGCGATCCGAGTCGCCCGGATCTGCATCTTGGGCATTCAGTTGTTCTGCGCAAGCTGCGCCAGTTCCAGGATCTTGGCCATCAGGCAATTCTTATCGTTGGTGATTTTACCGGAATGATCGGTGACCCTTCAGGCCGAAGCAAAACCCGTCCGCCGCTCACGATCGAAGCAACCCGAAAGAACGGGCAGAGCTATTTCGAACAGGCGACGAAGATTCTTTCTGCAAAAAAGATTCAGATGCTTTACAATTCTGAATGGCTCGCAAAGATGAGCTTCGCTGATGTGATTACGCTTTCGAGCAAATATACTGTTGCACGCATGCTTGAGCGGGACGAGTTTGAAAAGAGGTTCAAAGCCCGTGAACCGATCAGCGTGCATGAGTTTCTCTATCCACTTGCACAGGCAATGGACTCCGTGGCAATTGAGTCGGATGTTGAGTTAGGCGGAACCGACCAGAAGTTTAATTTGCTTGTCGGCAGGGACATTCAGCGTGAATATGGGCTCGAACCGCAGGTTGCGATTACCCTTCCCATTCTGCCCGGCACTGATGGGGTGGACAAAATGAGCAAGTCTCTTGACAATTACATTGGCATCGATGAATCTCCGAAAGAGATTTTTGGCAAGACGCTGTCCATTCCTGACAAACTCATCTACGACTATTTTGTTCTTGCAACGAATGTAAGTCTCGATGAGTTAACAGAGATAAAGAAAACGCTCGACGACAAGTCCAAAAATCCGAGAGACCTGAAACGTCGGCTGGCGCGTGAATTGGTCGCACTGTACCACAGTGAGGCGGGCGCACAAGCAGCTCAGGAGGAATTCGACAGGATTTTTGTCAACCGGGATTTACCGGATGAGATTCCGGAATTGAATCTCAACGTGAAGGGAAATTCGATTGCGGTCATTAAGCTTCTCACGGACACTAAACTGGTTGCATCCAACGGCGAAGCCCGACGCATGATTGAGCAGGGCGGTGTGAGCGTCAATAGCCAGAGGATCACCGATGAAAAAGCACTGATCGATATATCAGCACCTGCCATTGTCAAGGTGGGTAAGCGAAAATTTTTGAAAGTCACTAAGGCATAATAATAACCTACATTCATTTAACAACGGAGATGAGAAATTGTACGTCCCTGGAAAAATGTTTTTCACCAAAGGAGTCGGCCGCCATAAGGATTATTTACAATCCTTTGAGCTGGCATTGCGGGATGCAAAAATAGAGAAATGCAATCTTGTGACCGTGTCGAGTATTTATCCGCCAAACTGCAAGCGCATTTCTCCTGATGAGGGTTTGAAGATGTTGCAGCCCGGCCAGATTACATTCTCGGTGATGGCGAGGAATGCGACAAATGAACCGAATCGCTTGATTGCGGCTTCGATTGGCGTTGCACAACCTGCCGATCCGAACCAATACGGGTATCTCTCAGAACATCATCCGTACGGGGAGACCGATGAGAAGGCGGGGGAATACGCTGAAGATCTCGCTGCGACAATGCTTGCCACAACTCTCGGTGTGGAATTCGATCCTAACATTGCATGGGATGAACGCGAGAAGCAGTACAAGATGAGCGGAAAGATTGTGAAAACGTATAACGTTACTCAATCAGCCGAAGGCCACAAAGATGGGATCTGGACAACCGTTATCGCCAGCGCTATTTTACTTCCATAACATCTGCTAAACAATGAAAGCGCCCGGAACATTGCCGGGCGCTTTCTTTCTTCTCTTCACTATCTTTAATTCAAAACTAATCGATACTTATCGTAGTAGTTCATGATTTTGTCAACGTGTGCCAGCGTCTCGCGGGAATTGTTGAACGGTCCGGCCTTTGGCTTTCGATTTGGCCACACGCTCTTGTGCAGTGTTCCATATTTGCTCGAAAGTAATGGCAATGCATCTTTCACAGCCAGCCAACGATCCGGATTGCGATTCAGGAATTGGGCCACATCCTGAGCATCGAAAATGCGCCCGGGACCTGCATTATACGCCGCCAGCGTCAGGCGCAACCGGTCATTTTCGCCTGCATCATCAAACATCTTGTATAAACGACTGAGATAAAAAATTCCCGCCCGAATGTTGCTCTGGGGCTCAGTGATATCACTTATGTCCAGCACTCGGGCAACTTCTTCCTGAGTTGAAGGCATAATCTGCATCAATCCTGCAGCGCCTTTATGACTCTCAGCTGAATCCAGGAAATTCGATTCAGCCTTCATGACGGCAAGGCTCAATCGCCAGTCAAATCCATACTTCACAGAATACTTCCGAATCGTGGACCCATAGCTCCTAATGATCTGCCTCGTGGCCCTATCCAGAACAGGCAATTTTACAATCTTTACTGCCCCTTCTTCTGATGGGGCAATTGTTTCATTTCCGGCTCCTGTATCTTCAGACCGCTTGACAACATTCTCTGTAGCCGGTGTACAATTAATACCAATGAATACCACAAAAACGCAAACAGAGTAGAGTTGCTTATTCATCCTTCTCAATCCCCAAAATGTGGATGGATAATTTGTTAGGGTTTTCTAAATCACCTGATGTAATGGATTAGGAAATCGGTAACAAGTTCCACAAGTGCCTTCCAAGTACGCAACAAGATAGCCGCATAGGGAAAAAGAGTCAAGTTAGTTTTTCTTAAGGCATACGAGGTTCCGCTTATAAAAAGAAAAAACCAGCTTTAGAGGCTGGTTTTGGTCATTTCGTGAATCGCTTTTCTACTTCATCAATCTTGTCTACCCGCTGGCGATGCCTCCCGCCTGCGAACCAAGCCTCCAGCCAGATTCGCAGGATCTCCTTACATACTTCAGACCCTGTTACTCTGCTACCCAAGGTGAGTACGTTCGTGTCATTATGTTCGCGGGCATTACGTGCGACGAATTCATTGTGGCAACAAGCTGCCTTGATTCCGGGGACCTTGTTCGCAACGACACATGAGCCGATTCCGGCTCCATCAATCATCACACCGCGCCACGCCTCACCGCCCGCCACCGCACGCGCGACAGCATAGGCGAAATCCGGATAGTCGCACGGTTCTTCCGAGTTCGTTCCGACATCCATGACTTTGTAGCCCAGCGACTCGGCATATTTCTTCAATTGCTCTTTCAGCTGAAAGCCACCGTGATCGCTGCCGAATGCAACTGGCTTGTCCTTCGCCGAGGATGACTCTGCCGGGTGGGAAAGCTGCTTCGTGGTGTCCGGTGCAGTTTTTTTTATCTCAACAACATCAACAAATTCCACTCCGTTGAACGAAGCAAGCTCCGCTGCAAGAGGCGTGATAATGGCTCCCTTCGGGACAGAAAGCTTCTTCTTTCCACCGGCGATAGCTTCCTTCACCGAAGCTTCCGTGATAAGAACTTTTGCCATTCGGGTTGTCAGTTGGTTGATGAAGTTCCGAGTTTCAGGATTTCAATGGATACCGGAGCCGTTCCATTCGAAATCAAGCCGATTTCCAATGCAGCTTTGTATGAAAGGTCGATAACACGGTTTCCTTTGAACGGTCCCCTGTCATTGATGCGGACATCGACTTTTCTGTTGTTATCCAGATTTGTCACACGTACTCTGGAGTTAAACGGCAGGGTTCGATGCGCAGCGGTCAACGCATGCATATTGTAGATTTCCCCGTTTGACGTTTTCCGTCCGTTAAAATCTTCTGCATAATAAGAAGCCGTTCCTTCCAACTCGTCCGTGTAAGACGCATTGGTGCTTTTGTAGGTGGTTCCGCAGCCGGTAAGCACAATGGCAGCAGTAAATATCAGAACGCAAATGAAAAGGTATCGCATCATCACAGATATTCGTTCATTTGTTTTCTTTTCAGATAGTCGGCAATGTCTTTTACTTCCTGCGAGCGCCCTCGTTTACAGATCAACAAAGCATCGCCGGTATCCACAACAATCAAATCCTCCACACCCACAGTAGCAATTACCTTATCCTGCGAGTACAGATACGAATTCTTTGTATCCTTTTGAATAACTTTTCCCGTTATACAGTTACCCTGTTCATCTTTGCCGGACATTTTGTAGACCTCATCCCACGATCCGATATCACTCCATCCAAAGTTGCCGGGTATAATATAGACATCTTCCGCCTTCTCCATCACGCCGTAATCTATCGATATGCCGCGAATAAGTCCATACACCGTTTCCAGAGTTGCATGATAATGAGACGTCCCGATATCATTCTCGATTTTCATCAACTCGGAATAAAGATCGGGAAGTAGTGACTGCATTTTTTTGAGAATTACATCCACGCGCCATACGAATTGCCCGCTGTTCCAAAGAAAGTCGCCGCTCGCAAGAAATTTTTCCGCAACCTGAAACGTAGGCTTCTCCGCAAAGGTTTTCACTTTATACACGCCGCGGGAGAAATACGGATTATGCTTTCCATCCTCATTAAACATCTGAATGTAACCGTAACCTGTTTCCGGATACGTTGGCTGGATGCCTACAGTGAGCAGGCTGCCGGATTCCTTTGCAATCTCGACTGCAAGAGTAATAACGCGTTCATACTCCGCCAAATTTTCAATGAGATGGTCGGAGGGAAGAACCACCATGACACCTTGAGGGTCTAGCCGGGCAATATGCAACGCCGCAAGCCCGATGCAGGCAGCAGTATTCCGGCCAACGGGCTCGAGGAGAATTTTATCCTGATCCACGTTCAGGACATCGAGTTGCTTGCTCGTCAGCCCGCGTTGGAGCTTGTTGGTGACAACGAAAATTTTCCGGACATCGACAAATGGAGTGAGGCGTTTGACAGTATTCTGGATCAACGTCCCCTTTCCCACAATTTCGAGGAGTTGCTTTGGAGATTTTTCTCGACTACGGGGCCAGAAACGTGTTCCGACACCCCCTGCCATTATTACCGGAAAAATATTAGCCATGAATTTCTGAATATGCCGTTTTGGACGTCGTTGATAAAAATGAAGTGATTTGAGTAAGCAAGTTCTTAACTTCGTGCGCGGTCACCGAGTCACTAAGGGCTTTGCCATCTAAACGAACCAGGTCGATCAACCAAAGGAGGCGTAACGCAAATTGATCCAGTCCCGCGACATAATATAAAGAACGGACCGCCTCGTGGATATCTTTCGCCTGCGACATCCACCGGATAATCTCCGCTATCTTAAGTGCAGCTTCTTCTCCGTACTGTGCCTGAGTCGCAAACTGGACTTCGCGAAGGATATGCAGCAGATATTTACGTTCGACATCCATAGAGAAAAAATAAAAAGGCCCTATCCGTCACGCAGAATAGAACCCGGGGGGATTTATTGGGCTGTTTGCATCAGATTTTTTGACTTAAGCGCAGACGGTTTGTTGCGCGCAACAGTGCAG
>JBKJJX010000093.1:0-9275 GCA_046597825.1 Bacteroidota bacterium | reverse complement strand
CTCAATTGATATTCGTAGGGCAGAATGAGAACGCTGCATGCAATCCCTTTGCTGCGAATCTTCCCGAGCAGCTCACCGAAGACATTAAGCATGTGTTGCAAATGTTGGGAATGCGGCTGATACAATTCCAGGTCATGAAAGAAATAATCCTCACTTCTATCGAAGAAGGTCGCTTTCATCCAGAGATAGAGTTTCGAATGTTCACGAAAAAACTTTCGGATATTCCAGAATGGCGGGGGATCGTAGCGGACAGAGAGTGAAGGCTCCGCATCGTTTAGCGAGTAGCAGATAATCACCTGCCGAATGGTGGAATCACGATCGAGAAGGTAATCCACCACGTCAGAATAATTCTCAATCGAGTAGCCGATTGCTGCCGAGTTGATAATGTTCAACGATGGATGCGCTGCCTGGATCATTCCTGCAAACGTGGACGATGCATCGACGCCGACGCCGAACGTCACTGAATCACCGATAAGGAGGAGGCCCGAGGCCGCTTCCGCCGGCCCGCCGAGATCGCGGAAGCCACGACTGTTGATCCGGACCGGCGCGCCGAAACTGACACCGCTGGTATTCGGCACCCATCCATATGTATTCCCGAAGGCATTTTCACGATACAATGTTCTGTCCGAGCCGAGGAACTGAATGCCGGGAACAAAAGTCCGGACGAACACTTCGGCAAGAAGAAGCAGGAAGGGAATGAGAAGCAGCGAAACGAGAAACAGCGCCAGCCGTCCTCTTCGTTCCGGGATTACCACGATGTCCCGTTTCTAAAGAACGTCACGAAAACAATCGCTGCCATCGTGAGAATGAAAACGATAATTGCTGTTCTGTGTTGTTTGGTCATTTGTTTTTTTTGTGGGCGACGGTCTGGTCGTCCAGCAATTCCTTTAGACTTTAGATAATTCGTTTTTCAAATGGTCAATTACTTTTACAGGCATTGGGTCTTCGTTGTGAAGGATAGCAAGATAGAAGCTCACCCAATCACCCAGATTCACAAGAGAAAACATTCTGGCAAGCAGCGACTTTCCTTCACTTTGCACGTCGGTAATATTACCCGTATGTTCGCTGATGATCTTTTTCGTGATGTCCATTCGGATTGCTATGCGCGGGTGATCTTCTGCATCACGCAAAAAGAAAACCTGCATGTCCCGCATCTGTTCTTTCAATGCCTTCCATCCAACAAGCTCATTGTGGTTCATCTCCGGCAGAACGTGTCCCCACATCAGCGACTTTCCATTCTCCGCCATTTGTCCGCGCCAGCGGGTTCCGACAGCATCGAATCGTTCGGTGGAGGAATACACAACCCCGATTCGTCCGCGCAATTGTTCGGCAAGTTGCAATGCTCTGTTGGTTGATGAGGCCGGATCGCCATACTCCTCCGCCTTCGTTTTCAACAACGAGAGCGTTTCCTGTATCTCACGGTTTTTATCTTTAATAAGCCTGAGCTTTGAGAGAGCAATCAGAAGTGGGAAGAATGAATAGCCCAGCGCAGCCCGTGGCGAAGGTCCGCCCGGCACTTTGATAAGCGGATGCTTTTTTTGCTTTGCAGTTTTTTCAACCCAACCGCCGGAAGAAATACAAAAAATCTTTGCGCCGCGTTTGATTGCCTCTCTGTAGCAGGAAATTGTTTCTTCTGTGTTGCCCGAGTAGCTGGAGATGATCACAAGCGTTTTCTTGCCCACAAACTTCGGCAGCGTGTAATTGCGGTTCACAATCAACGGAACCGGCAACTCGCCGGCAAGGTAGCTCTTGAGCAAGTCGCCGCCGATGGCTGAGCCGCCGAGTCCGCAGAGCACGATATTCTGAATTGCCCGGACATCCACGTTTACTTTTGCTGCGTTGCCGATTGTGACTGCCTCCTCAACTTGTTGAGGAAAACCATGGATCAAATTGTACATGCCATCAGGATCCAGCGAGTGTATTTCTTCAAGTGTCATTTGTCTTCTGATTGTGAATGAGTGAAACTATGGAAAATGTGACGGTTCAACTTCTTCGAACGGAATCTCGGGCAATTTTGAAATCAACGTTGATGAAAGATACTCTTTGATCTCACTTTCCGTTGTCAGAGCAAGCGCCTTCTCTGCGACTTTCTTTGCTTCCTTTTGTTTGATGGAACGAATAATCTTTTTTATTTCCGGTAGGAAAGAAGGGCCGACGCTGAATTCATCCAGTCCCATTCCCACGAGCAGCATGGTTGCCAGCGGATTTGCCGCCATCTCGCCGCACATCCCGACCCAGATGTTATGAGCGTGACCCGCATCGATAATTTTCTTGATTGTGCGAATGACAGCTGGGTTGAATTCCTGATACAGCGAGGCAACGCGGCTATTCCCACGGTCAACTGCGAGCAAGTACTGAATCAAATCATTAGTTCCAATGCTGAGGAAGTCCGATTCTTTTGCGATCTCTTCCGCAAGTACCGCGGCTGATGGTACTTCAATCATCACTCCCATCTTGATTGCAGAGTCGAATGGTATTCCCCGAGCCCTCAGGTCATCTTTCGCCTGCTTGAGATATTCCTTCGCCCTTCGCACCTCCAGTACTTTGCTCACCATCGGAAGGAGTATGCGTGCATTCTTCTTCGCACTTGCGCGAAGAATGGCGCGCAGCTGATCCAGAAACATATCCGGCCGGTCGAGGGAAACTCTGATGCCGCGCCAACCGAGGAACGGATTCTCTTCCTTGTGCGTCACCGGTAGCACTTTATCGCCGCCGATATCGAACGTGCGAAACATGACGGGATGCGGGAACATTGCTTCGGCGAGGTGCGTGTATTCGGCGGCCTGCTCATCTTCTGTCGGGAATTTTCCGTGGCGCATCAGCTGGCTTTCAGTGCGGTACAAGCCAATTCCGCGTGAACCCTGCTTCAGCGCAAATTCAATTTCCTCTTCAAGCTCGATGTTGGCAGAAAGTTCAAACCGTTTATGGTCGAGCGTTTCCGCCGGCAGCGTTGCAATGCCTTCAAGGTTCTTTTCAAATTCTTTCAGCCGCTGCTCTTTTCGTTTCAGTCCTTCGATCGTTTCTTCCGAAGGGTTGATGAAGATTGTGCCGGCATATCCGTCAATCGCGATAGTGTCGCCGGTCTTCGCCTCTTTGGTAGCAGATTGGAGACCCAAGACCGCGGGTATTTGCAATGAGCGCGACAGCAATGCTGCATGCGACGTGAAGCCGCCCGTGTCGGTCGCATAGCCGAGAATTTGATTCCGGCTGAAGATCACCGTATCAGCAGGAGTCAGGAACTCGGAAACAATGATCGCAGCTCCTTCGAGTTTTGAGAAGAGTTTCTGGTCACGAATGTTGCGGATGATTCTGTTCATCACATCATCCACATCGTGCGCCCGCTCCTGAATGTATTCATCCTGCGAGGACATCATCAAGCTGCGGTATTTTCCGACTTCATCAAACACAATGTAATCGGCGTTCTTGAGTTCAACTGCAATCCGTTTTGCGATTGCATCCATAAGCACGCCATCATTCAAAATCATTATCTGCGCTTCGAATATTTTTGCGCTCTGCGTTCCGAGTTTTTGTTCTGCAAAGGAAAGGATTTTCTGAAGTTCCTTTTCCGATCGCACAAGAGAGTTCTGAAGACGTTCGAGTTCTGCTGCGACTTCTTCAGGGGAGATTGCCCGCTGCTGGACTTTCGGGATATTTTTTGTGTACAAATATGCCGGTCCGATCGCAATGCCCGGCGCTGCGGGAATGCCGTTAAGTACCATCTCCTTTGACTTCAGTTCTTCCATACTATGGCTCATCGAAACCACGTTCAAACAAACTCACGACTGCATCCTTCGCTTGTTCCTCGTCGCTGCCTTCAAAGCGCAGAAGCAACTCTGAACCTTGCTCTGCTGCGAGCGTCATGACACCGATAATGCTTTTCCCGTTGATCTCCATTCCTTCTTTGCAGATTGTAAACTCTGCCTCAAATTTCGCAGCTGTCTTCACGACGTATGCAGCGGGACGGGTATGGAGTCCCGCACGATTTCTTATTGTAACAGTCACCTCAATCATACAGTCGCTGGTTGCACATCAAAATGTTCGTGACAAGAGCATATCAGAAAACCAGAGCAGAGCCTCTCGGCTGCTGCTTGCCGGCAAGGATCTCAATGCTGTCCGTGCCCTGGACGTATCTTTCTGAATTTGTTTTCGTGCGGCAACCAGAGCGCCTGTTGAATTGTAGATTGATGTTACGTTGCGCACTTCCGCTGCCTGACCTTTCGTGCGCAGGTGAGAAGTCGCTCCCCGCCGGTTCATGACGTTCATTAATGCGGCGCGATCTTTCCCTTTTGCTTTTTCAAGTGATCGGAGTAGCAGGAATGTTTTTTTACCCTCAATGATGTCGCCCCCGATTCGCTTTCCAAATTCCTTTTCCTCCGCGACAACATCAAGAAGATCATCTTGCAACTGAAACGCCCGACCGAGGTACTGCCCGAATGTTCGAAGTGCTGAAATCTGCCTGTTAGTTCCGCCGCCGATCACCGCGCCGAGCTCAGTTGAGGTTGAGATAAGTCTGCCGGTCTTCTTTTCTATCATCTGAAAATAATCTCTGAGCCTGACGTCGGATCGATGTTCGAATTCCAAATCAAGAGCCTGGCCTTCGCAGACATCGAGAAATCCTTGTGTAAAAATTTTGAGGAGGTATTGAATACTCGCTGAATTTGTTTGGAGCATTTGTTTATACGAAAGCCCGAGCAACACATCTCCCGTGAGAAGGGCGTTGTTCACATTCCAGCGGGTATGAATTGTCGGTCGTCCCCGCCTCGAACTTGCATTATCCATTATGTCGTCATGCACGAGTGTGAAATTATGCATTAGTTCAATGGCTGCACTTGCATGGACTGCGTCTCGCACATCTCCCCCGACCGATTCACACGACAAAAGGAGAAGCGTTGAACGAACCCGCTTTCCGCCGGCTGAAAGAACATACCGGCATGCATCGGTCAATTCCTTCGGTTGCTTTTGTCTGACGAGAGTTCGAAGCTTCGTATCCACCAGCAGACGCAATTTCCGATAACGCCGTTCGTGGACCTTCACCCGTACCTCACCAATTCAGCCTTCTGCAAGTCAGCGATTGTTTTGCTGCCGGTCAGAAACATGATGCCTCTGATTTCTTCAACCCATTGTTCGATGAGAGAACGAAGTCCGGCTTTCCCTTTCGCTTGCAGAGTTTTAAGCATTGGTCGCGCTGATGCTGCAATGTCAGCGCCCAACGCGATACACTTGGCAACATCAAAGCCGGAGGAAATTCCCCCCGATCCGACCAGAGTAAACGGCGTGGTTGAAGATTTGAGAGCAGCGACATTCTGCAGCGCGACCGATGTTGGAATTCCCCAATCCCAGAATTTTTCTGCGACGATTTTATCTTTGCGTCTCATCGTTTCTACTCCGGCCCAGCTTGTGCCGCCCGCTCCGGCGACATCGATATACTGAACTCCAACATCCAGCAATCTTTGTGCGACATTCGCGGAAATGCCCGCTCCGATTTCTTTGACAATGATGGGAACCGGGGATTGTCGGACCAGCGATCCAATACCGTCCAACACTCCTTTGAAATTTGTATTTCCCTCCGGCTGAAGAAATTCCTGCAGCGGATTGAGATGGACAGTGAATGCATCGGCTCTGATGAGATCGATAAGCTTTTGAATTGAACCGGAACTCGCCAGGCTTACGACTTCTGCCGCGCCGATGTTGCCCACAACAGGAATCGACATTGCGGATTCCCGTACAACACTAAATGTCCGATGATATTGACTGTCTTCCAACGCCTGACGCTGACTGCCAACACCCATTGCGATGCCGCATTCCTCACAAACCTCGGCAAGTTGCCGGTTGATTGAGAGGGCATTTTTGTAACCTCCTGTCATGCAGGAAACCATGAGGGGCGCAGCGAGTCTCTTTCCAAGAAAAGAAACGGAGGTATCGACCTCCGAAAAACTGATTTCAGGCAAAGCATTGTGGACAAATTCAAATTGGTCGAGCCCGGTTGTCTTGGATTTGAACGAGACATTCCTTTGCAAGGTGAGTGCAATATGCTGCTGCTTGCGTGAAGGTGTTGAATGTGCCCGTGTTGACATTTCGGATCATTGGAGTTGAGTGGCAGGCATGGCTTCTCCCGGGAACAAGAAAAAGATGTGGGACAAAGCGTTGATGAAAAGATAGCCAAAAGGGGCGCGAGAATCAATTTGCGGTCGTGAGCCACGTGATGCGGCTGATTGATACGACGCACGCAGATTCATTGATTCTCTAAGTATACTTCCTTACCTTATTCAACAAAAGAATTTCTTCCGGGCTATACACTAGACAATAGAATATGAGAGCAATCATACCGGTCGCCGGTGTTGGAAGCAGATTACGTCCCCATACATATGCAATCCCTAAAGTACTCCTGAATGTCGCCGGGAAGCCGATTATTTATCATATCATCGATAAAATCATTGGCGAGGGCATTCATGAAGCGACCATTATCATCGGCCATATGGGCGATATGATTCGTGAGCATCTCACAAAGTCGTATCCGGATTTTAAGTTTGATTTCGTTGAGCAAGAGGAACGTCACGGACTAGGCCACGCAATCTATTTGGCGAAGCACACAATCGGCACCGAGCCTGTTCTGATTATTCTTGGCGATACAATTTTTGATGTTGAACTTGGACCGGTTCTGAAGTCGGCTTCGTCTTCCATCGGTGTAAAGACGGTGGAAAATCCCCGCCGCTTCGGGGTTGCCGAGACGAATAATGGCGTGATCACGAAACTGATTGAGAAGCCTGAACACCCTACAACCAATCTCGCGGTGGTCGGATTATATTTCATCAAAAATCCGAAACTTCTCGTCTCGGCGCTCAATGAGTTGGTCGACAAAGATATCCGGACAAAGGGAGAGTACCAGCTGACGGACGCATTGCAAATAATGATTGATGGCGGAGAGAAGATTACGACGTTTATGGTTGACGGCTGGTTTGATTGCGGAAAACCGGAAACATTGCTATCGACGAATCGGGCGCTGCTTGAGAAAAAATCGACTTCACGTGTCATGCCCGGAGTTGTGGTCAATGAGCCGGTCTACATCGCATCAACCGCCAAGCTGGCGAATTGTGTAATTGGTCCCTATACGACAATCGGCGATAATGTGGTTGTCACCGATTCTGTTATTCGTAATTCGATCATCAGCGAAGATGCGCAGGTTCATAAGGCGCTGCTCGATAATTCAATTGTCGGTAACGGATCGATTGTGAAGGGAAGTTATAAGCGGATTAATGTAGGCGGCTCTTCTGAAATTGATTTCTATTAAGGGGTTGGTTGTCTTGTTCCCACCTCCGGGATTTTGGTTCTTCCCAGCATTTTGAATTTCAAACTAAATAATCTGAACTAATTGAGGAACACTATGTCTTATTTATTTACATCCGAATCTGTTTCCGAGGGACATCCGGACAAAGTAGCGGATCAAATCTCCGACGCCATTCTGGATGAAATGCTGAAGCAGGATCCACACTCGCGTGTTGCATGCGAGACACTCGTTACGACTGGTCAGGTCGTTGTTGCGGGTGAAGTCACCACGAATGCATACGTGAATATTCCTGATGTTGTCCGGCAGGTAATCCGCGAGATTGGTTACACAAAAGCCGACTATATGTTCGAGGCAAATTCCTGCGGCATACTTGCGGCGTTGCATTCGCAATCACCGGACATTGCAATGGGTGTGAATACGGACAAGAAGAAAAAGAAAAAACAAGGCGCCGGCGATCAGGGAATGATGTTCGGCTACGCGTCGAACGAAACCCCCGAATACATGCCGATGGCAATCATGTATTCACACAAACTCGTCAAGAAACTTGCCGACATCCGCAAGAACAATCCGAAACTGATGCCGTATCTCCGTCCGGATGCAAAATCGCAGGTAACTGTTGAATATAACGGGCGCAAGCCTGTTCGTGTCCACACTGTTGTTATCTCCACCCAACATGATCCGGATGTCTCGCAGGAAAAAATCAAGAAAGACGTTACAAAGTATGTTATAGAGGAAGTCATCCCCTCATACCTTCGCGATAAAAAGCTTGTCATTCACGTGAATCCAACCGGCAAATTTGAAATCGGCGGACCGCATGGCGACAGCGGACTGACAGGACGCAAGATCATTGTCGATACGTACGGTGGCCGCGCACCCCATGGCGGGGGCGCATTTTCCGGCAAGGATCCTTCGAAGGTTGACAGAAGTGCTGCTTACGCGGCGCGGCATATAGCGAAGAACGTTGTCGGAGCCGGACTTGCCGACGAATGTTTGATTCAGGTTGCATACGCAATCGGCGTGGCTGAGCCCGTTTCAATTCACGTGGAGACGAACGGTACCGGTCGCATTCCTGATCTCGAACTTGAGCGGATGATCAAGAAAGAAGTGGATATGACGCCCGCCGGATTGATCGAGCGATTGAAACTCAAGCGTCCCATTTATAAGAAGACAGCAGCGTACGGACATTTCGGGCGCGATGACAAAGATTTTACGTGGGAAAATCTCGATCTCGTGAGCACATTCAGAAAAGCGACGCGGTAACAGAGTAGAAGAAGAGGGATGTTTTCCCCGAATCAAAAGACATTTTTCTAACCATCATTACAAATAATTTTTAAAGGATGAAATGGATCACAAATCAGGTAAGTACAAAGTTAAGAGCATGAACCTCGCCGCTGAAGGCGACCGGCTTATTGATTGGGCAGAATCACGGATGCCCGTTATGGCAGCGTTGCGCGAGAAATTCAGCAAGACCAAGCCGTTGAAGGGATATCGCATTGCCGGCTGTCTGCATGTAACAAAGGAGACAGCAGTACTCGTGAAAACGCTCGTCGCTGCGGGCGCGGAAGTAAGCTGGAGCGGATGTAATCCGCTTTCGACGAATGACCCAGTAGCTGCATCGCTTGCTGCGCAGGGGATTTCCATTTTCGCATGGCACGGAATGAACGTAAAGGAATTCTATTGGTGCATCGAAGAAACATTGAAATTCCATCCGAACCTCACGCTCGATGACGGCGCCGACCTGATCTTTACCATCCACAAAAACCACCCTGAGTTTGCGGAGAAGTATGTGATTGGCGGGACAGAAGAAACAACCACGGGCGTCCATCGCTTGCGCTCGATGGCGGCTGATGGTGCGTTGAAGTATCCCGTCATTGCCGTGAACGACGCGGAAACAAAATGGGATTTTGATAACGTGTTCGGCACCGGACAATCAACGCTGGATGGTATTCTGCGGGCGACCAGCGTTCTCCTTGCAGGAAAAAATATCGTT
>JBKJJX010000290.1:0-9514 GCA_046597825.1 Bacteroidota bacterium | reverse complement strand
GTTTGACACTCGTATACCCCCGTGGTATCTTGAACAAGCGCTTCGGAATATTTCATCTCCAACCTGATCTTGAACTGTTCTTAAATTCTTTCCCATCCTCATGCCATAGAATCAATGTCATTCCGAACTTGTCCCGCTTTCAGGATTCCGCTCATAGGGCGGGATTCAGAAGGCGGAATTTCGGAATCTAACGGTGCTCAATGCGGCTGCCTTATTTAGATGCTGAAATAAATTCAGCATGACAATCTAGATTAAACGTCATTCCGAAATGCTAGGAAGAAGATAAAAAAGCATCCGCTATGCATTTGCTCGGCAGGCAGGGAAAACCCGAGGAGGTCGCAGCGGGAGTCGCATTTCTCGCCAGTGACGATGCATCATTTATTACCGGCAGCGATTTTCTGATCGACGGCGGTTATCTCGTAAAGTAAGATTGCAACAAAAGTGTGTGTCGGACGTACACTCAGTCCATTCGAACCGTCTCGTCATATCTTCTCTATACTATTATGAAACCATCACGCATATTCTGGGGAATCTTCTTAGTCACGCTTGGTACGCTGCTGCTTATCGGCAGGAATTACGATCTCGATTTGGGATTTGAGCATATCTGGAGATTCTGGCCGCTGGCGTTTGTCTTGATCGGGCTGGCCGTCATGCTTCAGAGTTTGCGCTTTAAATGGATTCTCGCTGCCCTTGCCGCGCTCTTCTCTGCGTTTGTGCTGTACGGATTTTTCAATATGGGCTGGCTCCATTGGGACCGGATGACGTCTGATGATGACGAATCTCCTGCCAGCGTGCAGGAGTTTTCCGAGCCGTTTACCTCAACAATAAAAAAAGCATCCTTTACTCTGGGTGCAGCGGCAGGGACGTTCACGATCGACACAACATCCGACAAGCTCCTGTTTGCGAAAGTGAATTCAAGCATCGGCAAGTACGAACTTGAACGGGCTTCAACCAACGATGAGGTGACCCTTCAGTTACACCCGGAAGGCGATGTACGAATAAAACATTGGTGGCCGAATCGCTCGATGAACTCGGTCAACGTAAAGCTGAATGCGTTGCCGGTGTGGGACATGAAGTATGAAATCGGCGCAGCAACTGTTGAATTGGATTTGAGTCCGCTGAAAGTAGAACGCCTCCGCATCGAAGCGGGTGCAGCATCCGTGCGATTGAAGTTCGGGATGCATCCGGAAGAAACACATGTAACTCTTAAAGCAGGCGCTTCGAAGATCAGACTATCGATTCCCGATTCAGCGGGATGCGAGATCAGAATTGATGAGGGGCTTTCGAGTAAACACTTCGACGATTTTGACAAGATCAGCGACGATACATATCGGACGAAAAACTTCAGTTCGGCAGGAAGAAAAATATTCATCAACGCGGAGGCAGGTGTTTCAAGTATTCGTGTAACGAGATACTGATCTACCGCAGTACTTCAAACTGTCCGGCTTTGCGGTTCTTCCGCACATTGTCCCACGTAAAGCATTTCCCGTTCATTGCAATATACACTCCAGCCGGCAAGGCCTGCACAAACGCCAGCGCACTTCCGAGGTTGAACAATCCATCAGAGCTGCCAAATTTGTACGGCACCATCGCGCCCGTCAGAACAACAGTTTTATTGTCCAGCGCTGCTGTGCCAAGCGCCCGGGCAGTTGTTTCCATTGTGTCCGTGCCGTGCGTAATCAGGATTTTGTCTTCGCGGGCTGTGCGGCAACTGTCCACAATTAACGCACGGTCGGCATCCGTCATCTCCAGGCTGTCAATCATCATAAGAGTCTTGACCTCAACAGGGATGTTTGATCTGCCGAGCTTCAACATTTCAGGGAGATGGGTATCCTTAAAAAAGAGGGTGCCCTCGACTTCATTGTATTCTTTGTCGAATGTTCCGCCGGTAATAAAAATCCTGATTGACATTGTGTACTTCCTTCAAATGTTGTTGGATGGAATGTACGAGAATGATTCACAATATTGCAACGGCTATTCGATTCCTCTAAATCGATTTGATGCCTTTGCCGGCACTGCGTCTTTGCGCGAGAAGTTATTTTGGAATTGGGGACTCCAACATTGTTGAGAGTAACCGCTCTCTTCCGTATCTTACGTATACCAAATGCCTCGCAACACTATTGATTCTGAAGGAGAGTTTTCATGGCTGAAACACTGACAATTAAAGATAATCGTACCGGAAAAACATATGAAGTCCCTATTACTGACGAAACGATCAGAGCAATGGATCTGCGACAAATCAAAGTAAAGGAAGATGATTTTGGTTTGATGACGTACGATCCGGCGTTCATGAATACGGCATTGTGCAGGAGTAAGATCACGTTCATCGACGGAGACAAGGGAATTCTACGCTATCGTGGCTACCCAATTGAGCAGCTTGCGGAGAAAAGCAATTTCCTTGAGACTGCATGGCTCCTGTTATACGGAGAACTGCCTACCAAGACTCAGTATGAAGCGTGGGTGAATGACGTCACTTTTCACACAATGATTCATGAAAACATCAAGAAGCTGATGGATGGTTTTCATTACGACGCGCATCCGATGGGAATGTTGATCAGTACAGTCGGTGCGCTCTCGACCTTTTACCGCGATGGAGCGGACATACACAATCCGGAGTCGAGGCGCAAGCAGGTTCTGCGCCTCATCGGAAAGATGCCGACGCTTGCCGCGTTCGCATACCGGCACAGCCAGGGCAGGCCGTATGTGTATCCTGATAATTCGCTGAGTTATATCGGGAACTTCATGAGTATGCTGTGGAGAATGACAGAGCCGAAGTACGAGCCAAACACGACACTCGTGAAAGCGCTTGATATTCTGTTTATCCTGCACGCAGACCATGAACAGAATTGCAGCGCGAATGCAATGCGCGGAATCGGAAGTTCGTTTGTCGATCCGTATTCGGCTATGGCGGGCGCTGCGGCTGCGCTCTACGGACCGCTGCACGGCGGAGCGAACGAAGCTGTGTTGCATATGCTCGATGAGATCGGCTCTAAAGACAAGGTGAATGAATTCATCAAAAATGTGAAGACCGGAAGCGGGCGTTTGATGGGGTTTGGCCATCGCGTCTACAAGAACTACGACCCGCGGGCGAAAGTGATCAAGAAACTTGCGGATGAAGTCTTCGAAGTAACCGGCCGCAATCCGAAGTTGGAGATTGCGCTGGAGCTGGAACGTATCGCTCTTGAGGATGATTACTTCATAAAGCGCAAGCTCTATCCCAACGTCGATTTCTATTCCGGTTTGATTTATCAGGCGATGGGTTTTCCTGTTGAAATGTTCCCCGTGTTGTTTTCGATTCCAAGGACTGTCGGTTGGCTTGCCCAATGGGAGGAGATGTTGATGGATCCGGAGCAGAAGATTGCACGTCCCCGGCAGATTTATCTCGGGCCGGATACGAGAGATTATGTTGCGATGAGTAAGCGGGGATAAGATGCGATGCCGACTGTCAATGGCGTTATTGGCCCATATCGGTTTTTCTTCTACAGCTTTGATTGCAATGAGCCAACATATTCACATGAAAAGAGAACGACACATTTTGGAGCAATGGGATGAGCATTGTGCAGAATAGCGAACCTCGAATCAAGAGAATAACAGTTACTGATGAATTGATTAGTGGGGAACTGAAAGATGGTCGGGTTATTAGTGTTCCGCTTGTATGGTCATGGAGGCTGTCGGAAGCGACTCCATCTCAAAGGGCAAACTATGAAATTATCAGTGATGGTGAAGGCGTTCATTGGGAAGATGTTGATGAAGACATCAGTGCGGTAGGGATGTTGCAAGGTGTTCCGGCGCGTCGAGCAAACGTCTCTGCATAGATATGCCGACGGTCTTAAGGATTGGTCCGTTTCGGTTTCATTTTTATGCGGGTGAGCGGGATGAACCCGCCCACATCCATGTTGATGCCTCAACTGGCGGATGTAAGTTCTGGCTGGACCCTGTTCGTCTCGCATGGAACAAAGGCATTCCCAATCATGATGTGAGAATTATTGAGCGATTGGGTTGTTGAGCATCGAGATTTCCTGAAGGAAAAATACCATGAGCACTCGCGACGCTGAAAAAGAAAAGGTCGAACCTTTGGCAATGCGTGTATGGATTGAAGGTCGCCTTGTTTTTCTTGAGTTGACCGATGGGAGAATCATCGGTTTTCCCGCAGATCGTTATGAGATTCTTAAGCGAGCGAGTAATGAACAACTCAAAGACGTTCACCTGAGAGTCAATGGATACGCACTACGTTGGGAAAAATTGGATGAGGATATTTCAGTCCCCGGCGTTGTCGCTGGAAAATTTGAATTGCCTCTTCCGGAAAATTACGGAGCGCAAAAGCCGTCCCGCATGAAATACAAATTGAAAGCAGCCACTTCAGCTGTTCGAGAGCCCAGGGCGCGCAAGTGATGCCGTAGTTGTTTTTGTGTAAGATTCTATTGTTCTCTACAAGCCTATTCTTCTTTCATCACCAAAGAGGGATAGGCTTTTTCTTTTTTTCAACAATCTAAGGAGTCATTTATGGAACACATAACTCACCGGCCGTTAAACCATAACGAACTGTACCGGATGCCGTGGACGTTGCCGGATAACGCAATCAATTGGCTGGAGCCGACAAGTGCCTGCAATTTGTATTGCGACGGATGCTACAGGAAGAATGAGTCGAATGCCCACAAGTCCCTGGAACAAGTCAGGCATGAGCTGGACGTTTTTAATCGCTTGCGAAAAACTGACGGTGTTTCTATAGCAGGCGGCGACCCGCTGATGCATCCGCAAATTGAAAAAATTGTTGAGATGGTGCGGAAGGACGGGCATAAACCGATTCTCAATACGAACGGACTTGCGCTAACAATAGACAAGCTCCGCGCATTGAAGAACGCTGGTGTGGAAGGTTTTACGTTTCACATCGACAGCGGACAGCAACGCCCGCACATGAAAGGGAAGACCGAGCTTGAATTGTGCGACTTACGGTTGCACTATGCCGAAATGCTCGCCGCAGTCGGAGGCATTTCCTGCGCCTTTAACGCAACGGTGTACGAACACACATTGAAAGATGTGCCTACAATTGTTGAATGGGGACAAAAGCATATCGACATCGTACATATTCTTGTCTTCATTGCGTACCGTGCTGCGCCTGTGCATAAAGGATACGACTATCTGGTTGGCGGAAAAAAAGTCGACATGACTCCGATTATGTATGCGATCGAGGAGGATCGGAAGATTTCTATCATGTCCACCGACATCGTTGATACGATTCGCACGAAGTATCCTGACTTCCAGCCATGTGCGTATCTCAATGGGACAGAACGACCCGATCATTTCAAATGGCTGCTGACAATGCGTATCGGAACGAAGGAACGTATCTTTGGCTATGCCGGTGCGAAGCTCATGGAGCTTTCGCAATCGTTGCATCACTTTATTAACGGAACATATCTCGCGTATACAAAACCAAAAGTTCTCGGGCGTGCAAAATCAATGCTTGCACTCTCGCCTCTCGACAAGGGACTCTCACGAACGGCGGGGAATTACTTCCGTAGCGCACTCCGGAATCCCGCTTTGTTGTTCAAAAAACTCCACATGCAATCAGTGATGATCATCCAGCCGGCGGACTTCATGCCGAACGGAGCGCTGAGCATGTGCGATGGATGTCCCGATATCACCGTCTTCGATGACAAGCTGGTCTGGTCATGCCGGATGGAAGAGCTGACAAACTTCGGAGATTGGGTGAGAGCAGTGCCGGAGGAGCCGGCGAAGAACTAGTCTGCTGTTGAATTCGAATAGGGCAATGTTTCGGTGTGCGAGGGCGTTCTTCGTTTCTGAATCTCAAGAAATCTGAACCGAACCCGACCGGATGCGGAACAAGAACGCCGGCGTTGATTTGCTGCTGAGGCATTGCCTTCTCTTTCGTTGACTCTCTCCATTGAATTACCAATCTTGTTTGAAGAATTTCCCACTCAGCGGATTCAATCCAGATGACAACCATTTTTCATTTCTTCAACAATGAGATAAAGAAGCTCACGATTAAAGAGCTCGCTCAGGTGTTGCCGCAACAGTCCGGCCTCTTGTGGATCGATCTTGAAAATCCATCGGATGCGGAGGAGGAAACTGTGCTTGTTGCGCTGCTGGACGTTCATCCGCTTGCAATAGAAGATGCAAATCGGGGAGAAGATGAAGAAGGGCATTTGCCGAAGGTCGAAGACTTCGGAGAGTATCTGTTTGTTATTTTCAATCCGGTGGATAGCGGCTCCAGCGACTCGGATGCCTTAGCGGCGAGCCGGGGGCGCGAGGAGTTTGCGCAAGGGATCGAAATAAAAACTACTCAGCTGAGCGCCTTCCTCAAGAAGGGCATTCTCGTTACACACCACTATAAACCCCTGCGTTCTATTGCGCACGCGAGCCAACTCTGCGCTAAGAATCCGATGATACTGGGCCGTGGCCCGGACTACCTGTTTCACATCATCATCGACGATATAGTGGACAACTACACGCCGTTACTTGATGCGCTCGACAATACGATCGACGGGCTGGAAGACGAAGTGTTTCAGACACCGACACAGAATACGATGCACCGCATTCTTAATCTCAAACGAAACATCATGACCATCCGGCGCATTGCAATGTATCAGCGAGAAATGCTGAACAGACTTTCCCGCGGCGAGTTCGAACTGATTACGAGAGATGAGATGATGTATTACCGTAACGTGTACGACCACCTTGTGCGTATGGCGGACGTAACAGATTCGTATCGCGATGTCGTTTCGGGATTGATGGATGCATATCTCTCTGTTACATCGAACAAGTTATCCCAGGTCATGAAGGTACTGACGATTATTTCAACAATCTTTCTTCCTCTGAGCGTCATAACAGGATTTTTTGGAATGAATTTCGAATTTATTCCCGGTTTACATTCCGAGGGGGGATATATCATCGCATCAGTGTTTATGTTGGTCGTCGCCGTAGTAATGTTGTCGTGGTTTAGAATGAAGAAGTGGATTTGATTCTCTTCTCTGTTGATTTCTCCATCACAAAAAAATATTTCACGAAATTTGTGATGTCGCCGTTCAAATTCGTTGACACTAAGTTGCTCGTAGTGTATATTTGAAAGCATCGAATCGAAAAACCGGATTTGCAACTGCTCTCCGACATAATCATCTAACACAACATCTTGTCCAGAAATCTTCAGTTTTGTTCATCGACAATTAGGTTAGTACAATCCAGCCAGGGAGCCCGGACGTAGATGGCCCAGATATTTCATCCGAGCATGAGGGTGTTATCGCGGGCCAGCATTATCGGCGTGATCATCCTGGTTGGATTTGGTTCGTGGGTAGCATGGGACGGGTACCGGTCGGGATACTTCACAGACGTGAATGTTCCGAAAGAGCAGCCCATACCATTCAGCCATGAACATCATGTCAATGGCCTCGGCATCAGCTGCGGTTATTGCCACACCTCAGTGGAGAAATCGGCATTTGCCGGCATTCCTCCAACGCACACATGCATGACCTGTCACTCGCAGATTTGGACCGGCGCTCCGATGCTTGAGCCCGTCCGCGCGAGTTATCGCACACAACAACCTCTCGAATGGGTCCGCGTTCACGACCTTCCGGATTTTGCATACTTTAACCATAGCATCCACATTGCAAAGGGGATGGCTTGCCAGGTTTGCCATGGCAATGTCAATACAATGCCCCTGATGTGGAAGCAGAACACATTGCACATGCAATGGTGCCTTGATTGTCATCGTTCGCCCGAAAAATACATCCGCCCGAAAGAAGAAGTCTACAATTTCAGTTACGAGCCTCCCAAAGATCAGATCACATTCGGAAAAGAACTAGTGAAGAAATACAACGTTCGACTTGAGCAGCTCACCGATTGTTCCATTTGTCACAGATAAGTACATGAGCGATGCAAGCGAGAACATAGTGCACAAGAACAAGTTGGGCATTGAGGACATACGTGCAAGGCTTTCTGAAAAGAATGGAAGAGAGTATTGGCGCAGCCTTGATGATATAGCAGAGACCGAGGAATTCAAGAACTTGTTAGAAAAGGAATTCCCGCGTGAAACTTCCGCGTGGAGTGAAGGGTACAATCGGCGTGACTTCCTGAAAGTAATGGGAGCGTCGCTTTCGCTTGCCGGGCTTACCGCGTGTGTGAAGCAGCCCGAAGAAAAGATCGTTCCGTATGTGAAAGCACCGGAACTGGTGGTTCCGGGAAAGCCTTTGTACTATGCTACCGCGTTTGTGATGGAAGGGTATGCGACCGGTGTGTTGGCCAGAAGCAACGAAGGCCGTCCGACGGGAATTGAAGGAAATCCTGACCACCCTGCGAGTCTCGGCGCGGCAGATATTTTTGCAACTGCCTCGTTGCTTAATCTCTACGACCCGGATCGTTCACAAGTGGTGTTGCGAAATAATTCAGTCAGCAGCTGGGAAAATTTCGTTCAGGCTGCACGTTTGCAGCTGGAAGTTCAGCGTTCGTTGCGGGGAGCCGGACTGCGTATCCTTACTCCCAACATTACCTCGCCAACAATTGGCGCACAGTTGCAGGCGATTCTTTCGGAATTCCCCCAGGCGAAATGGCATCAGCATGAGCCGTGCGGTACCGACAATAGCCGTGAAGGAACGAAAGCAGTTTTCGGAGAATATCTCCATCCCCGCTATAAGTTTGATAAGGCGGATGTTGTACTCTCGTTAGACGGAGACATTTTTGCATCCGGCCCTGCGCATTTGCGGCAGGCGCGGGATTTTACCGACCGGCGCCGGGTTCTCGGCAAACACGCTGATATGAATCGATTGTATTTGGCGGAAAGCTCGCCTACCGTTGCGGCGACAATGGCAGATCATCGTTTCAGAATGAAGGCAAGCGAGGTCGAAGCTTTTGCGCGCAACATTGCCGCAGAGCTTGGAGTCGCCGGAGTGACGAAAGCCAATTCACCGGTCGACGCTAAAACTATTTCGGCAATTGTAAAAGATTTGCAACGTCATCGCGGCGCTTCGATTATCTTTCCGGGAAATTATCAATCTGAGTCTGTCCACGCATTGGCGCATGCAATGAATGCAGCTCTTGGAAATATCGGCGCTACGGTGGAATATACGCAGCCGGTCGAAGTTCAGGCAGTGAACCATTCCCAATCTCTCAAAGAATTGGCGGATGATATTACGAAGGGTTCAGTGGATATGCTGCTGATTTTCGGCTGCAATCCTGTATACAACGCTCCCGCCGATATGAAGTTTGGTGATTTGATTTCGAAAGTTGCTTTCACTGTCCATCTGGCAACGCATGAAGATGAAACGAGTCTGAAGTGCCTCTGGCATGTTCCTGAATCGCACTATCTTGAAGCATGGGGCGATGCACGCGCATTCGACGGCACGGCAACTATCATGCAGCCACTCATTCTTCCTTTGTATGCGACTCGTTCACTTCACGAAGTTTTGGACAGCATGTTCGCTTCCGGACGGGATGGGGAAGAGATTGTCAAATCATATTGGCAGAAGAAGGCCGGCGTGCCTGACTTCAATTCATGGTGGCGAAA
>JBKJJX010000123.1:0-3700 GCA_046597825.1 Bacteroidota bacterium | reverse complement strand
GCTCGTCGAGTCCGCAGAGTCCGATCAACTCGCCGGTGCATTACGTCATCTTATTGAGCAGCCGGATTTGTGCAAGCAGATGGGAACCAGGGGCAGAGAGCGGGCGAAGCTGGAGTTTTCAGTTGAGAGGATGATTGCCCGAACTGAACGCGTATATCAGGAATTATTGGGGACATCTTCTTGAACGTCTTGAATCAGCCGCCGCTCATAAGTGTTATTATTGTCAATTACAACGGCGCCGCTTTGTTGAAAGAATGTTTGAAAAGTGTTTTCGATCAGCCATACAAACCAATTGAAATAATTGTCGTTGATAATGCTTCGACTGATGACAGCGTGGAGATGGTCAGGGCCGGTTTTCCTGAAGTCCGCTTTATCCGGAACGAAACGAATCTCGGATTCGCCGGCGGCAATAATGTCGGCGTGCGATCAGCGACTGGCGAGTTTGTCGTCCTGCTGAACAACGATGCCACCGTCGGCGACAACTGGCTGCGGGGACTTCTGCAAAAGTTCACAGAAAAGAATGTCGCAATCGTTACCTCGAAAGTAATTACCGATGGGGTGCCGGAAGAATTTTACGAGATGAATGGCAGCATTAATTTCCTCGGCTACAATATCATGCGTCAGTTTAGCGACCCGACGAAAATATTTTATGGCGGGGGCACATCGCTTATGTTCAGGAAGGGCATTGTGCGTGAACCTTTTCTGGATGAGTTTTTCCTGTATCATGAGGATGTATATTTGTCGTGGCGGATGAGATTACAGGGATCCGATGTCCGCATGGCGCCAGATTCGCCCGTGCAGCATCGCGGCAACGCAACAGTAAAACGCCAGGCTTCAGAACTGATTACATTCTATCAGGAAAGAAACCGCGTACTGAATTTATTTCTGTTCTATCAGTTGGGCACGTTAATCAAACTCATTCCTTTTTTTGTGTTTGATGTGCTGGCAAGAACGGCAAACGCCACTGTTAATAGCTCACGGTCGCTGACGGGGACTTTGAAAGCTTATTGGTGGCTCCTGACACACGTCGACTGGATTCGACGTCAACGAGCGGAGGAGCAAGCAGCACGAACAGTTTCTGACAAAGAAATCCTCGGGCTGATGAGTGCGGATGTGTTTGATGAGTCAAGAGCGCCGGGGGTTGTGCGTGCATTCAACACCTGCGCACGAATCTATGCCCGACTTGTGAGACTTCCGTTCCATATACAGGAATCCGGCACGTGACATCTTCTATGGTTTCAGTCATTCTTGTTAACTTCAATGGTGCTCGATTTCTGCGGCAGTGTATTCAATCTCTTGTAACTAGAACGAGAGATGTCGAGTACGAGATTATTGTTGTTGACAATGCTTCGACCGATGAGAGCAAAGATTTGATCCGGAACGAATTTCCTTCCGTCCATCTGATCGAAAGTAATGCCAATCTGGGTTTCAGTGCGGGGAATAATCTTGGCGTACAGCATGCAAATGGTTCGAAAGTTCTTTTTCTGAATACCGACACCTACCTTATCGAAAACTCGATTGCTATTCTCTCGAAGTATTTGGATGATCATGCAGAAGTTGGCATCGTAGGTCCGCGGCTGACTTTTGCCGATGGGACTTTGCAGTTATCATCGGGACGCTTGCCCGGCTTCGCCGTCGAATTCGCAGATAAAATTCGCTATGCAGCCGACCGGCACTGGCATCGCACATTTTCCAAACTTAATGCCGCATTGTCATGCAGCACGAAGGAATCCGGGTGGGTAACCGGTGCCTGCATGATGGTTCGACGGGATGCATTCGAAAAAGTGAATGGATTTGACGAGAAGATGTTTATGTATTATGAAGATAAAGATCTATGTAAACGTATTGCTGATGCCGGCTGGAAAATCGTCTATCATCCTCTGACAAGTGTCGTACACTTGCTAGGAGGAAGTTCAGATGGAAACGGGGCGGAAGTAAATAAGCATTACCGCCAGAGCCAGCTCCATTATTATCGAAAGCATCATGCCGGGTTCAATGCCCGCTTCGTCGAATCGTTGTTGAAGATGGCGGGAAAGATATGAGGAAGATCCGCGTCCTGCAGATGATCGACGAAGCAAGCGTTGGCGGCGGACAAATGCATGTTCTTCTGCTCTCAAAATATCTAGACAAAAAGGAGTTTAATGTTGCCATTGCAACCGAACCCAACGGATATTTGGTCGATGAAGCAAAACTGAACAGCATTCCGGTACTGCCAATATCGATTTCGAACGCCTTCAGTCTGAAAACATTGAACGAGGTAAGGAAACAACTGAGGGAAACCGACTTCGACATTCTTCATACACACGGAGGAACAGCCGGCTTCTGGGGAAGGATGGCGGCAACACTGAATGGTGCACCACGAGTGAGAATTCACACGTATCATGGACTTCACTATCTGAGTAACGCGCAGGAGGGACGCAAGAGTTTCCGGTTTGCCGATAGACTTGCGTTACCATTCACGTCGAAAGTCGTTTGCGTTTGTAAATCCGATTTGAGGAAGGGATTGGAGGCAGGAATAGTAACGGAGAAAAAGGGGGTGGTAATTTATAACGGGATCGAGGTGGAGAAATTCTCCGATCAAACAAAAAAAAATGACATTCGAAAATCGCTCGGTGTTCAGGAAGGTGAAATTGTTTTTGGAACCGTTGGCAGACTTCACAAACAAAAGGCACAAGACATTCTTCTTCGGGCATTCAAGAAGATTGCGGATCAGCATCCCAATGCGCGACTTTGGATTGTGGGAGAAGGAGAATTGCGAAGCTACCTGGAGCGCCTTTCACAGGAGCTGGGAATTACCGGAAAAGTAAGTTTTCCGGGTGGAAGGACAGACATTCCGGATCTTCTTTCCGCAATGGACATTTTTGTGCTCTCATCATTATGGGAAGGCCAGCCGATAGTGTTACTTGAGGCGATGGCATCTGCAAAACCGGTGATTGCAACGAACGTTGATGGCATACCGGAAATTGTTGAGAATGGGAAAAGCGGATTACTCGTCAAAGCAAATGACGTCAATGAACTTGCCGGAGCAATGAACAGTCTGATTCTTCATCCCGAATTACGAGTAGAAATGTCGCTCAGAGGAAAAGAAACAATCTCAAAAGAATTTGCAGCATCGCACATGGCAGATCGGGTTGCTGATTTGTATCGGGACAGTGTCGATTTTGAAAGAGGCAGCGCATGAAAGTTGGAATGTTCGGCGGCACGTTCAGTCCGCCGCATATGGGCCATCTCATTGTAGCAGAATATGTTAGGAATGAATTATCGCTCGACCGGATCATGTTCGTTCCGGCATTCATTCCCCCACATAAACTGAATGATGGCGTTGCGTCGCCTGAGCATCGCGTTGCAATGTTGCGGCTCGCGATTCAGGATAATCCGAATTTTGAACTATCGGAGTCTGAATTGAGGAGGGGCGGAGTTTCCTTTACGGTAGATACTCTTCAGGAGCTCACGACGAAACATCCGGCAGATGAATTCGTTTTACTGATTGGGATGGATAATTTATTGGAATTTCATATATGGAAATCGCCTGAGGTAATTCTGTCGCTTGCAACTGTAGTCGTGATGACGCGTCCCGGCTTTACAGAAAAAGAGAACCCGTTAATGAGGAAGGAAGGAATACGGCTCTGCCCCGTTCCGGAAATTGATATTGCATCCCGTGAGATACGCCAGCGAGTCCGTGAAGGAAAGTCAATCCGAT
>JBKJJX010000104.1:0-6148 GCA_046597825.1 Bacteroidota bacterium | reverse complement strand
CCAGAAACCGCGCACCAAGAGGAAGCCCCTCGAAACGCGGATCATTGGTTTTCGAATCGAACGTGCTTATCGATTCTCCAAATCCGATTGGGAAGTTGACTGCAATGTATCGAAGAGCACTACCCGAATCAGCGGCAAACGGTACTTTTGCTGAATCTAACATTATCGTCGGATAGCCTAACCGCCCTCTTGCTCCTATGAAGTCACGATTATTATCCTGCAAGATTGTTGCCGGAGTGGTTCCTTCAATGTGAAGGAATGTTGGACCGAAAGTCAGCCAATCATTGAATGCGCCCGACGCAGGATCAGGAGTACCACTGACAATCAGTTTTCCACCCACCGTAAGATATCGGCTGAGAGTGTCCCGTCGTCCTGAGTTAATTTGATAACTTGCGGACCCGAGGGCGGTTAAACGTGACTCAGCCACCAAAATCACGAGCGAATATTTTCCCAGCGTAACGGTGTTGGGAAAGCGATTTGAGCTTGGTTGAGTGGCAAGAAAAAAGAAATCATACTTTCCCAATTTGCCGATTGAATCCAGAACTGCAGAATAAAAACTCCTGGTGATATTCGTATCAATGTCTGTCTGTCTTGTGTTGCTAAGGACGAGAATTCGTTGTTGATAGCTCGGCGAATCAAAATCAGGGATGACTGCGGAGAACTGCCGCGAAACAGTCGGGCTGATTACACCCCAGCGGTTTTTCGCCCTCGCATAAAAAGTGTGAGTGCCGCTCGCAACCGGCTTAAAACTTAAAGCCGTGACATTGGCAAAGTCATCCGAAGTCCACGGAGACCAATTCACTGTGTCATCGACCGACCATGAAAACGTCAGGTTCTGGGTGTTATTTGGATCTAGAGACCGAAGTCTAAATCGCAGTCCCGGGAAACGATCTGTTGCATATCGGATAACAAGTGAATTCGCTGTCGGGATGCTGTCTATTAGAACAATATTCCCCGGAGAAACAAGAGTCCACAGGTTGACAACCGCGGGAGTAGGATCAATAGCATTCTTGTTATCAATTGAGGCGACTTCAAATCTGTGAAAGTTGCTATCTACCGGAGAGTTGAAAATAAAAGTTCCGGTCGTAGGGGTCTGAAGAATAAGCCTGTCCAATCCTGTAAGAGAATCCGTAGCCACGGTTCCCGTTTTATAGGGAACCAGAAACGGCCTCTTCGTAGCAAGTGAATCTCCTACCAATCGTACAATAGTCGTGTCAGTAGGACCAAGCGTTACGAGATAGTTATAGATATTAAAGAGCGAAGCAGGCGTTCCTCTTACGGCAATAACGTTTTCCCATCCTTGCCGGGTAATATTGAGGATCGTAGTCCAGCCTGTAGACCCCGTGGGTCGATTGCGGATATAATCTGTCCACTGAAACTTATAGCCGATGACATATCCATCAGGATCGTCGCCAATCCAGGAGAGGGTCAGTTCAGGAAAGGCGTTGAGGTTAATATACCTTGCCAGCGTATCGTTCGCCGGTACATTGGCGAGACGTGTTTCCGGAATTGTGTTCCCTTTTACGGGCTCGTTGGGATACTTACACGTAGCAAGAAAAAGTGAAATTCCTGCAAATGCACACACAAGGGAAAAGAATCGGATCGCAATAATACTATTAGTTCTCATCATTAACCTAAAAGTTTTGAATCGATGAAACATAAAATTGAAGGTCACCTTCGAAATACTCGGTGCGCCGTAACAATGTTTGATCAAGATCTATCATGACATTCACTCTTGTCACCTTTCCTTCGTTCACTGTAAAGCTCAAGGTCTGGCCTGAACGGGGAAGCTGATTGAGCGCCGGCGGCGGAGGAACGGGCTCGATAACAGGAATAGGAATAAACCGTCCGGCTACACCGGCTATTTGGACTACAGAAAATCCGTGGAGGAGTTCAGCCACAATATCGATCCCGACATATTTGCCGGGAGGTGCGTAGACTTTCCCCAAGACAAGCACGGAATCTCTTGCAAGCGTGTCCAGAGTATTAAAGTTATCGCCGTCATTACTACGGCGAATCGTGTTCAAGTCAGGCAGTACGTCCAGCCGGGCTCCGTTATCCCGAATAGCATCGAGACTCTTCAGGTTAAAAATAAATGTGCTTGTTCCGAACGGAATAAAGTCCTGCCGCGAATTTTTTGTCCTCAACCGTATTTCCAAAATACCAGGCGTCGGGGAGACGTAGTCATATTGACTGCAGGAAATTGCTGAGAGTGCAGTGGCGGCAAGCAAACATAGCCGGACTGCAAAACTTTTACGAGATTGTCGAACCATAGGAAGAGGTAGAATGTTGTTTGGAAACGTTCCGGGATTACTTGGACTCAGTTACATTGTTTTGTTGTGACCAGTTCAACTTGTTTGTCAGGAAACCTGCCGGGCGAATGACCAATTCGGCTTACTCTGCAGTTTACTGAAAGTTGAATCGTGACGGTGTGAAAAACCCAAACGATGGTGTGATAATGTAGGAAAGGAATAGCGTTTTGTCAACAAATATTTTCTTGTACTAAGTCCTTAACCTTCCTTTCCACACTCTTATCTGACGTGTAACTTCGGAGGGAGACGTACCCCCCGCCGACTTTTTCCGCTTGATGCTGCTGCGGGGATTGAGAAATGAATAGATGTCGGGTTCAAATGCCTGAGAAAGTCCCTTGAAATCAGACATCGAAACATCATGCAACAAACATCGTCGTTGAACACAATGCGCCACGATTTTACCAACAAGTGAGTGCGCCGTCCTGAAAGCCACTCCCTTCCTTACGAGATAGTCTGCAATGTCCGTCGCGAGCGAAAGGTCACCATTGAGTTCTTCTTCGAATCTATTGGAAGCGAACGTCATGCAGGCAAGCATTTGCGACAATATTTGAAGCGATGATTGTGTCGTGTCAAGAGCTTCAAACATATGAACCTTGTCTTCCTGCATATCCCGGTTATAGGCAAGTGGAAGACCTTTCATTATCGTCAACAGGCCCATCAGATTTCCGTACACTCTCCCCGTTTTTCCCCGTATCAACTCCGCCATATCCGGATTTTTTTTCTGCGGCATCAGGCTGCTGCCGGTTGAATATGAATCATCGACATGTGCGAAGCCAAACTCAAACGAGCTCCACAAGACAATCTCCTCCGCGAGGCGACTGATGTGCATCATCGTGATGGAACAAGTACTGATAAATTCGACGAGCACGTCTCTGTCGCTCACGGCATCGATACTGTTCTCGATGATTCCATCGAACTTCAGAATACGTGCAACATATCGACGATCAATCGGCAGCGATGTTCCTGCGAACGCTGCTGCTCCGAGCGGCGAAAGATTCACACGCTTCAAACAGTCATGATATCGATCGACATCACGCTGCAGCATGGAGATATAGGCAAGCAAATGGTGAGCAAAAAGGATCGGCTGTGCGCGTTGGAGATGTGTATAACCGGGAACGATGGTATCCCTGTGCTTCTCCGCTTGCTTCAGTAGGGCCCGCTGAAGTTGTTTCACTCCCGCAACGACTTCTTGTATTTCTCTTCTCAGATACAGTCGTTCGTCGAGCGCCACCTGATCATTCCGGCTACGTCCGGTGTGCAGCCTCTTCCCTTTCTCGCCGATCTTCGCAACAAGGCGTTCTTCAACAACAGAATGAATGTCTTCATCCTGCCAATGAAGTTTCAGCTTGCCGGAAGAAATTTCACCGCGTATCTGCTCGAGTCCGCGCAGTATCGATGTGCCGTCGGATGCAGAAATAATTTTCTGCTTCACAAGCATACGCACATGCGCCTTGCTTCCATCGATATCTTCATTGTACATGCGTTTGTCGATGTCGATGGACGATGAAAACCGCAATGCGCTTTCGGCAAGCGGTTTTCTGAACCTGCTATTCCACAGCGGCATACTGCTCGTGCTTTGTTTCTTTGTCGTTCTTGTTGCCCGGCGCAATCCGACTATATGTTTTCAAGGGCAATCCATAGATCTTGATGAACCCTTCCGATGCGCTGTGGTCGAATTGATCCTCCGCGGTGTATGTTGCGAGCATCGGGTCGTAGAGTGAGTACGGCGATGTGCGTGCAACAACTCTGAGCGTTCCTTTATACAAACGAACTTTCACAATGCCGGTAACACGCTCCTGCGTCTTCTCAACAAAGGCAGCCAGCGCAAGCCGTAATGGGGAATGCCAGAGTCCATTGTAAATAAGATTCGCGTACTCGTGTGAGACGAGCGCTTTGTAATGAGCAACACCTTTGTCCAGCGTCAGCCGCTCAAGCTCCTTGTGGGCAAAATGCAGAATCGTTGAACCAGGCGCTTCGTATACCTCACGCGATTTGATTCCGACCAAACGGTTTTCTACAAGATCAATCCGGCCGATTGCATTCATTGCGCCAAGCGAATTCAGAAATACAACGAGCGAAATACTGTCCATTTCCTGGCCGTCGATACTCACCGGAATTCCTTTTTCAAATCCGATCGTTACTTCGGCAGGTTCATCCGGTGCTGCCTCGGGCGCCGTAGTGGACTGGAATGCATCCAGCGGCGGTTCAACCATAGGGTCTTCAAGAGCGCCGCACTCGATACTTGTGCCCCACAAATTTTCATCGATGGAGTATGGACTTTTCACTGTCGCTGAAACCGGGATACCGTTCGCAGCAGCGTATTCAATTTCTTCTTCCCGTGATTTGAATTCCCATGTTCGGAGGGGGGCGAGAACTTTAATGTCCGGCGCAAGCGCACCGATTGAGACTTCAAACCGCACCTGGTCGTTGCCTTTTCCCGTGCAGCCGTGGGCAATCATTGTTGCGCCTTCCTTGCGCGCAATCTCGACCATGGTCTTCGCAAGCAGAGGACGTCCGATTGATGTCGCCATCGGATACGCTTCCTCGTACAGCGCGCCGGCTTGCAGCGCGGGAAACGCGTACTCCTCCAGAAATTCTTTTCTCAAATCGAGGTAATGAATTTTTGATGCGCCGGCACTTGTTGCTTTTTCGTGAAGTAAAGCGCTTTCCTTTGTCTGCCCCAGATTGCCTGTGCATGTTATGATGTCCGCATCGTAGTGGGTTTTCAGCCAGTGCACCATCACGGACGTATCGAGTCCGCCCGAATAGGCGACAACAATTTTTTGCTTTGCCATGTATTAGAGTCCCAGATGTTGAGTAATGTTTGTAATTGTCTTTTTAATTCGTTTAACGGATTTCGGAACAACCATGATCGTGTCATCACCGGCGATCGTTCCAAGAATCTCCGGATCCTTTTTCCCGTCAAGAAGAAATGCAACTCCCTGCGCCCGTCCCGGAAATGTCTTGATCATGATGAGCTGTTCGTTTGCATTCATCGAAATAATTTCTTCTGACGTAAATCCCCGGAGTATCGGATCGGTTTCACTTGTTTTCAACTCATACCGGTATCCGCTTTCAGTAGGAACCCGGATGATTCCGAGCTCAACAAGGTCACGCGAAAGTGTTGCCTGTGTAACACGGATCTTCTTCGACCTTAGTTCCTTTGCAAGCTGAGTCTGATTGGAAATGTCCGTTGTCGTGATCAACGCTCTGATCGCCGCATGACGCTTTGCGATTTCCTGTTTGCTCATATACTGAAAGTCCCGCTAGTTTGCATGCACAATTTCCGTCCCGATTCCTTCCTTCGTAAAAATCTCCAGCAGCAATGCATGCGGTGTGCGTCCGTCTATAATATGCACCTTCCCTACTCCCGCCTTCAGCGAATCCAATGCCGACTCAACTTTCGGGATCATACCGCCATGAATTACTTTTTCGTTGATGAGTTTTTTGGCGTCCGCTTCCGTGAGACATTTCACCAACTCTTTGCCGAGTTGAATTCCTTCAACATCTGTCAGATAAATCAATTTCTTGGCGGAAAGTGCTTTCGCAATCTCTGCCGCTGCAATATCGGCGTTGATATTATAGACTGTCCCTTCGTCATCAACTCCAAGCGGAGCGATGACGGGAAGAAATCCATCCTGAAGCATCGAGCGAATAAACGACGCGTTGACGTTCGTTATCTCTCCGACAAATCCAAGATCTTCCGCCGTGTAACGCTTTGCAACCAGCAGTTTCGCATCGATTCCGCTGACTCCCACTGCATTGCCGCCGTGCATGTTTATGCGTCGCACGATATCCTTGTTGACCGAACCGGCAAGTACCATCTGCACAACGTC
>JBKJJX010000013.1:0-15279 GCA_046597825.1 Bacteroidota bacterium | reverse complement strand
TCACGATTGTTGGAGACTCCTCAGCAGTGGGAAAGCCGTTGGCAAGCAACGGCAAATTGGTTCTCGGGTATCCGCAGGGAAAGGATGCGATCTTTGCGGTAAGCCAAAAGTATGATGGCGTTGAATCTGGTGAGTTTCTCCAAGGCGTTCCTATGGCAACAAAGGAGGCCAGGGAAGCGAAGTCAGATACAGTTGCTCAAACGCAGCCTGCTCAAGGTACAGTGTCGCAACAGATGAAGGTTGCAGACACGACACGTATCGCGGCGGTCGGGGAACAAAAGAAGGCGCAGAAGAAGTCCGGCGTGAAAGGCAAAGCCACATCGGAGGCACAAGCTCGCGAACCTCAGACAACCGGGCAAGTGACACAACAACAGGGGGCACCCGTTCCTGACACGACAGAATACGCCGACACAAGCGTTGGGCCGGGTGAGAACAGTGCAAATACTGGGGCCGGATTGATTGTCGTTGGTATCATATTCTTTTCATCCTTGCTGTTCGCCTACCACCGTCGGAAAGAGGGGAAGAAAATTAACAGTGCGTAAGCGAGGCAGAACATACACGGGAATTCTAATCTGTGCGATAAGCCTGTTTGCTGCTCGCGCAATTTCGCAAATATCAATCATGCTGCCGCATGAAGGAACCGTCAGCGCGTTGAGCAATCAGGCAATCGTTGGCCAGTCGATACCAGGCATGCCTGTGCGGCTTGAAGTTAATGGCGCCACTGTTGATTCGGCTGTTGTTCGGATCGATGGGGCGTTTGAATTTTTGGGTGTTCATTCTCCGCGGGGGCCGGTCACTTTCACTGCAGTTGTAACCATGAAGAATGGCAAAACATTTTCTGCTGAACGGAAAGTTCACATCCTCGGTGATCCCGACTCGATTGTTGTAACGTGTTCATCCGAAGAAATTCAGGGAGATGGTCGATCAACGCTTAATGTGAAAGCGGAGGTACTGGATCCCTGGAAAGTCAGAATTCCTGCCGGTTATTTTGTAACAGTTTCAGTCGATCATCTCCAGGTTCTCGAAGAGGATGTCGATACGAACACGCCCGGGCATCAGGTAAGGCTTACAGAGGGTACCGCAAATTTCACGTTGCGCTCCACGGACTATGTGGGCCCGGTGATTCTCTCTCTCTCTACAAACTCAATCGTGCGGAAGTATCCCCTTTATGCAATCACGCCATCGATTCCATTTATGCTTGTGGGGTCTGCCAACGGAACATTGAAAAGTCTCTCGACAACCGGAGCGACTGCGGGCCTCAGCCCATCTGAAGATTTCTCAAGCGGTTTCCGGAAACAGGGAAGAATCGCGGCGATCGGACGCGGAAATGTGTTCGGCAACTATCTTCTCACGCTTTCGGTGGACACCGACCGGAAACTGGAGGATAAAATATTCCGCGACCTGGATCCCAACTCATTGTATTCGATGTACGGCGATAATTCCATTGTAACATACGAGGCGCAAAGCACGTCGCCGCTGTTTGCAAAGCTGGAGAAGAACCAGTCGTACCTTATGTACGGTGACTTCAACACGCAAATGACGGGAAACGAATTTGCTGCCTACAACCGGTCATTCACAGGCGGGAAGGTTCACTCGGAGAACGCAAATGTCAAGCTCGATGCGTTCGGAACCGTCACCAACCGCAAAGTTGCCCAGGAAGAAATCCGTGGGCTTGGCATTTCCGGTTTCTACTATTTGAAACAAAATAATGTCGTGACCGGAAGTGAAAAGGTCCGGATTGAAGTGCGCGACCGCTTCCATTCCGAAATCGTAACGACGATAAAAGAGAAATCGCGTTACAGCGACTATGAAATCGATTACGTGCAGGGGAGTCTGTATTTCAAGCAGCCCGTTCCGGCTCTCGATGATCAAAGCAATCCTGTGTACATCGTGGTGTCGTACGAGGCGATAACAAACACTGCGGACAACACGATCGTTGGCGGTGCGGGCAGTGTAACATTCATGGATGCAATTACTCTCGGTGTATCTTCCGTTGTTGAGAAGCGCGAGCCGAGGAATTATGTCTTGCTGGGCGGTTCAGCCGGAATAAAACTTCCCTCGATTGGCAACATAAAAGGAGAAGCGGCACGCTCATCAGACATTGCGGGAAAAGGCTCCGCGTGGAAACTCGAAGCAGAGCTGGCGCCATGGAAGTCGTTCTCCTTGCGTCCGTATTACCGGAAGATCGACCCGGCATTTTCCAACGTAACCCAATCCGGATCCGGCCGTGAAGTTGGCACCACAAAATACGGGAGTTCGATGCAAGTGGAGCCGCGGCAGGGTATGACATTCAACGGCGATTTCTACCATCAATTACAAACGCAAGGAACGTTCGCCACAGAAATTCGCTCTCTCGGAGGTTCGGTCCGACAGGCGTTCTCTGCCGGCCATGACATAACGGTGAAAGTCGAGGACGTGAAATACAATGGTGAGAATCCCGAAGTCCCTACGCAAAACCTGAACACACACTCCACGCTCCTGAGCAGTCGCGTAAGAGCAACTGTTGTTGAAGGTCTGACTGCCACGGGTGAATACGAGCGCAACCTTCGTCCGGCTCAAAAAGATGTCCGTCCGAATGCTGTTGGTGTCGGGCTGGAATATCGGATCAATCCGGCGATCTCGGTGTACGCGCTTCAGAAATTTCTGGAAGGCCAGGGACAACTGACGACGGTGGGAGTCAACACGCAACTGAATGAAGGCACGTCGGTGTACGGGAAGTACGAAATCGGGAATTCAATTTCAGGCGAGAGGAATGCTGCAACGATCGGATTGAAAAATTCACTGAAAGTAACCAGCGACCTCACCACAAATTTCCTGTACGAGAAATCAAAGAATCTCTCAAAGCAACTAGCCGAAGCGCGGACGGACGATCACGATGCGTTGTCTGTTTCGCTGGAATATCTCCCGCTATTTCCGTTGCGGGCGAGTCTGAAAGGAGAGTACAGCGAGGATCCCAATAATCTTCGGAAAGGATTTGATTTTGGGGCGAGCTACAGGCTGGCAAACGACTTCAGCATCATAACGAAAGCGACCAATTATCTTTCGGTGTCGCGTGCACAAACCGGCAGTGCCTCGCAGCAAAAATATATGCTGGGATTTGCCTACAGGCCCGTTGCAACGAACTGGCTGAATGTTATTGCAAAGATCGAACATAAAGTACAGGATAACACGGTCGTTTTGCCGGCGGATTACTACCGGACGACCATTGCGAGCGCACACGCGTATATCGAACCCTTCCCTTTGTTTGAAATCGGATTGAAGTACGCGTTGAAGAATTCTTTCGAGGAGTATGATGCTGTACAGTTTTCAACCGTTACCGATTTTATTCTGATCCGACCGCAATATGATCTTACCAACTGGCTGAATGTTGCCGGAGAAATGCGCATGCTGCGTCAACGCGGCGCCAATGATTTGAAAATAGGGTATAGTGCCGAGGCCGGAGTCGTAGCGATTACGAATATGATAGTGGCAGTCGGGTATAATTTCCAGGCGTACAAAGATCGTGATCTGGTTGATAATATCTATAGCGTTGCCGGGCCGTATGTTACTCTCCGCATGAAATTTACTGAGGAGATATTCGGAGGTAAGAACACCGACCGGGATTAGAATAGAAGAATTCGTTTCCCGTATTTGAGCTCAACGAAGAGCCTCAGTTCGCGGGAATGTAGTATTGTCTGCCGGTTTGTAGAAGATACACACACATTTGATATGCGACTGTTTGTCGTTACCGGACAATAGTCGCATTCCTCGTTTTTGTGGTGGTATTCAGCCCGCAATCGGTGCGCAATGTCCGGTCATAATGTGAATTGCGCTGGCATATTGATTGCACATTATATTTAGGATTCTCAGTGCAGGGGACGCGTATGAGCCCTAGCGCTAAAAGTATTTTTTAGAGGAGTTCATTCTTTTGACGTCGGGACAAACATTATTGGCAATTGGCTCCATGGTGCTGCTTGGGAAGCTCGCGCTTTCAACAAATGCGTTTCTCGTCGACACGGATACAATGCAACTCGAAACCGAGGCAATTACAACCGCCACGACGATCGGTCAATCGATGCTCGAAAAAATCACCGTTCGCCAATACGATAATAACTGTCCGCCCGGCATTGACACACTACACGCTTCCTCACTTGTAGCGCCTCAATTTCTCGGCATTGATGCAGGCGAAACGAGCGACGAAGACACCACCTTCAGCGACATCGATGACTTTAAGGGATTTGTGGATTCAGTAGCGACCCCGCGGTTCGGAATGTACTATCTTACCTGCCGGGTATACTATGCAAACGAGAGTTCTCCATATGACAGCGTTTACACGGCAACGATGCTTAAACGGATAGATGTTGTGGTCAGCAATTCATTTATGACAAATCCATCGGATCCGTTAAAAATTCCGGGCCCTGTCACAGTTTCGCGTTACTTCGCGTATAAATAAGAGGTATTTGTGGGATCGTTTATAGACATAATCGGTGCACTGATGATATTCGGGGTGGTCCTCGTGATGTCAATGAACCTGAACATCTTCACCATGGAAAAAAATACGCAGAATATTCTGAGGACGGCCAATCAGGAAAAAATCACAGGCACCGAATCGTATGTCGGTTTGGGCGGGATGATTGAAAATGATCTGGCAAAAATCGGCGTCGGTGATTCACTGACACCTTCAGTAACGAAAGCAGATTCTAACGGAATTACATTTCGTGCCGACATGGATAATAACGGAACCGTGGACTCGGTGAAGTATTTTGTATCCGCTCCTGCGGGAGTTCCAACCGGGGGCAACACAAAAATCAAGTATCTGTTCCGTCGGCAGAACACACAATCCGGTACAGCGGGGTGGGTTGGAGTGTCATTGTTCGAGTTTTTGTATCTGGATGAAATGGGAAGAACAATTGCCGCACCGGTCGCCGATTCATTGCTCTCGAGTATTCGTTCTATTCGTGTAAAGATGATGGTTGAGAATTCATACCGGATGAAAAATGATTCTGATACAACGTTCGCTGCAACGTATTGGGAAACACTGATAAGTCCCCAAAACATAAAATAACAATAGAAAGGATACACATAATGGGGAAGCTCTCCATGATTATTGTCGTCGGCTTCGGCGTGATTGTCGGAATTATCGGCACCACGATGAGCAAGCGCACGGTGTCCGTGCAAAAGGACCAGATGGCATTTTACGACAAAATACAGGCACGCAACATTGCCAAGAGCGGCTCGGAGATTTACTCGCGGCGAATTAAAAATGATCCGAGCCTCAACGGGACATTTACGTTTAATCTTCTTGGCGGCTCATCGACCGTTGTCGTGAGGGAGAAAACGCCGGGCAATCGTGATCGGTTGGGCGTGAATAGTCAGGGAACATTTGGCAGCTCAGTGCGCACAATAAGTTTCGATGGGCAGAAAGGGGTGCTCATGGCACCGCCGGTTACCGGAGCGTTGGCTGTGTCCTATCGGAGCAAAGCGAAATTCGAATTTGGGAAGGGCACCAATATCGACGGCAACAACCACAATATTGCCGGCGCGCTTGATCCTTCTTCCCCTGGTCTCGCGGGACTTTCGCTCGGACATCCGGATCAGCTTCCTAACCTTTACTACAAACCGAAGGATGTGAAGATTAAAGGCAAGGGCGTCGTCGATCCTAATATTGAAATACAAACTCCCCAGGCGGACTACTACGATTGGGCGATGCAACTGGCACAAGGGGCGGATGTTGTCTACAATTCGAAGGATGTCAAGAAGGTTGAGGTCTTGGGAACGTCCGCCAATCCGCAAGTCACATATGTGAAGGGGAATACCAAGTTCAATCAGAATGTTACCGGCGCGGGAATTCTTATTGTCGACGGTAATTGTAAATTTAACAAGACCATCAATTTTGTCGGGCTTCTGTTTGTTGTTGCTGACTCGCTGGCATCGGAAAAAGCAAATATGGGTGGGGGAAGCTCCATTATAGGCGCAATGATGGTTGCGGGAAAGAAAACTTCGGTGAAAACAGGCGACGTCGATATTCTGTATTGCGCCTCGTCCGTTCAACAGGCATTGAGTCTCGTTCCCAGCCATATGCCGCAAAATTATGTATTCTCCAATTGGACAGAGTGAAGAGTAACTATGTTCACGTCTCAGGCCAGTGTGTTGAATCCTCATTCCCCCAAATATGTAACGCGCAGCGAGATACTTTCAGCATTTCAGGCGGATGTACGACGCCTTTTGTTGCCGCCGGATTTGGCCGAACGATATGGAAAAGCATGCGATAGATTTATCGAATCGCTCAGTAGTGATTCGCTGCAGCAGCACCGGATGGCGCTTCGTGGCAAAGTGAATGTGATGTTTTCGAAGATTCTCAGCGGACGGTATGAGCCACCACTCTCGGCGTTCTTACGTGAGTTTCCAGATGAGATTGTCTACTTCTATATTGACCGCATACGACTGATTGAATCTGATCTATCAAGGTACGCACGATTATCTAATGAGCCGGTTCCTAATCCCGGCGTATGGAGTGTCTATTGGTTTAATTTATTGACGAAAAATTTTCTCTGAGATGAAATGACATTCGGGGAAACAACTGCAGAAAACTCTTTTTGTGTTATTGACCACCAACCAAAGCCGTCGCAAGACGGCTTTTGCTTTTAAGTTTGTATGACTCAAAAAACTTCGCACTTTCACGTGTGAAGTCATCGTTCCTTCTTCTGCATGGAAGCGGCTCCCAAGGCTGTGTTTGAAACGAATATTGGTTCCGCCTGCTCATAAAAATTTTACGTGCTAACGTGATGAGTACACATCGGAATGCTGTGCGGCAACAACGATGCGATTCAGAAGGATCTTGTTGGCATCCCATTTGCCCATTTATAAGAGCAGAAACTTACTTTTTTAGTACTATGGGGGAGATAGTTGGGTTCAGGCCAGATGTTATTGATTGCATTCGGGGTGGCATTGCTCGGAAGGCTCGTGCTTTCCACCAATACCATGATCGGGAATGCGGAGGTGGATTCGTCCTCAAGCGAATCACTGAACACGGCAACAGCTATCGGCCAGGGAATGATCGCACGGATCGCCGTTAAGGGATACGACCATAATTTTTTTGGCGGCATTGATACGATTGCCTCAGCATTCAAAGCAACCCTGGGCAGAGACGGAGTGGGGGAAGTAGCAGGGAGGGATACGACATTTAACGATATCGACGATTACGCAGGCTTTCAGGATTCGGTATCGACATCCCGTTTTGGAAAATTTTATCTTTCCTGTGGAGTTTGTTATGTAAATCAGGGGGCTCCTTTTGACAGTACGGCCTCACAAACATTTATGAAAAGGATTACAGTCACCGTTACCAACAATTATCTTGTCGATCCCAATGACCCACGGAAACTGGCCAGCGGCATCACGCTATACAAATTGGTAGCATATCGTTGACATAAAGCCAGCGCTTGAAAGACGTGTGCAATGAGTTCATTAATTGATGCCGCAGGTGCTGCACTGTTGTTTGGGGCAGTGATGCTGATTATTCTCAATCTCAACTCCTCGATGATGGAAGCAACATACCAAAACGATTTGCGGATTGTCAGCCAGGAACAGCTTTCCGGAATCGATACCCTTGCGGGTGCGGCGAAAATTCTGGAAAAGGACTTCTTGAAGATAGGATCGAATGCATCTCCGGCATTTGTCATTGCGGATTCGAATAAGATTACGTTCAATGCCGACCTGAATAACGACGGAGTCGTCGATTCGGTCAAATATTTCCTGACGGTATTAAGCATCCCGATCGGAGGAAATGCCAACCTCAAATACAGACTTATCCGCCGGCAAAATTCTGAATCGGGGACCGCTGGAGGGATAGGAGTCTCGCAATTCAAACTTACATATTACGATTCGCTGGGACGATCGCTTAACACGCCGGTTAGCAACGGATTGTTTTCAAAGATCAGGTCGATCAAAATGCAAATTCAAACTCAAAACAACGTGCGCGTCAAGAACGATATCGATACGTCGTTTGCTTCGTCGTATTGGGAAAACATCATCAGCCCAAAAAATCTCCGGGCAGTGAAATAATCATCTAGTCTGGGTGCAACACTATGGGTAAAGTTGTTATCATTCTGGTAGTTGGCTTAAGCGTCATCGTCGGCATCATAAGCATCTCAATGATAGGAAGAGTGAGCGATGCATCGAAATCTTCCGCTTCAACTTTTAAGAAGACCTATGCCGGGAATATTTCCTCGGGCGCTGCTGAGTATTACATCCGGCAACTGAAAACGAATCCGGCTCTCCGCGGTACGTTCTCACTCACACCTATATTGAATGGTAGTGCGAATGTTACAATAGCAGATTGGACGTATGGCTCTACAGATAGCATTCGCCTTACCAGTATTGGCATATACAGCGCCACTCAGGAAACCCTTGTTGTAAAGCTGCAGCAAGGTTCACAATTTCCGATAATCAATTCAGCGATCAGTTTTAGAACGCCGAGCCTGACTTTTATACGGAGTGGAACACTCTCGATTGACGGGCATAACCATGACATTAACAAGAGCCTACTTCCGCCAGGCGTCGACGATAGAGCCGGGGCCGGAGTTACAAACGCAAGTGATTCCACTACAATGGCGGGATACGGCAGTCAGTTAAATGGAACCAAAGATGTGCAAATCGACGGGTTAATTCCTGACCCTCAGACTTTTGCTGCAGGGCTTATCAGCAGGGCTGATTATACGCTGAGTGGCTCATATGGTGGCGCACAGGTTTGGGGCTCCTCAGGTTCACCCAAAATTGTTTATTGCAACGGAAATGTGAAGTTCACTGCACAATGCAATGGTTGGGGAATCTTGATCTGTAACTCGAACACATTTGAGAGCATAAATAAGTTCACATTTACCGGACTCGTTATTCAGTACTCAACGTCCGGCACGGTTTCCTGGAAGACGACTAACACAATGAATGTCATTGGTGGATTACTCCTTTCAAATTCTACCGGCGTTACCTATAGCTCGAGCGGTACAGCAAATATCAACTATAGCAAAGCTGCCCTTGATTTGGCGAAGACAATTTTTGGCGGTGGTGGGGGTGGAATTACAGTGGCTAATTGGTCGGAATGATCCAGCCAGAAATGTATTAAGTCCGAAAGCCATTCGCGAGGATGGCTTTTCTGTTTTGGTTGGTAGATGATTCAAAAGTTTGTACTTTGCTTCGTGAATGGTTCAATGAAACTAACTTATATCTCCTTCCTTCTTCCGTGGATTTTCCTGATTTCCTGCAGAGAAGGGAACAAAGAACTAAGCAAATCTCAAATGGAATCTCATAGAAAACCAAATCATCTCATCAACGAAAAAAGTCCATACCTGCAGCAGCACGCCTACAATCCCGTTGATTGGTATCCGTGGGGTGAAGACGCATTTGCGAAAGCCCGCGCCGAAGACAAACCGATTTTTCTTTCGATCGGATATTCCACCTGCCATTGGTGTCATGTAATGGAGCGGGAATCTTTTGAAGTGGATTCCATTGCAGCGATTATGAACGCGTCATTCATCAACATAAAGGTGGACAGAGAAGAACGTCCCGACGTCGACAAAGTATATATGAGTGCATTGCAAGCAATGGGTGTGAACGGGGGTTGGCCGATGTCCATGTTTCTCACGCCGGACCTGAAGCCGTTTTACGGGGGAACGTACTTTCCTCCGGAAAACAGATACGGGCGGATCGGGTTTCCTGAACTTCTCCATCGTATCGACGAAATGTGGAAGAACGATCGTGCAAAAGTAAATGAATCTGCTGAGGGGATTACCAAATCCCTTCTTGAAATCCCTTTGCGTTCGGGAGGGAAGGAAACGCTAAGCCCGGAAATTCTGAAGTTATGTTTTGCACAGGCGGAACAAAGTTATGATCCGAAATTTGGCGGTTTTGGTGCAGGGCCAAAATTTCCACGCCCCGTCGTTTTCAATTTCCTTCTTCGCTATTATTATGAGACGCGGAATGCCAAGGCCCTCACGATGACTGAACACACGCTGCGGGAAATTTGCAAGGGTGGTATGTACGACCATCTCGGCGGAGGATTTCACCGCTACTCCGTTGATGGCGAGTGGCGAGTGCCGCATTTCGAGAAAATGCTCTATGATCAGGCGCAGATTGTGAATTCGCTTGTCGATATTTACCTCATAACGAAAGATCCGTTCTACTCCAATGTTATCAGGCAAACGCTGGAATATGTGCTGCGGGAGATGACCGACAAGCAAGGCGGATTTTATTCAGCGCAGGATGCAGACAGTCCGTTTCCCGAAGCGCCGCACGAAAAAGGCGAGGGTGCATTTTATATTTGGTCGAAGAAAGAAATAGAACAGGCATTGGGAAAGGATGCACGGTTGTTCAATTTCTATTACGGCGTTGAAGAAGTAGGCAATGCCCTCAACGATCCGCAGCATGAATTTACAGGCAAAAATATTCTGTACATAGCAAACACAACTGCGGAGGCGGTAAAATTCGGGCAGGTGCCTGAAGCAAAGGTGAAAGCTAGTCTGGAGTCATCGCGCAAGTCTCTTTTCGAGCTGCGCAGTAAACGTCCGCCTCCGCATCTGGATGATAAAGTAATAACGGCATGGAATGGGTTGATGATTTCGGCGTTTGCTCGTGCTGCCGGGGCGCTGGATACGGAGAAGTATGCGGGTGCCGCGGAACGTTCAGCGAATTTTATTCTGAGCAAACTATACGATCAGAAATCCGGCAGGCTCTTGCGGCGGTATCGCGAGGGCGAAGCAAAGTTCGATGGGAATCTCGATGATTATGCTTTTTTTGTTCAGGGACTGATTGATTTGTACGAGACAACCTTTAACACCCGTTGGTTGCGCGCAGCTCTTGATCTGACACGAAAACAAAATGAATTATTCTGGGATGAAGAGAAGGGCGGCTACTTCGATACGTCAGGAGAAGATTCCTCAATTCTCGTCCGCATGAAGGAGCAGTATGACGGCGCCGAGTCCGCCGGAAATTCTATTGCTGCAATGAATCTCCTGCGCCTTTCAGCAATGACAGATAACAATGATTGGAAAGAGAAAGCGTTGAAAACATTTACCGCATTTGGAGACGTTTTGTCCCGCGCTCCATTCTCAATGCCGCAGATGGTTGCTGCGTTCGGCCTCTCCAATGCAAAGGTGAAACAGATTGTTATTGCAGGTGAGAGAAATGACGAGATGGTTCGAAGGATGTCAAGAGAAGTATGGTCCCGCTATTTACCCGATAAGTTTATTCTTCTTGCAGAGGAAAGTGCAGCAGCACGCGAGATGTTCGGAGCGGATTCATTTGTTCAAACGCTTACCAAGATCGCAGGGAAGACCACCGTATACGTCTGTGAGGATTATGTGTGCCAGTTGCCGACAACGGATATAAATGTCTTTATCAGACAACTCGGGAAATAATTGCGGGCTCTCAAATCAGACAAGCCAGATTACTTTTGTTTCGCAATTACTTTCTTCGATATCTTCCGATACACTTTGCTTGGAATAATGTCTTTTGTCAGAAGTTCGGTTTTCATTTTGTAGGGGCGGCCTTCGATAATTTTTGCTGCATATTTCTCGCCAATGCCGGGCAATGCAATAAGTTCATCTAATGTTGCGGAATTCAAGTCCAGCAAAGTCTCTGAGGGTTTCGACGCAGTTTGTGAGAACACATTCGATCCCAAAAGAAGAAATGCAAAAGCTATTGTCAGCAAAAGAAAATGTTTGTGCATCATCGTTTATCCCCTTTTGGTGTTAGATATGTTTGATTGCCGGAGTGACGAGAGCGGAAGCTTCAACCGGAGCTGTCAGTACCCACCCGGGCTTGCGATTCTTTATTCCATCTGTGTCCGATCCGCTTTTCATCTGCTCTGCAAGTTTGTTTGCAAAGGTGCGGGCCTGTTGCTCTTGTAGAAACCAGTCAGAACTCACAGTTTTCCTGAAGAACAATATCTTCCTCACGAGTCGTACAACCCAATTGTTGCCTTGCTCCTTGACCATGTTGACTTCAACGATATATTTGCCGGCAGGTATTTCCATGAATGACTTCTGTTAGATGATTGGCTATATTTCCTGTACCACTGTACGCAAATGCGGGATGAAGTTCAACGAGGTTCGGGCCAGTATGCAGATTCAGATCAATTCAACCATCACCATTCCTGAAAAGGAATTTCAATTTCAATTCACACGTGCGAGCGGTCCTGGCGGGCAAAATGTTAATAAGGTTTCATCGCGGGTTGAGCTCTTGTTCGACGTCAACGCATCACCAAGCCTCAGCGAGGCGGAGAAAGAATCCATCCGGACGAAACTCCGCTCGCGCATTGATTCCGATGGTGTGCTTCACATTGCGTCGCAGGAATCACGTAGCCAATGGAAGAACAGAGGAAGCGCGGTAGAGAAATTTGTCGAGCTTCTCCGTGGCGCGCTGGCGATCCGGAAGAAGAGAATGAAAACCAAACCCTCGCGCTCAGCAAAAGAAGTCCGGATCAAGACCAAAAAAAATACCGGCACCAAGAAAAAACTCCGGGGTAGAGTGAACCCGTTTCATGAGTAGATTTCGTACTCAGATATTGCACACCATCGACATTCTCTCTATATTTGCACGCCACACGTTGTCCTCAATCCGATAAAAATTCTGTCGATTCATCACAAGGGTTCCCATGAAATTTGACAAGTTTTTGCATGCATTACTCCCGCGCGAAGATAAGTTCTTCACCTATTTTGAAAATGATGTTCAAAATCTTCTGAATTCAGCGAAAGTGTTCAAAGATTTAATGTCGCCTTCCATTACAATAGAAGAGAGAAAGCAAAAAATAAAAGCTATTGAAGAGTTGGAACACAAGGGAGATGAAATTACGCATCAGATTTATTCCGAGTTGGGAGGAACGTTCATTACACCATTTGACCGTGAAGATATTCACGGACTTGCGTCCAAGCTGGATGACATCCTGGACTATATTCAGGGTGCAGCAACACGCATTGTGCTGTACCGGGTCGAGACGATAACTCCCGAGCAGGAGAAACTCGCCAGCTTGATTTTTGATGCTGTTCAGGAACTCCACCGGGCAATTCCACACCTTCGTGATTTCCATGATGCATCGAGCATACGCGAGAATCTTGTGAAGATAAACAGTATTGAGAATGAAGCGGACGATTTGTTTGAGCGGGCCATTGCCAATCTGTTTGACACATGCAAGGATCCCATTCTGCTGATAAAAAATAAAGAGCTGCTGGTGAGTTTGGAAACCGCGACTGATAAATGCGAAGATGCAGCAAACGCTATCGAATCGATCATCGTGAAGAACACCTGATATGCTCACACTTGTAATTGTGATTATTGGACTGGCGTTGTTGTTCGACTTTTTGAATGGCATGAACGATGCGGCAAACTCCATCGCCACCATCGTTTCGACAAGAGTTCTCTCACCCCGGTTAGCTGTTTTATGGGCAGCATTCTTCAATGTCATCGCTGCATTTGGTTTTGGTGTGCATGTTGCCACGACGATAGGGAAGGGAATTATTGATCTCGCCATCGTTAATGAATATCTGATTCTGTCTGCTCTCGTTGGAGCCATACTCTGGACGCACATCTGCACACGCTACGGCTTGCCGATCAGCGTTTCGCATGCCTTGATTGGAGGACTCGCCGGAGCCGGTATAGCGAAAGCTGGTTTTGCGGCGCTCGTCGTAAGCGGCATAATGAAAGTGGCATTGTTCATTTTTCTTTCTCCCATACTCGGGTTTATTCTGGCGTTCTTTTCAATGGTGGGCGTTAGCTGGCTTGTGCGGCGTTCACCCCCCAACAAAGTGGATAGGGTTTTCAGAGTGGGACAATTGATTTCATCTGCAGCGTATAGTTTTGGACATGGGACGAATGACGCGCAGAAAACTATGGGAGTAATTGCGTTGGTGTTGTATACGGGCGGATACCTTGGAGATACATTTTATGTCCCGACGTGGGTAATACTTTCAGCACATGCGGCAATTGGGTTGGGTACGTATATGGGAGGATGGAAAGTCGTCCGCACAATGGGAATGAAACTGACCCATCTCCGACCAATCGGCGGCTTCTGTGCGGAGACCGCGAGCTCGCTGATGCTGTTTGGAACCGCACTCGCCGGAATTCCCGTGAGCACAACACACACGATTGCCGGAGCGATTATGGGAGTCGGATCCACACGCCGGCTTTCTGCCGTTCGATGGGGAATTGCCGGCAGAATAATCTGGGCATGGATTTTTACCATCCCCGCGTCGGCACTTGTCGCCTCTCTTATGTATTACCTCATCGAGGGAGTCCACAGCATGTTCGGTTAAGAATTATTTGAACAGATGTTCTTGAATTCTTGGCCGAATTTCCGTATTCTTAATGCACTCTCTTCTCCATTCCGCGATAGCTCAATGGTAGAGCATGCGGCTGTTATCCCGACTAGGTCGGGATGCAGGTTCGAGAGAAACCAAAGGAATGTTTTAGATTCCCGCGATAGCTCAATGGTAGAGCATGCGGCTGTTATCCCGACTAGGTCGGGATGCAGGTTCGAGAGAAACCAAAGGAATGTTTTAGATTCCGCGATAGCTCAATGGTAGAGCATGCGGCTGTTAACCGCAGGGTTGCAGGTTCGAGTCCTGCTCGCGGAGCCCAAAAAGCTTCGGGGGAACCCCCGAAGCTTTTGCATTTTATGGAATGCTTCCTCTATATTCTTCAATCGTTGCCGTCGGGTCGATATTATGTCGGGGTTTCATCAAATCCGCTCCGTCGGTTGGAATTCCACAATAGTGTAGAGAAGGGCCATACTGCACGCTATCGTCCGTGGAAGATTGTTTTTGAAAAGAGATTCCCTTGTAAGCAGGAAGCGCTGGCTGCGGAACGACAAGTGAAGAAATGGAAAAGCCGTGCCATGATTGAGCGATTGATTGCAGGCGAAACATTAATATGAGCATGGGGCTGTTATCCCGACTGCGTCGGGATGCAGGGTTCGAGTCCTGCTCGCGGAGCGGTAAGGCCCCGGTGGAATGTTTCCCGGGGCTTTTTTATTTGCACAACTCTTCCTTTATTCTTTCAACACTAGCCTTCGATTTCTCCTTTCCGTCTGACGGTTCGTTATGATATGCATTTCAAAAACTCTCAGCGCAGCCGCTTTCATCGCGTTGCTACTCATATCGTCTCCTTGTTCATTCTCTCAGCATTCATATTCGGATAGTTCCCGACTGAAAGATCCATCGTATGTGAAACAGCGAATCCATGAGATAACTGATCCCGACCTTTGGACTTCCCTCGATCTTGCACACCCTGGTTTGGAGAAAGTAAATGGATTTG
>JBKJJX010000321.1:0-12153 GCA_046597825.1 Bacteroidota bacterium | reverse complement strand
GGCGCCAAGGTTTCTATCGGACACGATGCGAAGAATCTCGACCGGGATGTTGACGTGCTTGTGTACTCCTCAGCCCTCGCGCTCGACAATCCTGAAATAGCCGAGGCCATGAAACGGCAAATCCCCGTTATTCGCCGGGCCGAAATGCTCGCCGAAGTGATGCGCCTGAAATATGGAATCGGCATCGCCGGTACGCATGGGAAAACGACAACTACTTCCATGGTGAGTCTGGTGCTCATGGAGGGCGGAGTTGATCCGACGGTGATTGTTGGCGGCAGGCTGCACGGACTTGCGGGTTCGAATGCGCGTCTCGGGCAGGGGGAGTTTATTGTTGTTGAAGCGGACGAGTTCGACCGCTCGTTCCTTTCCATCACCCCGACAATTGCGGTGCTGACAACACTCGAAACGGACCATCTCGATTGCTACCGCGATCTCGATGACATCAAATCTGCGTTCATTCAGTTTGCTTCGAAAGTTCCGTTTTACGGTTTCGTTGTGCTGTGCCTTGATGAACCGGCGTTACAAAACATCATGCCGAAGATCAAAAAGAAAATTATCACTTACGGATTGAACGGACAGGCGGATTTGCAAGCTGTGGACATTCGCCACAAAGAAAACACGTCCTCATTTATTATTGTCCGTGGAGGAAAAGAATTGGGAGAAGTGACGATTCAAATTCCCGGGAACCACAATGTTCAAAATGCGCTCGCGGCAATTGCGGTCGGACTTGAATTGGATGTTCCGTTTGACAAAGTGAAGGCGGGAATAGAAAAGTTCACCGGCGTTTTTCGCCGCTGGGAAGTAAAGGCGAATGTCAACGGTGTTATGGTTGTGGATGATTACGCCCATCATCCGACGGAAATCTCCGTTACCCTAGCCGGAGTCAAGGCCGGATGGCGAAGACGTGTCGTGTGCGTCTTTCAGCCGCATCTGTATTCACGCACCCGGGATTTTTATGAGGACTTCGGCCGCTCGTTCTTTAATGCCGATGTTCTCGTGCTGACAGATATTTATCCGGCACGCGAAGAGCCGATTCAAGGTATTACCGGAGAATTGATCGCAAATACTGCGAAGGAATTCGGCCACAAGCAGGTACACTACGTCGCCGACAAAAAACAGGTACCGGAATTCTTGATGAAATTGAAACAACCCGGCGACATTATCATCACCATGGGTGCGGGAGATATCTGGAAGTTCGGCGAAGAATTTATCAAACAATTGAAAATGGAAAAGGCGTAATGGTTTCATTGATGGACATACAGCGGTTCTTCCGCGGAACGATCTTGCTCAGCGAACCCGTCGGCCCGTATACCGCTCTCGGCATCGGCGGTCCGGCGGATTATTTTCTTGAAGCGAATTCACAGGAAGAGCTTGACGAGGTTCTCAGTTATTTCAGGCAGAATAATTTTCCTCATTACATTCTCTCTCCCAACATGTTAGTGAGTAATGAAGGCTTCCGCGGGGCGATCATTTTAGATGGAACAAAAACGGAAACGGTTTCAATTGGCCGTCGGTCAGCCCGAATGTTCAAATCCGACATCGGTTTCCATACGGATAATCTCATCAGACAAGCAGGGGTGAACGGTTTGTTGCTCGGCGGCGCTGAAGTTGTCGGGAATGACATTGTCAATTCCAACGATGCAAACGCCCGCGATATCTACGATCTGGTTAATCACGTACAACAAATTATTTTCGACAGGTGGAATGTTTTGCTGCCGATCGAACTTCAATTCGTTGGATTTGAGCAAGCCTCAATGGTGAATGTAGCATGAAACCAATCCAGACAGGCGACTCCAAAAAACCAGGCGCTAAGAAGCATTTTTTGCTGATGATTCTTCTGGCGGTTGTATTGAGTGGGATTGCCATCTATGCAAACGTCTGGAAAGAAAGCAGCAGGGCAACTGAAATTGTTGTTGAGGGGAACCGGATTCTTGCCACAAAAGATATTCTGATATTGGCCGCTGTGCCGCATAACAGTTTGATGTTTGATCTGGATTTATATGCGATTGAAAAGCGCATCCGGAAGAGCCCGTATGTAAAATCAGTTGCAGTGCATCGTGACATCCCCAATCGTCTCCGGATTTCTATCGAAGAACGGGCTCCGGTTGCAGCTGTGGCAATGGACAGGGTGTTTTATCTTGATGCGGGTGGGTACGTGCTTCCGCCAGCCCGTTCGGAGTACATATTCGATTTGCCTGTGCTTACCGGATTGCCGTCGGGAGAATTTGTATCCGGCGTTCGGACAAAAAACCATGATGCTCTTGATGCGATTTCAATTCTTGCTGTTGCTCAGGAGATTAATGAGGAGTTGTACAAAAATATTTCGGAGATCCACTTTGAAGAAAATCGGGATCCAATTTTCTATACAGCTGAATTCGGAATCCCCGTCGTTATCGGGAGGGAGCAGGTCGGATTAAATCTTGTAAAGTTCGACGGTTTTTGGAAATCCGTTATTGCAAAAAGCGGAGCGCAGCAGCTTCAGTACATCGATTTGCGATTTGAAGATCAAGTGGTGGTTCGGTGGAACCACACTCCCGCCTGACACAGGGCTGGACGAGGACGTTCATTCAATAAAAAGGATAATCTATGGATAACATTATTGTTGGTCTCGATATTGGAACTACAAAAGTCTGCGCCGTTGTTGCCGGCACGGACGAACATGGTCGTGTAAATATTCTTGGCGTTGGCAGGGCGCCTTCGGAAGGCATGATGCGTGGCGTCGTTACGCATATTGACCGGACGATCCGTTCGATTACCGCCGCCCTTGATGAGGCCCGGTCGCAATCCGGCGTCAACATTCAATCGGTGATTGTGGGAATTGCGGGCGACCACATCCAGAGTTTTCAGAGCCGCGGCGTCATCGGTATCAGCGGTCCGGACCATGAAGTAACACAAGCGGACATCGACCGGCTCATCGAAGATACGAAACGTGTCGCGTTGCCATCTGACAGAAAAATTATCCATGTCATTCCCCAGGAATTCATAATTGACGGACAAGACGGTGTCTACGATCCGCTTGGTATGTCCGGCGTGCGCATGGAAGCGAACGTTCACATTATCACCGGCTTGGTGAGCGCCGCACAAAATATTTACAAGTGCGTGCAGCGTGCTGGATTCGAAGTCTCCGATATGGTGCTTGAACCACTCGCATCGAGCTACGCAGTGCTTGATGATGAAGAGAAGGAAGTCGGCATTGCGTTGCTTGATGTTGGAGGTGGAACAACTGACCTTGCTGTATTTGAAGAGCGAACGATCCGCCATACCGCAGTCATTGGAATTGCTGGAAAGAAGGTAACGGACGATATCCGCAAAGGGCTCGGTATTCTTAATGACCAGGCGGAGAAGTTGAAGAAGGAGCACGGCTTCGCATATCTCCCGGCTGTTGTCGATAATGACCCGATTATTTTGCCGGGTGTTGGTGGCCGCCAGCCGATTGAGATCGACAAGAAACTTCTCGCTACTATCATCCAGCCGCGTATGGAAGAAATTTTCGAGATTGCCGCGCTCGAAATAAAACGATCGGGATATTCCAAGCATCTCTCCGCCGGTGTCGTGCTCACAGGCGGCGGTGCCCTCATCAAAGGAACATCAGAGCTGGCGCGTGAAGTGCTCGGCATGCCTGTCAAGATCGGAATTCCCAGTGGCTTCGCCGGCGGACTTGTCCGCGAGATTGAAAACCCCATTTACTCAACCGCAGTCGGACTTGTGTATCACGGCTTGAAATATCAGGAACGAACAAGCGCAACATCAACGAATACAAAGACGCCGGTAAAAGAAAAAGGGCCGCTGCTTGTGAAGAGCGATATTATCGGCAGAATGAAATCATGGTTCGACGAACTTTAACACGAATATGAATACAAGACAGTTTTTCACTAATCATTCATTTAACAAGGAGGGTATCCTGTGATCGAACTCGATGACTATTACGAGCGCGGTGCCAAGATTCGCGTCGTCGGAGTCGGCGGCGGCGGGGGCAACGCCATCAACAGCATGATTGCAAAAGGCCTGCACGGTGTGGACTTTTTTGCCATCAACACGGATTTGCAAGCATTGGAGCGCAATGAAGCACCCAACAAAGTGCAGATCGGAAAAAATCTGACGCGTGGTTTAGGCGCAGGTGCCGATCCTGCAGTCGGACATCGCGCTGTTGAGGAAGACCGTGATGAAATTGCCCGCGCTCTTGCAGGCAGCGACATGGTGTTCGTTACCGCCGGTATGGGTGGCGGAACAGGCACAGGCGGAGCTCCGCTTGTTGCCAACATCGCAAAAAGCGCTGGCGCGCTTGTCGTTGGTATCGTAACACGCCCCTTTAACTGCGAAGGGAAGCGGCGCAACACGCAAGCCGAGATGGGCATCGAAGAATTGAAGAAGCAGGTTGACACGCTGATCATTATTCCAAACCAGAAGCTTCTCACTATTGTCGAACGGACGACGCCGTTACAAGCAGCGTTCGACATAGCGAACGACGTTCTCTATGGTGCGACGCGCGGCATTTCGGAAGTGATTACTGTTCCTGGCCTCATCAACGTGGACTTCGCGGATGTGCGGACCGTAATGAAGGAAATGGGCGATGCGGTGATGGGCACTGGCATCGCAGAGGGTGAAAACCGCGCAACCATTGCTGCGCATGCTGCCATTTCGAGCCCGTTGCTTGAAGAGGTGACGATCAGTGGGGCGCAAGGCGTGCTTGTCAATATCACGGGCGGGCTCAACATGTCGCTGGCTGAAATCGAAGAAGCGACTGAGATTATTCACGAGGCTGCAGGAGAAGACGTGAATGTTATTCTCGGCGCGGTGGTGGATGAGAAGATGAAGGATGAGATCATGGTGACAGTTATTGCCACCGGTTTCAACCGCCGTTCCACTCCGGCAGTTACTATTGGCTCTGGAATTCGTCCCGCAATGAAAACACCCAAAGTCGTGGAGCGAATTCCAACTGGCGTGACAGAGCTGAAAACGTACGATGAACCGGCATATGCGCGGCGGGGAGTTGACCTTAACGTTTCCTACCGTCCGGTAGTTGAGGCGGATGGCGAACGTCAGAAGATCGACAAGAACGATCCGGAAAAGCCTGCGTTCTTGAGGAAGATCATGGACTAAACTGAGGTTTCCCTATCAGTTGGAAAACGAACAGCCCACCCCCGCGAGGGATGGGCTGTTGTGTTTTGCGGTTAGAAAATTTCGATGATGCCCTGCTGATTTCCCAAGGAATCGATAAGCTCTTGATTGCGAATCAATGCTGACTCAATCTGGCTTGTCGTACAGTTTCCCATTCTGAGCCAGACAACATATGGGGGAAAACCCTTTAGAGTAGCAAGCAATTCATAGTCACTATCTTTTGTGACGATGGCGTATTTATTTTCTTTGGCGTAATGCCAGATTTCTTCGTCATTGGCTGTATCCATATGCAGAGCATATACATGATTCGATTCCGGATATGCCGCAGATAATTTTGTCACCAGTTTTGGTGATAGGTGGTGGTCAAACAGAAGCTTCATCCTTGTACGGTGAGAGTAAACTTCTCTCTGTCAGCAGCGTAGGCTAATGAAGCAAAAATATCTTCTTCTGTTAAATAAGGAAAGTCATTGAGGATTTCTTCATGGGTCATTCCCCCGGCAAGATAGGAAAGAATGTCCTGAACAGTAATTCTCATTCCGCGAATGCAAGGCTTTCCCCCGCGTTTCCCGGGTTCAATCGTGATAATATCCCGATAGTTCATTTTTTTTCACCGGTTGAAAATATTGAAGAGCTAGTTCAGAATGTTTCTCACATAATAATACAAGTTTCGATTACGATGTTCAAGCCTGATCTGCAAAGTAGCTCGGAGGCATTGTTTGATATGGTTTTCAGCAAAAAGCTACTGCTTAATCACCACCGGCATTCCCACATAAACAATATTGCGAAGTTCCTCAAGATTGTCGTTGCGAAGACGGACACATCCTTCCGATGCACGTGTGCCGATTGTGCGTTCGTCATGCGTTCCGTGAATCGCAATCCCTTTCCATCCTTTGCCCGAAACGGTTCGTGATGCGTCCGTATCCAATCGGAAAAACCACGGACCATACGCCCCCCGGATTCTTCCTTTGCCATCGTTGAAGTCGTGAGCCCATGCCGATGATGTTTGGATTTGCGAGATGACGAATTTTCCCTCCGGCGTTTTCAAATCACCAACCCGTTCTTTGTCTCCCTCATTGAATCCAAGGGCGACAGGATATGTCCGGTACAAACTATCTCCCCGGTAGAGATTTAGCGTAAATGTGCTTTTTACGATGACGATTCGGTAAGGCTCTTGGGGTTGGGAGGGTAAATTCGAATGGCCGACAAGCAATAAACAACATGTGATGAGAAATGTTTTCATTTCGTATCGCAAGATATATTTACAACATCCAGCAAAAAAGAAAAACACCGTCGGATTTTTCCGAACGGTGTTTGTTTTCTTCTATAATATTTTATCCTGCCCTTAACGCTTCCGCTCCGCCGACGATCTCCAGCAATTCGCTCGTTATCGATGCCTGCCGTGCTTTGTTGTACGACAACTGCAACGCGGAGATAAGCTCGGTTGCGTTCACTGTTGCGTTTTCCATTGCCGCCATGCGGGCGCCCTCTTCTGCAGCGCTACTCTCAAGTAAGGCCCGCCAAAGTTGGAAGTTCAGATGCTTCGGTATAAGGGCGTTCACAATATCAAGTTCGGACGGTTCGTAGATATAGTCGATTTGCTGCTTCGCCGTTGCTGAGTCAAGGACTTCTTTAGGTATCGGTAGAAATTGTTCGATCGATGTCTGTTGTTGGGCAACAGATCTGAATTCGTTATACACAATCTCCACCCGATCGTAATCGCCTCTCAGATAACCGTCAATCACCTCACGCACAATGGATTGAGCCTGTCCGAAGACGAGATTATTGTACACGCCGATGTATCTTCCGCCAATATTGAAATCCCGTTTGGTGAAGTAATCGGCGCCCTTCTTTCCGACACAGAAAAATTTCAACCGGCTTTGTTGTTGCAGTTCCTTGTAGTGAGCCTGGATGTGGCGCTCGGCTGACTTCAGGAGATTGGAATTGAACGCTCCGCAGAATCCGCGGTCGGACGTTACCGCAATAACCGCCACGGAATTCACCTGCCTGACTTGAACAAACGGATTCAGCGCGGCATCGGGTGTGGCAGAAAGATGATTGAGGAGCTGTTTCATTTTCAGTGCATACGGGCGCGCCTGAAGGACGTTCCGTTGTGCACGGCGCAACTTCGCGGCTGCGACCATCTTCATCGCCTTGGTGATCTTCTGCGTCTTCTTGACGCCGACGATACGTCCGCGTATTTCGCGTAGCGTTGCCATTATGCCTTCACACTCGCTTTGAATGACTCACTGAAATGCTGGAGAATCGATTTCAGTTTCGCAACAAGATCGTCGGGAAGATCTTTTTTCTCGGCGATTGCTGCAAGCACATCAGCATGTTTCAGATCCATTACTTCAAGAAGCTCCTTTTCGTAACGCCCAGTATCCTCCACTGGTATTTCATCCAGATAACCATTCGTACCTGCGTAGATGCTGACGACTTGTTTCTCCACCGGCATCGGAACGTACTGTCCCTGCTTGAGAAGTTCGACCAACCTTGCGCCACGACGCAATTGTTGTAGCGTCGCCTTATCGAGATCGGAGCCGAACTTTGCGAAGGCTTCCAGCTCCCGGTATTGTGCAAGGTCAAGACGCAGACGACCGGCAACCTTTTTCATTGCCTTGATCTGTGCGTTGCCACCGACACGTGAGACCGAAATACCGACGTTGATAGCGGGGCGAATACCGGCGTTGAACATGTTCGGCTCGAGGTAAATCTGTCCATCGGTAATCGAAATAACGTTTGTCGGAATGTATGCGGACACGTCGCCTGCCTGGGTTTCGATCACGGGGAGCGCCGTAAGACTTCCGCCGCCAAGCTTGTCGCTGAGTTTCGATGAGCGTTCCAACAGACGGGAGTGAAGATAGAACACATCGCCCGGGTATGCTTCACGTCCGGGTGGACGCCGCAAGAGAAGTGATACCTGACGGTACGATTGTGCTTGTTTGGATAAATCATCATACACGACCAGTGCGTGGCGACCGCTATCGCGATAGAATTCGCCGAGCGTTGCGCCTGCGTACGGAGCAACGAACTGCATCGGTGCCGGGTCGCTTGCGGTTGCCGCGATGACGGTGGTGTAGGGCATCGCACCTTCCTGTTGAAGTTTGTCGACGACCTGTGCAACGGTCGAGCTCTTCTGGCCAACGGCTACATAAATGCAGTACACAGGGTTCACGCCGTTCTTCTTCGCCTGTTCGGTATGCGTATACTTTTGGTTGATGATCGCGTCGATTGCAACTGCAGTTTTGCCTGTCTGGCGGTCACCGATAATCAGTTCGCGCTGGCCCCGGCCAATCGGAATCATTCCATCAACTGCTTTCAATCCTGTTTGCAGCGGCTCCTTCACCGGTGCGCGGTCGACAACACCCAACGCCTTGCGCTCCAGCGGCATTTTCTTGGTAGCGTTGACCGGACCGCGTCCGTCGATTGGTTGACCGAGAGAATTGACAACACGTCCGAGCAACTCCTCACCCACCGGAATCGAAGCAACTTGTCCCGTTCGCTTTACCGTATCGCCTTCTTTGATCTCTCTGCTTTCGCCAAAAAGGATACAGCCGACATTGTCTTCCTCAAGGTTCAACACCATGCCGAAGATGCCGTGCGGAAATTCGATCAGCTCGCTCATGACGGCTTTCGATAGGCCGTACACGCGTGCGACGCCGTCACCGATTTGCAACACGGTTCCGACATCATAGATATCTGTTTCCTTTTCAAAACCGGCAAGTTGCTTGCGGAGTATTGCTGAAACCTCTTCTGGTCTTACTTCTGCCATAAATGTGCCTTCATCATTCTATATTAAATTCCTGAGAATCGGGATTGTAGTATACTTAATTCAACGCATGTCCGCGAATAAACTGTTCGCGCATCAATTCGAGTTGCCGCTTTATACTGGCATCAAGCACCGTATCGCCAATCTTGACAACCATTCCGCCTTTCAGGGCTTTGTCGAGTGCAAACCGAACGCGGACTTTTTTCTTCGTGTACTGTTCAAGCTTTTCAGATAAAGATTTTCCCTGTTCAGGCGAGATTTCCACCGCAGAGGCGACATCAATGTTGACAATGCCGTATCGTTCATCGCGCAATGCAAAAAACTTTTCAATCACTTCGAGCAACGAAGCCTCACGCTGTTTTTCCACTAACAACTCAATGAACGACATTGTTATGGGTGTAATCCGGGTTCGAAACACCTCCTGAAGGACCGTCAATTTTTTAGCCTGGTGGATGATCGGGCTGCCGATAAACCTGCGAAGTTCCCGCGAATCATCAAGAATTTTTTTGATGGTCGTGAGATCGTTGGCAATTTCATCAATCGCTTTTGGAGAATTTGCCGTCATCATCAGCGCCTGTGCGTACCGGCGCGCTACACGCGTATTCTTCATCAACTCGGCCTGATATCTTTGATAACGTTGTCGACGAGCTGCCGGTGTTTGTTCACATCAAGATTCGCGTCGATAATTTTTCCGGCGGCCGTTACTGCAAGGTCCGCCACTTCGCTGCGTAACTGAATCAGTGCGGCATCGCGTTCGCGGCGGATTTCCTCTTTTGCCTGTTCCACCATTCCGCGGGCGCTTGTGTTGGCCTTCTCGATAATCTCAAGCCTCAGCTTCTCTCCCATTTCCCTGCCTTCGCGCATTGCCTGTTGCGCCTGTGCTTCCGCCTGTGCGAGTTGCCGCTTGTTTTCTTCGAGCAGCACCTTTGCTTCGGCGTTCGCGTTTTCAGCCTGTTGCAATGCGGTGCGGATCCCATCCTCGCGTGATGTTAATGCGAGCATCAACGGTTTCCACGCGACCTTGCTCAGAATAGCGAGAACGGCAAGAAACGTAACGATCGTCCAGAAGATTAATCCGGGATTTATTTCAAGCATGACAAACCCTTATTTGTTGAGTGCAAGAAGAATGCAAATAACGAGTGCGAAGAACGTTGCGCCTTCAATCAGTGCTGCGGCGATAATCATGGATGTACGAACCGCACCGGCTGCTTCAGGCTGTCGGCCGCTTGCTTCCATTGCTGCTGCCGCAAGTTTGCCAATGCCGATTCCTGCGCCAACGATTGTAATGCCGGCTCCGAGACCTGCTGCCAGATACGATAATCCAAGGTGAAAGTGTTCCATTGTGTTTCTCCTAAGTGAGTAGTTGTGGTGATTGTAAATTACCTTCTGAGCGAAACGCATCAGGGCGTCGGAATTGTCGCTCAGAGTAGAAAAAAATCAGTGTGCGTGTTCCTCTGCATGTTCTTCGTGTTCCGCGTGAGCCGCCTGAATTCCGAGCCCCATGAAAATACATGTCAGCATCGTAAACACATAAGCCTGAAGAAACGCAACGAAGATCTCTAAAAAGTTAATTGCAACGACAAACGCAGCCGTTGTTACGCCGATAGTCCACGACTTGAACAGAAATATCAAACCAAACAACGACACGATCACCAAATGTCCGCCAGTCATGTTTGCAAAAAGACGGATGCAAAGTGCAAACGGCTTCGTGAAGAGTCCAAGGATTTCAATGGGGATCATGATGGGCCAAAGAAAAACCGGAACGCCGCCGGTCAAGTGTGCAAGATAATGGCCCACACCCTGAGCGCGAATTGCAGCGACCTGAATCATGATGAATGCTATTACGGCAAGCCCCGCTGTAACACTGATATTTCCGGTTGCCGATGAACCGTACGGTATCAGACCCATGAGGTTCATGAGCAGAATGAAAAAGAACGTCGTCAGCACATACGGCATGTACCTGATTCCGGCGTGCCCCATATTAGGCACAACAATCTCATCACGGATGAACTTCACAAGAATTTCCATCAGGTTGCCCCAGCCTTTCGGGACGCGGTTCTTCCTGTTTGCGCGTGCTGCAAGCATCGTAAGAAGTATGAGCAGTGTTGCGGCAACCCAGAGGAAAACGACATGCTTCGTAATGGAAATATCGAGTGTGAGTCCTGCAAGATGAATGGGGTCAAACTGCGGAAGGGAAACGTGACCGATGAACGGAAGTTCGAGATCTTTCGAATCCTGAACGTGTTCGAACAAGTGCTTGAACATTTCCGAGGCGCTCATCTCGTCATGTTCGGCTGCGCCTGTTGCGTGCACCGTGTCGCTTGCAGCGCTTACTGTTTCATGCTGAAAAAAAGAAATAACGCTCAAATGTCAACTCTGATGTTTGTGAGAAACTTTTCTTTGAATGTACAGGACTTCCAAAACCAAATAGACAACATAAAAACCCAGCATCGAAACCACAAGTGCTACCGTATGGAATCCGAAATAACGGATGAGTAGATCAAGGCTCAGCAGCAATAATCCAATTCTGATTCCCATTCCTCCCAGCACCGCGGCAAGCAGCGTGTTGAAGGATTTATCAAACGCGTACTCAATTGCCCAGAACCCCATCAACACATTCACTGTGCTGAGGATTGCGCCCGTGCCGAACGCAATTATTATTTTCTCCGAGCCCAGCATGAAAATGGGTACGGCAGCAATCGCAAGTCCGGCAACAAATGTAATTGCAACCTGAACCGGAAAGCTTTCAACTTTCATGCTTATGCTTTTCCAACTCTTTAAAATCCTGGTCGGCCTGTTTGCCGAGCCGTGTCGCTTCCCGAAGGAATTTTATCAATCCGCCTGTTGCGCCCAATGCTGCTCCGCCGATTGTACCCCAGGGCGAAGTTCCGAATTTTCCATCCAGCCAATATCCGATGAAGAAAAAAGCTACTACGGCGATTGCAAGCTGAAGTCCCATCGTCAGAAAAGGACCGAAATCTTTTGCGGGATTTTTTGTGAGCGAATCCTTTTCCGGATGTGAATTGTCTTCCGGCATTCCGGGTGTGCTCACGGTTTATGGGCAACGGTTGATGGCGGCAGAGAGGGTTTCATATCGCACTTGCCGTCAAACATTGCGCCTTCATCGACCACAAGTTTTGCCGCCCTGATGTCTCCCTGCATGACTGATTTTGATTCGAGTACAAGCTTCTCCTCCGCCGTTACTTTGCCGGAGATTTTTCCCGCCACGGTAATTGTTCGTGCAGAAAGCGTACCTTCGATTGTGC
>JBKJJX010000223.1:0-7394 GCA_046597825.1 Bacteroidota bacterium | reverse complement strand
ATTCTCACTGATTGAGATTCTCTGATTGAGATTCTCGGCGCTTTTCTTGCTTCTCTGCATCCATCAGCGTAATTTCATTCATCCAATAAAGAGTTGCAGATGGAAACAATCATACATGAGTTTCAATTCGGATTTCCGGATGGTGATCAGGTCATCCGGGTAACGTTACGCCTTGTTGTTGCAGCCTTGCTTGGTGCGGCCGTCGGAATTCAACGCGAGCACACGCACAAGCCTGCCGGCTTGAGGACGCATATGCTTGTGTCGCTTGGTGCTGCGCTCTTTGTCCTTGTCCCTCTTGAGTCCGGCATGGCTATGGGGGATATTTCACGTGTCATCCAGGGACTCGCAACGGGAATTGGATTTCTTGGCGGCGGCGCCATTTTGAAGTTGGAGGGTGAACAACAGATCCACGGTCTTACTACCGCGGCGGGTATCTGGCTCACGGCGGCTCTCGGCCTTGCGGCGGGCATGGGGCGTCTTGCCGTTGCATCCATCGGTGTCGTACTCACTCTCATCATTCTCACCGCCATCGCAAAAATAGAACAGCGTCTGCGCAAGCCTTCCAAAGCAAAATAACTTCTTAGCACACTAAAGGAGCGGTATGAAACATTTATTGGTCAGTTTGGTTTTGTTGTCGATGACAATGTTCGGGGCGGAAAGTAAATCCGTTCACGGGACAAATAAATCCTTGCCTCTCGATGGTGTTCAAAATGTTCAGCCGAAGACGCGGGAGAACAGCAAGTATCTTCCCGGACGGATCATTATCAAGCTGATGCCGGAAGCGCAAATGGCTGTGAGTCCCGGAGGAACAGGAGTTGCTTCAGTCGATGCAGCGCTTGCATCACTGTCTGTTACCAAGGTCGAGACAATGTTTCCGGAACAGCTTGCCCGAAGAGCCGTGGGCAATGTCGATCTTCAGCGGATTTTGGTTGTGAAATATTCCTCACCTGTCGATGCATTTGCAGCAGCGGAACAGTTTTCAAGTCTGCCGGAAGTACAATACGCCGAGCCGTGGTTCATCTACCAAACAACATTTGATCCCGCCTTCAATCCAAATGATCCGTCATTTGGATTGCAATATGCGCTAACGAAAATGCAAGTTCCGCAGGCGTGGGATATTACGCAAGGCGACACGACGGTCGTGATTGGTATTGTTGATTCCGGCGTTCAGATTTCTCATCCCGATTTGAGTGCAAACATCTGGCACAATCGGGGAGAGATGGGCCTGGATGGTTTGGGACGCGACAAGCGAACAAACGGAGTCGATGATGATGGGAACGGAAGCATCGACGATTGGCAGGGTTGGGATTTGGGTGGAGCGGATTACAATAATCCCGTTCCCGATAATAATCCGGAGCCTACAGGATCCAACAATGCGCACGGTACTCACGTCTCGGGAATCGCCTCGGCTGCAACGAACAACGGAGTAGGGGTTGCCGGCGTGGGATTCAAGTGCAGAATACTTGCGGTGAAAACCGCTGCCGATAATGACACACGAGGGTCGGGCGGAACCGGATATATTATCGCCGGCTATCCCGGAATTGTGTACGCATCGATGATGGGCGCGAAAGTGATTAACTGCAGTTGGGGAGGATCGGGCGGTTCTCAACTCGAGCAGGATATCATCAACTCTGTCACTCAGCAGGGAACGTTGGTTGTTGTTGCTGCCGGAAATTCAGGTGACAACTCATTGCAATATCCCGCAGGGTATGATAATGTTTTGTCGGTTGCCGCAACAAACTCTTCGGATACGAAAGCAAGTTATTCGAGTTACGGCCTCACGGTCGATGTTGCAGCGCCGGGGAGTTCAGTCTATAGTACATGGTATCCCAATACATACGCGTATCTTGACGGGACTTCGATGGCAAGTCCGAATACCGCAGGAGTTGCAGCATTGGTGAAGGCGGCGAATCCTTCGTTCACCGCGTTGCAGGTTGGTGAACGTGTACGCGTCACTTCGGATAATATTAATTCGATCAATCCCTCGTATGCCGACCAGATCGGAAAAGGGAGAGTGAATGCATTCCGTGCGCTGACGGAAAATCCACCTTCGATCAGGGGCGGCAACATTGTCGTCCGTGATTCTACCGGAGGAAACAACAATGGTAATCCCGAACCGGGCGAATCAATTGATGTCTACGTGACCTTTACGAATTATCTCGCCCCGACATCGAATGCAAACGTCACACTGACTACGACAAGTACATACCTCACCATCCCGACAAATACTTATAACGTTGGTGCACTCGGCACACTTGGGACGCGGCGTAATACGGCGACACCATTCCGTGTTCAGATTGCTGCGAATGTTCCGGCTGGACATCTTGCTACGATGAAGATGTTGATTTCTGATGGCGCGTACAGCGATTATCAATGGTTTACAATTCTTATCAATCCGACATTTCAAACACATAACGTGAATAATGTCGTTGAGACGATGACGAACAACGGCCGCATGGCGTACAATGATTTTCCGAGCAACCTTCAGGGAGACGGATTCAAATATCCCGCTACGAGTGTCAACCATTTGTTTGAAGGAGGGATTATCGTCGGGACTTCAACGACGAAAGTGATCAGCAATATCCGGAACGCCGCCGGCACACAGGATGCGGACTTTCTTTCCCGTCAGATTTACCAACTCATCACGCCAGGAGCTGTTTCGAACCAGGATGGATCGACCGTGTACAGCGATTCATCGGCGCCGGCTGCAAACCAGTTGGGAATTCGCGTAAACCAATACTCATACGAGTTCGGCGATCCTGCTCACGATGATTATATCATTATCCGTTATGATATTCGTAACCTGACAGCTTCGCCAATCTCCGGTCTGTACATCGGGCAATTTTTTGATTGGGACATTGCCAACTACGCAACAAACCGTACCGGATACGATGCCACTCGCAGTCTCGCCTACGCGTGGGATGCAAACACTCCATCTGCGCCATACATTGGCATGCGTGCGCTTGATAGTGCCGCATCAGCGCGTGGACTCTTAAACACAACTTCACTTACGCTCGATCGCCCGACAAAGTGGAGCTGGATAAGCGGAGGCACGGCTGCATCGACAGTTGGGCCAGGCGATATTCACTCCGTAATTTCATCGGGACCATTCACGATTCCCGCCGGACAAGTTCAGCGTGTCGCGTTTGCGACAATCGGCGGAGCTAATCTCGCCGAAGTGCAAACCAATGCAAACGCTGCAAAATTAAAATGGATTCAGATACGCACAACACTCGGGGTAGAGGAGGCGGGAGGGAGCGCGCCGGAAGTGTACGCACTCGAACAAAATTATCCAAATCCGTTCAATCCATCGACCATCATTAAATATCAGACTCCGCAAACCGGCAGAGTCACGCTCAGGGTTTATGATATTCTCGGCAGAAAAGTGGCGACGCTTGTTGACGAGGTGCAGAGTTCAGGATTCAAATCCGTGCGATTTGATGCCGCACGACTCGCGGGCGGGGTGTATTTCTACACGCTCAGGGGTGATAACTTCAGTCGCACATTGAAAATGGTACTGGTGAAATAAAATTTGTTTTTTGCGACATGTCATGAACAACGCCCCGCTTCATCGAGCGGGGCTTTTCGTTCAAGGTCGTTTAACGTCGTCCGTCTGATTGATTCAGCCTGCAGATATTTGTATTTTGTGACTGTCACACAATTAAAGGTGCTCGGGGAATGAGAGTGTTCTGTGTCGTAGGCCTTGCCACAATATTCCTTGTTGGATGTACCCAAAAGAATGAAATAGTTCAGCCGCGCATAATTGCAGCCGGAGAATATTCATCCACCATCCAGCCCATTTTCGACCGGAGCTGCGGAAGCTCAAGCTGTCACGGAGGCGGCCCAAATGGTTTTGCCGGCTCTTTGGATTTGACCTCATATGAAGGCCTGATGCGCGGCTCAAAGTACGGTGCTTCTGTGGTCAGCGGCAGCCCCTTCATGAGCAACCTGATTCGCAGCATCAATCCGTCGGATACAACATTGAGTCCCATTTCAAGCGCGCAGATGCCGGTGAGCCGTAACTCGTTGCCCCGCGAGGAAATTCAGACCATTGCACAATGGGTTCGCAATGGTGCCCGCAACGATGCCGGCCAGCTCCCATTCCCGGATCCCCGTCCGCTCGGCAAAGTGTTTTTCACAAGCCAGTCTGTTGATCTGGTCGGAGTGATTGACCGGTCCACAAATCTTGTAATCCGTTACAATTCCGTAGGCAACGCGCTTCCGTTTAACTTGCCTCCTGAGTCCCCGCACAATGTTCAGGTGGACGATCTGGGACAATATTATTACGTGACCCTGATTCGTGGAAACAAGTTGAAGAAGTACGATGCCGCCACAAATCAATTGCTTGGAGAAGTCACAGTTGGAACATCGCCCGCGCATGTCGTGATCACCGCGGACGGATCAAAGGCATACGTAACGAACTTCGACCAGGCGGTGGGACGAGTGTATGCCGTGAATACTTCCTCCATGACGATTACAAGGATTATTTCATCTCCGACCATGAAAGGAACGCACGGAGCACGGCTTTCCCACGACGGAAAATATTTGTTCATCGGCAGCAACGGCACCGACCTCATTCATGTCGTCAACACGCAGAATGATTCAATCGTGACGACTATTCCGGTCGCTCCGGGTGTCCCGCCGTTCGGGTCATTCCGTTACAAACCTTATCAGATTGCCGTGCGCGATGACGACAAGTTTATTTATGCAACACTGAGCGGAACAGGACAGGTTTCTGTTATCGAACGCGACGGAGATACATTTACATGGCGGGATTCGATCACTGTCGGCACGCGTCCGTTACAATGCGAGGTAACGCGGGATAAAAAATTCCTGTACGTCTGCAACCAGACGTCAAGCTCGGTTTCGGTTATTAACTCTCTTACCAACACGCTCGCAACAACAATCGTCAATGTTGGACAGCAGCCCCATGGGATTGACATTTCAGAAGACAGCAAGGTCGTGTATGTTACATGTGAGAATTTGCAAGCAGCGGAACCGCCGCATCACCCGACCGTCGGCAGCACAGATCCCGGTTTTCTTGTTCTGATTGATACAGGAACACAGCAGGTGTTCAAGCGGATTGAAGTCGGCGGTTTTGCAGCAGGTGTTTCGGTATGGCCGGGGAAGGGGAACTGACTTGAACAAATTTTCGATCCTGATTCTCTGCCTCGGTGTATTTTCGTGCAAGCAAACAAGTGAAGTTGTCGACCCCATTTCTATTTCTGTGCAGAATCTTCCGGCGCTTCCTCAAGGGGCCGGCCATTACCAACTCTGGGTTCGCTACTACATCTTCAACAAAGTGGCGGGAGAAAATTCCCCTCAACATGAAGGCGACTTTCTCAGTGTCGGTGAATTCACTGTCGCCGGGGATGGCGCTGTACGTTCGTTAAGCGGCGGCACCCCGGAATTTGCTCTGCCCGCCGGTTACGATCCGCAATTGTTGGGAGATATGTGTATTGCAGTTCAGGCGCCCGAAGGCCTGGCAAAAACAAATCATGCAGAGCCGGGTTCAATTCTTATCGGCGGAAAAGTTTATGGTGATGCTTCGAACGCAATCGCCGATCTGAACCTTTCTTTTGCAGGCGGGCTGAAATCAAATTTTGTGTCGGTGTCGGGTAAATGTACAATCGTTGCGCCGACTTCTCCTGCAGATTCAAACGCAGGAGTTTGGTTTGTCAATGCAGGCTCGGCTCCAACAACCGGACTGGTGAACTTGCCTGTACTGCCGACAACATGGAAGTATGAAGGATGGGTGGTCGATCAATCAACGAACACGTATCATTCCACCGGCAAATTCGCCCGCCCCGATAGTGCAGATTATGATGGAGCCGGCCCCAATGCCGGGTCGGCAGGGGCAGCGTACAATTTCCCTGGAGAAGACTTTGTCACAGGCACGTTTCATCCGAATCTTACGCAATCGAAATTCACGTTCCTTGTTACGATCGAGCCGTTTCCGGACAATTCGCCGGCACCGTTCTTTTTGCAGGTGTTGAAAACGACGCCGCCGCTCTCCGTAACGCGTACGCAAGCATTTCAAAACACAATCTCGACGTCAGCACCGTCTGCCCGTATCGCAATTCGCCGATGATCATCAAGAATGATAGAAGGAATTTTGTGAACCACCTCGTTTCCCGTCCGACCCGCATCACGTTGCGAGCCGCGTTCCTGAGTGTTGCGCTCGTTATTGCAGGAAGGGCGTACGCCCAGTTTGAAGGCATCGTCGAAACTAAAAATGTCACGATGGACGAGATGGGAAAGGCTCAAGAGTTCTCCATGACGATGTGGATCAAAAAGGATATGGTGAAAATCGAAACAAGCGGCGGGACACTTCCCGGTTCAACCATGATCTACCGGACAGACCAGAGAAAGATTTATATGGTGAATGATGAAGACAAGACCTACTTCAAGATTTCGCAGGATGAGAAAGCTCAGGAAATCTATGGAGTCGGAGGCACATCCGAAAAATACACAGTGAAGAAGACCGGGAAAAAGAAAGTGATTGCCGGATATCCGTGCGAACAATTTATCATCAACCGGAATAACGAAGTAACGGATTTGTGGGGGACGAAAAAACTCGGGCAGCTCGTAAAAGCAATCTCGAAAGCAATGGGACAGGAACATACAAACGTTGCGGAAGGGGCAACCAACGAAGTCATGAAAATGGGAATCTATCCCATGCTCTCAACAACGAAACTCGACGGAAGTGTGATCGAATCGCAGGAGGTGACGCGGATAGAAACCAAAGCTCTCGATGCGGCGCTATTCAATCTTCCCGCCGGATACAAAAAACAAAAGTCGGTGGAGATGATGAACGGGCAGCAGGGAAAGTGATTTTGGATTCTGGCAGGTTTTTTTTATCTTCTTGTGTGTTTGTAACGCCAAAGTGGCGGAATTGGTAGACGCGCTGGACTCAAAATCCAGTCCGGCCTAAACCGGGTGAGGGTTCGAGTCCCTCCTTTGGTACAGACAATAAAAATGGTCGACTGCAGAGTCGGCCATTTTGTTTCCGGATATAGGGGAAAAGCCCACTTCAAAAAACATCAACAGGGTGAGGGAATACTTCCCTGCTGATGGGGCAGCAATCCACCACAAACAATACTGCGAACGAACTTAGAAATACGTCGAGATAATGCGGCGTTGAAAGCGCTCATTACGAGTCGGCTTCCGAAGGAAACGAAGCACTACCAGTGCGAGTACGACGTACAGGACAATACTTAACACGCTCATAAATCCTCCACCATAAAATCCACGAATACATCTCGCATCAATTACATTCAAACGGCATACCAACGTTATCGTTGTCACGAATACTGAGAAAGCCCTCAATTGGTACGTCCCGTCACCATGCAATTTCAAAACTCCCATGCATTTTCTACAATCTATAATTGTGT
>JBKJJX010000152.1:0-6370 GCA_046597825.1 Bacteroidota bacterium | reverse complement strand
CGGTTCTTTACGATGGAATTAATCCGGGGCACCGATTCTCACGTATGGTCTGCAGCCGTTGCCACGCAGAGAGAGAAAGAGAGGCTGCTTGAACTGCTCTTGTTGCAGGCGCTGAGCGTTCTATCCTATGTTCATCGGGAGGGGATTATCCATTTCGATATCAAGCCGCAGAATCTTGTGCTGGTCGGAGAACAAGGTGCTTCAGCAGCCCCGCTGCTGAAGTTGACCGATTTTGGTTTCGCGAAGCAGCAAGACGAAACCACCGACGTTCAGGTGCGTGGCACACTGGAATATACCGCGCCTGAAATGATTCGGGGACAAGCGTTCGATACGCGGGTTGATCTGTATTCTCTCGGCGCCACCTTCTTTCATTTGATTGAAGGACATTGTCCATTCGAAGCAGCATCGCCTGTCGATCTCGTGAAGCGCGTGCTCACCGAGGAACCTGCATTTAAGGCCGAAGCATCGCCCGACGGACGTCGACTCCGTCAGGTGCTTTTAAAGTTGTTGTCGAAGGATCCGCAAACTCGATTTCGTGATGCCGAAGAGGCTGCACGTTCCCTGGTTGCCGACATGCCCAAAGGGAAGGAGCTGTTGGAGTCGTATTTCGGCCTTTCCAAGCAACCAAAATTCGTTGGCCGCAAGGCGGAACTTCTTTATCTCACCGATTCGCTATCGATGGTGGGAAAAGGTCAACCGCTTACCAGCCCCGCGATTGTCATTTCGGGTGGAGAAGGAATTGGCAAGAGCAGTTTATTGCGTCAGGCGATCAAAGTTGCCCGCTCGCTTGAACTTCCCGTGCTTGAGTCCGAGACAATCCAAAACGACATTCCTTTTAGCGGCGTCGCCAGGATTCTGCAGCTGCTCATAAGTGAGGTGAGATCTTTTTCGCCGGAGGGGAAAGATCTCTTCGCCCGCAATCAGATGGTGCTGGGTTTGCAACAGCAGATAACCACAGAGACTCTTCAATTCTGGGCTCAGGAAAAAGAGAAGTTTGTCGAACTCATTTCCAGATTTATTCTCGAGGCATCGGCGTTATTTCCTTTCGTACTGTTAGTTGATAATATACAATTGATGGATGAACAGTCAGTCGGCGTTCTTCGTACCGTGATTCGCGATGTGAACAACGGAAATATCATTCTTCTCGCGGGGGAAACTGCCGAGACCGCCCGCATTCTGCCGGCAACACTTGCGCACGAAATACCGCTTGGAGAATTATCGCAACATGAAGTAACGGAGATGAGCATTTCAGTGCTCGGCCAGCACGAAGTGTCGAAATCCGTGGGGTCGAGTGTCTACGAAATGTACGGCGGAACTCCGGTCATTATCGTTGAGGCGTTGAGTGCTGTCGGGTCGCTTCTTCCCAAAGAAGCATTGTATGATGCGGAGTTGGGAAAACAGTTTATGGCAACGTTTGAATCGCAATTGCCACGTGATATCGATGACTTTATCCTTGCCCGCTATCGAAAACTTGCACGTGAGCGACAGCTGATTCTCAGCATTCTTTCCTGTTTTCAAAATCCCGCATCGTCGGCGTTAGTGGTGAATGTTCTCCCGTTTCACAAACAACGGAGCCTGGACCAGCTCCGCTATCTGCAGCTTGATGGATTTGTCGGCGCTTCAGAGACGAACGAATTACTGATGATCCGGATGAAGAGATTGAAGGATGCCATCTACGTTTCGATTGCTGATGAACATCACGACTTGCATGCGCTGGTTGCCGCTGCATTGGAATCTTCGCCCGGCGAGAACAGCTTTACGCAATTGCAGGAGCTCGGCTTCCAGTTTGCAAAATCAGGCGATGCCGTGAAAGCGGCGAAGTACTACGAACAGGCGGCAGACGAAGGCCTGCGGTTATTTGCGTTCCAGCGGTCATTGCAATTGTTCGATGAAGCAGCGAAGCTTGCAGCGAGTTCCGGAGATGTTGACCGGGAAATTGATGTGAAGACGAAATATGTGGGCGCCCTGTTCAAGGCGGGCATGTATCAGGAATCTGTTGATCTAGGCGGGAAGATTGTTGAACGAAAACAGCTTTCGCTCCCACACCGGATGGCATTGTCCAAAGCAATCGGCCTGTCGCTTTCAAGGTTGGGAGAAACAGAACGTGCACAGGAATTTCTCACGATCGTTCTACATCTATCGCAGGATGAAGCAGAGCAATTGGAATTAAAACAGGAATTGGTGGGACTGAAAATCTCTGCCGGACATTTTCAGGATGCGGAGAAGGAATCCATCGCTCAGCTTGAACAAGCAAAGAAACTGAATAACCATAAACTGATGGGAGCGATCTATACCGATCTGGGAATTTCGACATTCTTCCAAAGCAGGTATGACCATGCCGCAGAATGTTTCGGCGAGGCTTTGAAGAAGTATGAAGAGTTGAATGAAAAAACCCAGGTGACCAATTCGATGAACAATATTGGCAATGCGCTGAGTGCCAACGGGGACTTTACGCAGGCAATTGAATTCTGGGAACGGGCACTCAAAGCAAGCAAGGAATTCGGGACGGTAACGCAACAGGCACAGATTCAAAACAATCTGGGCATTGCTCATTACAATCTCAAACAATATAAGAAGGCGAAGGAGTTTTACAGTGAAAGCCGGTCGATCTACGAACGTACTAATTCAAGAATCGGATTGGGATATGCACTGACGAATCTGGGAGAGGTGATGTTCGCTGAGGGCGAGTACGAGTCCGCCCTTGAACGGTGGACCGAAGGGAAGCAAATATATGTATCGATTGATAATGCCCAGTCGCTGGTAGAAACGTGCCTGCATCTTGCGAATGTTCTTTACCGACTTGGCGATCCTGATGCCATGTGTGCTCAGATCAGGGATGCGGAGCAGATAATAGATGATCGGAAGCTGGAGACGTTTGTCTCCCGGTTCAACTATTTCCAGGGGCTCTGCATGTTTGCACAAAAGAACTTGCTGGAGGCGGCGGAACTGCTCACCAAAGCCCGTAAGGGTTTTGCCGGTGATCTTTCGAAGGACATGTTTTGGATATGCACGCTCAAACTTGCGGAAACATTGCATGCGCAAGAAAAATCGCAGGAAGCAGTTGCATTGCTCTCGGAAGTCTTAAAGTCCCCCGAGGCCAAACAATTTCCGACTATTGTAGCAGAAGGAAATTATTTAACCGGCGTGATAGCAATGGCGAAGCCGCAGATAGTTCCCGATAAAGCCATCTCGTTCTTCAAGGCGGGGATTGAAACGATCGCCAAAGAGCCCGTCAGCGAAATTACATGGAAACTCACCTATGCACTGGCGCGGGAATATTACGAAAGGGGTCAGCGGGATCGGGCGAAGGAGTTTCTTCTGAAGACAAAGCTTGTGGTTCAATTCTTTCTTTCACACTTTCGATCACCTGAACTGAGAAAGCGTTATCTTGCAGTCGATCAGAAGCAGAACATGCTCGACACCATAGAAGCAATCGCAAAATAGAGGCATTGTGGCAACAAAGAAAGAACGCTTTACAATTCTCTTATGCGGCAAGAAAGAAATGATGGCGGATGTACGCCGTCTGATTACGCCGGCTGAAGATATGCATCTGCAGTTTGCATCTTCGCCGGGATTTCTTGTCGGCAGGGCGTTGTTCAATGTTCCCCGGCTCGTGATGGTTGATGTAACCCGGGATACGCAAACTCTCCGGTCATCCATAAAAGAATTCGCTGCAGAAATCCCGGATGTTCCGGTCATCGCGGTTGCTACTGAACCCGACCACAGTTTTGCAGTTGAGTTGGTGAAGATGGGTGTTTCAGCATATTTCATCTTCCCTCAAGAACACCGGAAAATCCGCGATCAGATCACGCTGCTGTATTACGACTGGCAGGCAAAGAAGCAAAAGGACCGGTTCGTTGAAGTTCAGCAGGAGGTGTACGACTTCCGATCAATAATCGGAGACTCGCCACTACTCAAAGGCGTGATCGAGCGGGCGCAAAAGGTCATTAAGAACAATGCGATGACGGTCTTGATTACCGGTGAGACGGGAACGGGGAAGGAATTGTTTGCCCGGGCTATTCATTACAACAGCAAGAATCGTAACAGCCCGTTTGTTGACATTGCATGTACCGCGCTGCCGGAAACGCTGCTCGAGGCCGAACTCTTCGGATACGAGAAGGGCGCATTCACTGATGCGAAGGAACGAAAGATCGGCTTGTTCGAGCTTGCAGGAGATGGAACAATATTTCTTGATGAAATCGGCGACATCTCGCTTCCCATTCAATCGAAACTCCTGAAGGTAATTGAAGACCGGATCATGAGAAGAGTCGGAGGGATCCGGGACGTGCCGGTGCGCGCACGGATACTTGCAGCAACAAGCGCAGACCTCCAGTCGAAGATGAAGTCGGGCGAATTTCGCAGGGATCTGTACCACCGGCTGAAAATCCTGCCCATCGAACTGCCCAGCCTGAACGAACGCATCGAAGATATTCCGTTGCTCGTCGAAGGGTTTCTTAAAAAGTTCAATGAAACGTACAACAAGAAGATAAAGGCCCTCTCGCCGAAGGCAATGGCTCAGTTGATGGAGCATACGTGGGAAGGAAATGTGAGGGAATTGAAGCACGCCATCGAGCGGGCAGTTTTGCTCGAGGAAGCTGATCTCATAACGGAGGAAGATTTTGAGTTTGAAAGCAGGCGTGCGCGCCCGACCAAAAAACGGATCGTCAGTTCGACGCAGGATGAGAAATTATCCAGCGCCGTCGATATGCTGATGCTTCTTGTGCCGATTGATCATGCGGCCGCAAATGTTGTGCAAGGAATGCTGGCACGTAAAGTTCTGGATTACGTTGGAAACAATAAATTCAAAGCTGCAAAAATCCTCAAAATCTCCCGCCCCCGTCTCGACCGCATTCTCCGCAGCAGCAAGAACCAAACCGAAAAATAGATTTTCTTCCCTACAATTTAATTCTCACCGCTGTTCACTCATCGGATCATATCGAATTTGATGTTTTGCTTCTCCGCGGGGAATTCTAGTCGAATACGCGTTCGGCAGGATCAGTGATTGATTGTTGTATGCGACAAGAGCTATCAATCTAAAATAATTCTTCTCTCCGGTTGTCATTCCTCGTTCCTGACTTACCCGCGACTATTGTCTGCTCATCGGTACACTCCTGCTATCCAAATCAAGCCGGATTGCAACCACTCACATCGTTCTTGTAAAAATGTAGAAACGCTTGTGCAATATTTTCCATTCGGACGCTTCGGTTGCAAGGACACCAGTTCGGTTACACCTTTCTACAATTCGAATTGTGCGTTTCTTCACTTTGAGAATCATTGGCATGTATGTTGACCATAGTATGACGTCCGAGAAAACACTCATCTCCCCGATGGAATTCCCGGAAGATTTTTGATCCAAAGAAAAATCACTCAAACTGTTCTTTCACTATCAGACGGGCTAAACATGAGTCTCAATAAAGTTCTACACGTGATGTTTGCTGCAATGCTGTTTGCGGTTGTGCCGTTGGTGGGCTGCCATGACAACTCACCCATCAGCGATTCGATTACCGGACTGCAAGGCGAACAAGCGGGAACATCGAAGGATGGCGGCGGCCTGATCGGGATAGATGAAAAAGATATCACAAGTTTAGGTGGCACGATGAGAGTGAGCAGCACAACTCTTGTGGTCCCGGCCGGAGCGGTGGATTGGAAGTACAAATGCACTTTTAAGTTATATGCAATGATGCCTCCTGCCGGTTTGGCGAATGCACTGAAGCGTGTATACGACTTCGGCCCGGAAGGGACCCAGTTTCAAATTGGTGCAACGCTGACCGTACCGTTTTCTGATACCGATTTGGGATCGGGAGACCCCACGTTATTGAAATGCTATTACTACAACACACGGACCGGCAGGTATGAAGTTCAGGAAACAATTGTGGATACGTTCAACAAAAGATTTCTCGTGGTCATAAATCATTTTTCCCAATATGCCTTCGGTAGAGTCACGGAATAAGTCCGGTCATACGGATACATCGTACATCAAAACAAGAGTGGAAATGCCCAACCGAAAAATTGAAATTGTAATAATGAAGAAACTCCTTGTAGATTGTTCCGCTGAGTTCCCGATTTCGAACAGACACAACTTCGGTGACTCATTCTTTCAAGTCGGATTCTACAATTCTTCATTTTGCAAACGAGTTGGCATGTAAGTTGAACATAGTATTAGTGTCTGAGAATCACACATCTCCCCGATGAAGTCTTCAGACGTGTTGGTCCCCTTGAGAGAGCAAATCAAAACAAAATAATGTAACGAACCGGGTTGAGTCCGTTTTTGGAACAGCCCACCAAATAATTCACACTTCATTTTTCAGGAAGAATATTTCATATGAAGACACCAGTTAGCATCTTGTTGATCATAGCCGCTTTCAGTTTG
>JBKJJX010000303.1:0-11056 GCA_046597825.1 Bacteroidota bacterium | reverse complement strand
GGAGAAATTACCGGCATGGAAAAGCCGAATGAAGTTATTGTTATCGGCGGACATCTGGATTGCTGGGATAAAGGGCAGGGTGCACACATCCCGAACCATCATCGTGTGCACCCTGCCCTTTATCCCAGCAATCCAGATGTCCGCCGATAACAATAACTTCATTCGGCTTTTCCATGCCGGTAATTTCTCCGACTACATTGGCAGATTGTACGTCGGGCAGAGTTGCGCTCGTCAGCCGTAAACGAACACGAACACTTTTCTCTTTTGCAAGCAAATCGCTGAGCCGGTTCGCACTGACGATGCCCAACGCTGCGCCGGGAATTTTCTTCACTGTATCGGCATAATTCATCGCACCGGTATGCGGCACATCATCGGTCGAGTGTGTCATCGACCTGACAAGGACTGCAACTGCTCCGACTTTGGAAGCTTCAATTGCACCGCGGCTTCGCTGGTTTACCGCTCCGCTGTAGGCGTCGAATGTGTTTAATTTCGTCGGATCAAACGGGCGGTTGTAAAAAATAATCTTGCCGGCAGCCCTGTTCCCCAGCGCGGCCACCTGATCGAAGTTCTTCACTTCAATCACTTCAGTTTCGATACCGCCATCCGGTGTCGCAACACTTCCGCCGAGAGCGCACATTGCGAGGCGCTGCACTTGCATTGTCTGCTTCCCCTTCCCAGATTTTGCAGGAACGATAAACGCCTCTTCCTCTCCCCTCACCCAATGCGGGACCATAACGGACTCAAGATGAACATTCGAAAAGCCACGATCGACCATCATTTGTTTCGTAATCTCCACTGCGCGGGCAGCGCCATCAGATCCAGAGAGCCGATGTGGTGCCTTCGATGTAAGCTCCTGCAGCATGGTGAAGGCGCCGTACTCCCGCAAACCTTCTTGCAATAGCTTGGATGAAAAATCCTTTGCTGTGGGAGTTTGCGCGAGTACTGCGTTTGCGATAAAAAGAGGGATAAATATCCGGAACATTGAAGTCATAGAGTTGGCAGAGATTTTAGTTTTGTTACGATGCGTACCGTTGGCGAATTCCGGGAATGAGGTATTCATTAAATGCCCGTGCCTCATTGTATGCCGGCTGCCATCCCCAATCTTTTCTCGCTGCGGAATCGTCGACATCTTCAGGCCAGGTATCAACAATTGCCTGTCGCTTATCGTCAGGGGAGAAACTAATTTCCGCTTTAGAGAATTCCTTCTTCACAATATCAAAAATCTGTCGCGCAGACGGGCTGAAGCTTCCGATGTTGTAGACAAGGGAAGTGAGATTCTCTTTTCGTGCATCGTGTAGCTGAAGAAGGGCTGTAATCGCATCAGGCATTGCCATGAACGGAATGCGCACATCTTCCCGCACAAAACAAGAATAGGGTTTCCCCTGTGCTGCAGCGTGAAGCATTTCGGGAGCGTAATCACTCGTACCGCCGCTCGGAACAGTGACCGCGCTGATCAATCCGGGAAAACGAATGGACCGGAAGTCGACACCGCCGCCATTCAACGTCGTATCAGAGGCAAGCTGGCGATAATGACGGGCATAATACCGCCCGAGATGTTCGCAGTAGAGTTTGTTCACACCGTACATCGTTGTCGGGTAGTTCCACTCCCGTTCCTTGACCTTCCCCGCTTTTTTCTTCGTCTCTTTATCAGGCAGACCGTACACGGCAATGGAACTTGGAAACATAAACTTGACTGCCTGACCATGCCAGCGCGATTGTTCGATGGCAAGCTTCAGCAGGTTCAGCGTGCCTTCAACGTTCACCCGATGCGCCGCCTCGGGAGTAAACTCTGCACGCGTCGAGAGCAATGCGGCGAGATGATAAATGCTGTGCACCTCATATTCACTTTGCATGCGTTCGAGCAGACGCGTTTCGAGAATATCGCCGACGATGACATCGCTGCATTTATGCTTCAGAGAATCATCAACCGGACGAACATCGAGCGCGATGATATTGTACTTGCCATTTTCTGCCAAGGCGGAGATAAGCCCGTGGCCCATCTCGCCGTTGGCGCCCGTAACGAGCACGGCAGCTTTTCGGATTGTTTCACTCATAGAGAAATCGAAGGTAGAGTTTACGAATGGATGTGGTGGATGAATTCCTTGTATCAAAAATAAATGCCCGCTTCATAGCTGAAGCGGGCATGGGTACTAATTCAAGCGGGCCGATTGTCCGGGCAAGAATTTATCGCGCTTGTCCTCAGGCGTAGTAAGATATTTGATCCACTCCTTGATCTCATTATGCGGCCTGCCCTTGCGAAGAAAGCCATCATAGCGAGGATCGCGCATCGACGTAAGTGCATACTCGTCGCTATATCCGGAGACGAACAGAAATGGCAGCGTTGCGTACGTAGGATTTTCCCGAACAGCCTTATGCAGCTTTATACCATCCATGATCGGCATATAGATATCTGAAATGACAATATCGGGATGGACGACGGATAATTTTCGTAACGCATCCTGTCCGTTTTCAGCGGTCAGAACATCAAAACCATCCGACATCAATAAATCACGAACCAGCAGACGAAATTCCGGCTCGTCGTCGACGACTAAGACTGTCATTTGTAGCGCCCCTTGAGACAGTTACGATTCTAGTTTTTCTTTGCGTCAGACTCGGTCGCTGTTTTACCTGCTTCTTTGGTTTCTGAATTCACGCCGCTCTTTGATGCCTTTGCGTCCTTCATAACACAGTTCTTCATGTCTTTATCGGAACATCCTTTCGCATCCTTTTCATCCGCACAGCAGGATTTCATTTCTTTCTTTGCATTGCTTGTCTTGGTTGACTTGGATGGTTTCTCTGCTGCGAGCGAGATTGAAAACGCCAGAGCGAGAACGAACAGAAGAGTTGAGAAGAAACGTGTTTTCATCGATGTCCCTTTTTTGAATGTCTGTTTATGTGAATTACTGTGAGCAATATAAGATAATTTTCTTACTAATCCGACAGCCGGCAAAAGATGGTATCGACTATCGCGCTGCAACATTTACTGGCAGCAGGCATCCAGAGCGTGATACGCCATATCATCTCGTTTCATGGTGTTTGCATCATATCCCGCTTTTGAAATTGCAGTCTCCAAGCTTGCCAGATTTGTTTTTGAAGAAACGTATTCGACCAGAACAATCTTCTTGTTCAAATCGACTGATGCTTTGTTCACTCCATCAACATCCTCCAACGCCTTCGTGATGGTTTTTGCGCACGACTCACACTTGGCTGTCTTGACTTCAATTGTTGTTGAAGCAACTTCAGTTGTAGCAGGTTGCGGTTTCGGTTCTTGTTTCTGGCAACCGATAAATGCCAACACCAGCATACATACGACTATTGTCCGTACCATAATTTCTCCTTTTTGTTGTTAGATGAATTTCACTTTTGGGGACCTTCAAAATTTTCTATCTGTATCTGCTCCTATAATCTCGCTTCCGCCGAGAATCGCGCTACCCCCGAACATGAAGCAACCTCGCATTTATTGCTACGACAATGGTACTGACCGACATCAACACTGCGCCCATCGCCGGACTCAGCAAAATGCCGAAGCTAAACAGCACGCCTGCTGCCAACGGCATGGCAATCGCATTATATCCCGTTGGCGATGCAATGTTCTGCACCAACACTCGAAATTATCCATCCTGATTTTTTCTTCTGCCAAACTTCAAAAACAGCGCCGGTATCACCACCATATTCAACGCAGTCGAGCTGACAAGTCCGCCCAGGATTACAATTGCCATGGGGGATTGAATTTCGTTGCCCGGTTGATGACCGGCTATGGCTAACGGAATGAGCGCCAAGCCTGCGCAAAGCGCCGTCATCAATACGGGACGCAAACGGTCGGATGCAACTTTGATGACAGCATGTTCTTGTGAAATCTCAATGAGAGTGGGTATGTCTTTCTTCACCGATCTGGTCATCAGGGTCGATGTGCAGAGCAACCCTTCCAAGATTGGGCATATGATGCTTCAATGCAGTCTTCAGGATTCGAATCGAATTTAGTTTTGTCTGCGGCTGAACAGAAGTGAAAAGCAGACCTTTGTAATTCGAAACATGTGGTGTTGACTTCTCGTCGACATCCATTCCCCATACCGGGTCTTTGACCATAGCTTTTGCTCTTATCTTTTATCTGTTTTATTGCTTGCATTCAAACACCCACGCCAACGTCCGGAGAGCCGAACGGGAAACCGCTCGCGGCTTACCTGGACGGTATTGGCGGATGTGGTTAAACTCTCGACCTTACTGGAACCCTCTCTACTGGTTTTTCAATGCTTCCAGACGTTATCCACAGCACCCTCCAGACATACCCTCGACCTTAACACCTGCGGGCGTGGACTGAAATTTTTGCCGACATTGGTCACAGCAAAAGTAAAAGGTTTTTCCATCGCGTTCGGCGTGGAGAGCCGTTGCTTCGTCAACGGCCATTCCACAAATGGGGTCTTTGGTTATGGATTTCGATTCTGTCATCATAGTGTTTTCTTTCTTGGTTGTTGTTGTCAGGTTATCTTGATTTCGATGGTCCCTACTTCACTGTGTATTTGAACTTCGTCGTTTTGGAAACTCCACCAACGTTGACGCTCGCGGTAAGTTGGTATTCTCCTTTTTCGTCGAGCGTGAGCCCGCTTCCAAAGTGGTTCATCATAGTACTCTTGAGCTCAACAGAAGAATTCTTTTTTGAGGGAGACAGAATCAGGATCTTAGCACTGGCATTCACAACTTCTTTCCCGCTTGTAGCATCTGTTACGTCCAACATGATGTGATGCGTGCCTGCCATCATCGCTTCCCTCGTCGCATTGTCCATACCCATGCCGTCGTGTTTCATTTCCTTCATATCCTTGTCCATGCCGTCATGCTTCATTCCCATCATGCCCTTGTCCTTCTCCATGCCGTCTTTTTTCATCTCCTTATGTTCCATCGCGCCTTCCTTTTCGTCATGCATCATCATCATCTGACCCATCTTTCCCTTCATCATCTTCTTGTGCTCCTTCTGAGTCATGAGCCACACCTTTGTGTGGAGACCCTCTGATGTCGTCTCGAATGTCGGCTTGCCCATCATGCCCGACATGTCATGTTTCTTCATGTCGGTCTTTGTCATATCGTCGTGAGTGGACTGTCCGAACATCGGCAGTGTCAAACCGAGTGTTAGGGCTGCGAGCAGCGCATATTTGGTTTTCATAATACATTCCTTCTGATCTTGTTAATGAGTTGTTCTGACTTGAATTCAAGCTACGGCTTGTTCACTCTTTCTTCTTGAAAATTGCCCAACCGAGCACGACACCAACAACGAGCGTGATCAACGTAGGAGTCCAGAGCCAACCGTGTCCGCCCATCCCTCCGCTTCCATTCATCCCACCATTCATCATTCCCCCTGTCATCCCCCAACCGCCGAAGAACAGGAAAAGCAATACAACGACGACAAACGCGACGACGAGAGGTTTATTGGTTGTGTTCATGAGAATGTTCTCCTTTGTGATAGTTGCAGTCCCACCGATATTGTTTTTGTTCCACATAGAAGTTTACCTAATGATGCGCGTGGATGAGAATCGCCCGAAAGGATGAAAGAGTAGTTAATTCTTTCTCACGCGGAACGACGCCCATACATTTGATTCGATCCAAATCAGCGCATTCCGCCGTTCGCAACAATCATCGCAACCATAATTGCACCCATGACGACTGCGCCGACAATAACGTATGTCGACGTGTTGCTCATTCCCATCATACCACCGCTCTGTTCATGTTGCTGATGAGCTACCGTTTGTTTTGCTTCAATCGTCACCTCCCGTTCAAGCGTTCGCTCGCCAATTGCTGTGACGACAAATGTAAATGTATGCTCACCGGCTTCAGCGGCTTTGAAGTGCACAGTGTAAGCGTCACCACTCTCTCTCATTTGCTCTCCGCTGCCACTCTTGTGTGATTCTGTATCGGCGTGATACTGGACGGAGAACTGCACCTTTGCCCCGGACAGGGGCTGCGCTGTCTTGGTATTAGTAAGCTTCAATGTGATCACGGCTTCGCTTGCAACTTCCATCAATGGAAGTCGCACGACCGCCTTTACGTCACCATCGATAACTTCCTTCTCAATAGTGGACTCCGGCTTTGCTTGATGGCCTCCGCCATCGTGCATCGTCGTCATTCCCATGTGCATGCACGAAGAGAACAGTATGGTCGATAGTGCCACAGTTCCGATAACAAACAACTGAGTTTGTTTCATGTTCAATCCTTTCGTAGATATTTGGACGTCATTAACACGAGGCATCCACATTGTTGACCCTTCAGTGGTGGCCGTGTCCGCTGCCCGTCGTATCCATCGTTGCGAAATGGTACATCATATCGTTGCTCATCATCCCTGTGCCGTGACCGTCCATCATGCCCATGCTGCCCATCCGACGTTCCAGCATCTGCATCATCTCTCCTCCCATGTGAATCATGTATTGCATTCGGGGAGTCATCATTGAGTCGGGCCTGAATGTGCAGAGCGTGCTATCTCCACTCCAAGTGAATCTTCCTCGCGCCGCATGCACCTGATCCATGTGACGCATCATTGAAGAGTCTGCCATGATTGTCATCATTCCTCCGTGCGACAGCATCGTCGAATCAGGGCAAAGCGAATCTGCCATCGCTTGTTGGCTGATAAGATGGAAATTACGCTCCACGACCGCCCGGTCCACAGGCTTTGCAAACGTCAGCGCGACAGCTGCATCCAGCCGGACAGCAGATTGTCCGTCACTTGGGCTGACAATGAGATTTGCCGAAGGAGCTGTTGTGTCTTCACCCGTTGTCGAGTTCTTGGAACATCCTCCAATGATAACTGACGCAACAAACATAATTGCCATTGACTTGATATACATTTTTCCCTCCTTGTGACTTGATGTTGGTTGATGGGTACGACAGATTGCTTTCCGTCGCAATCTGTAATCTCCACCACTTTTCATATACGACTTTGTGTCGCTTATGCTGAAACTTCAATTTACTTCATCCAGTTTGCCATCTTCGACAATTCCAACGTTCCCTTCTTCAAGGCACGTTGCTTCATCATGTAGAAGAGTATCGGCGTTACGACAAGCACGTGAACCGTTGAAGTAACTAACCCGCCAATCATCGGTGCAACCAAGGGCTGCATCATATCTGCGCCAACGCCAGTACTCCACATAATCGGAATCAACCCAATCAGACTTGTTCCCACGGTCATCACCTTCGGCCGAAGGCGAAGCACTGAACCTTCAATCGTCGCTTCGCGGATGTCGTCCGAGGTAATCGGACCGCGTTCGCCGAGCTTGTGCGCATGAATCCGTTTGTCCAATGCTTCATGCAGATACACGACCATGACAACACCGGTTTCGACAGCAAGTCCGTACAGGGCAATAAATCCAACCCAAACAGCAACAGAGAAATTGTATCCCAAAATGTAGATGAGGTACACGCCGCCAATGAGCGCGAACGGGACAGACAACATCACGACAAACGCTTCGGCAAAATCCTTTGTCACCATATAGAGCATGACGAAGATGATGAACAAGACAATCGGCATCATCAATGTAAGGCGCTGTTTTGCGCGAATCTGATTCTCCCATTGACCGCTCCATTGCACCGTGTACCCTTGCGGAAGCGTCAGTTTACTTGTGAGCACATCTTTTGCCTCGTTCACGAAGCTTCCCATATCCCGACCGCGAACATTGAGAAACACAATCGAGCGCAGTTGCGCATTCTCGCTCGAAATCATCGGCGGACCCGGTACCATTTCAATTGTCGCCAACTGACCAAGCGGAATGTAAGCGCGGGTTGAGACTTCGCTTCGGAGTAAACGAGTCTCCGAAGTCGGGGAAAGAGAAAGTTGCGGTTGCGCTATTCGTGCTTTGGTCGCGCCCCACGTGCCTGTCGTACTTCCCATACCACCGCTCGTTCCTCCCATACCGCCCGCCTCGGAGGAAGCCTGAACCATTCCGCCGCCGGAGGTACTTACGGGAACAAGCAAGCTCTTCAGCGCATCAACACTGGTTCGCGAATCACGCGAGTAACGGACACGAATCGGAAAACGTTGCCGCCCTTCGATAACCGTTCCGATATTCTCGCCGCCGATTGCAGTTTCAATGATGTCCTGCACGTCGCCGATGTTGACGCCGTATCGCGCAACAGCTTCGCGCTTGATGTTGATGTCGAGAAACAAGCCGCCTTGAGTTCGTTCGGCATACAAATCTGCCGCACCCTGAACAGTCCGGAGAATCTTCTCGGACTGAATCGCGAGTTGTTCAAGCGTGTCGAGGTTTGTTCCGAAAATTTTCACGCCCAAATCCGTGCGCACACCGGTGGAAAGCATGTTGATGCGGTTGATGATCGGCTGCGTCCACCCATTGCGCACGCCGGGAATCTGAAGCTTTGCATCAAGTTCCGAGATGATGTCGTTCTTTGTGATGCCGGGCCGCCATTGATCTTTCGGTTTGAGAAGAATGATGGACTCAAGCATGCTCACCGGAGCCGGGTCGGTCGACGTTTCTGCCTTTCCCGACTTGCCCAACACAGTTTCGACCTCAGGAACAGATTTGATGATCGCATCCTGAACTTGCAGAATACGGTTCACTTCTGTGATCGATGCAGACGGGAGTGTCACAGGCATGAACAATAAACTTCCTTCATCCAGCGGCGGCATGAACTCTGAACCAATGCTCAGAATCATCGGAACGGTGATCAACAATGCGATAACGTTGATAGCGATCGTCGTCTTCCGGAACTTCAGCACCCACGTGATGATTGGCGCGTAGATGCGATTCAGAATTCTTGTTATGGGATTCTTTTCTTCCGTTCTGAACTTTCCCCGCGTCAACATCGTCATCAAGACGGGTACAAGCGTGATGGCGATAATTGCAGACCCGAGCAGCACGAATGTTTTTGTAAATGCAAGCGGGCGGAAGAGCTTTCCTTCCTGTCCTTCCAATAAAAACACAGGAAGGAATGACACAACCATGATCAACACGGAGAAGAAGATTGCCGGTCCGACTTGTTTGGCAGACTGAATTGAGATGTCAGCAAGTTCTTTGTTCGACAAGTCGCCTTTCTTTGCTTGCGCATGCGCAACATTGCGATACGCATTCTCCACAAGAACAATCGACGCGTCCACAATAACGCCAATCGCCAGAGCAATGCCGCCAAGTGACATGATGTTTGAAGTAATACCGAACACCTTCATGCAGATGAATGCAAACAGCACGGCAACCGGAATCTCGATAATCACCCTCAGTACACTTCGCAGGTGAAGGAGAAAAATCAAGACTACAAGACTTACCACAATACCGGCTTCGATAAGTGCACGGTCGAGAGTACCAACTGCGGCGCGAATCAAATCGCTCCGGTCGTATGACGTTTTGATTTCCACGCCTGCAGGAAGTCCGGGGGTAATCTCGTGGATCTTTTGCTTCACCCGATCAATCACGTCCTTCGCATTTTCGCCATAGCGCGCCACCACGATGCCTCCGACGACTTGTCCCTTGCCATCTTTCTCAAGAGAACCACGACGGATGTCTCCGCCAAGTTGCACCGTTCCGATGTTGCGCACGTAGACCGGCGTGCCGTTGGCTCCGCCGCCGACAACTATGTTCTCAACATCTCGCGGCGAATGAATGTAGCCTTGTCCGCGAACAAAGTACTCTGCATCGGAAACCTCGACGATCTTTCCGCCGACATCATTGTTCGAGCGCATTACCGCATTACGAACATCGGCGAGCGTAACGCCGTACCCTTTCATCTTCTCGGGATCAACATCAACCTGATACTGGCGCACATATCCGCCGACTGAAGCGACTTCAGCAACGCCTTGCACTCCCTGCAAGTTCAACTTCACATACCAATCCTGAATTGCGCGCAGTGTGCCGAGGTCTTGCTTTCCTTCCACTGTGTACCAAAAAACGTGACCAACGCCTGTCCCGTCGGGACCGAGTTGCGTCTTCGCGCCTTGCGGTAACGACGACTGAACTGTCGCGAGTTTTTCGAGAACGCGGCTGCGCGCCCAATACAAATCGGTTGACTCATTGAAGATGATGTAGATGAACGCCATCCCGAACATCGACTGAGCGCGGATAGCATGAACTTCGGGAACACCCTGCAGCGCCGTCACGAGCGGAAATGTGATTTGATCTTCCACCAACTGCGGTGAACGACCCATCCATTCAGTGAAGACAATCACCTGATTCTCCGACAGGTCGGGAATTGCATCGACTGGTGTGTGCATCACCGCCCAAATTCCCGTGCCAATTACGAGCAGATACGCGACAATGACGATGAAACGATTGCGGGCTGAGAAATCAATTATTTTCTCTATCATTTCGACCCCTCTTTGTTGCTCGAACTCAACTGACTTTCTGATTCCAGCAAGAATCCTCCAGTCTCAACGACGAGTTCTCCTTCCTGAAGTCCATCGAGAATTGCCGTGAATCCCTGGTCTGCAGAAGCAATCTTCACATCCCGCGGTTCGTACGTATTCTCTTTCACCTCAACCCATACGAGTGTCCGTTTGCCGGTTGCGATGATTGCCGACGTCGGAACGACCAGTGCGCTTACCCTCGGCACTGCGATCGTCGCGCTCACATAACTGTTCGGCTTCAACTTCGATTGACGGTTCGCGAATTCCGTTCGGACACGAATTGTCCGTGTTTCGGGATTCACGACAGGATCGATGAACACAACTTTGCCGCTAAACTTCTCAGATGGATATGACTCAACACTGACGTCTACTGTTTGTCCGGGCTTTACAAATCGGATATCTTTCTCATACATATCGAGATAAATCCACACGGTGGAAAGATCGGCAACATCAAACATATCCTCGCCTGTTGCCGCGTAATGCTGCGGATCAACACTTTTCTTCACAACTGTGCCGCTCACCTGAGAGTAGATTGTAACAACGTAGTTTATTTTACGCGATTCGCGAAGTCGTGCAACTTGTCTTTCCGTGAATCCCCACTGAAGAAGCTTCTGCTTCGATTGCTCCAGCATCTGCTCCGCGGAACTTACAAACGTTTGTTCGCCTTTTGTCGCCTGCTCAAAGGAATCGAGCGAAAGCAAGAATTCTTGTTGTGCTGAAACAGCC
>JBKJJX010000225.1:0-5833 GCA_046597825.1 Bacteroidota bacterium | reverse complement strand
TGCTTCGGTCGTGGACGATCAACCAAAAGGGTCTGCGGCTTGAACAGCGAATTCTACCCATTGACCGTGTCGGCATTTATGTTCCAGGAGGGAAGGCTGCATATCCTTCTACTGTGCTAATGAATGCGTTACCCGCACGCATTGCCGGCGTGAAAGAAATTGTAATGACGACGCCATGCAATCAGCAGGGAATTATTCAACCGGAAGTGCTTGTCGCTGCTGCCGAATGCGGGATAACCGAAGTGTATCGTGTTGGAGGCGCGCAGGCAATCGCCGCCCTTGCATTCGGCACTGAGTCTATCAAACGCGTTGACAAGATCACCGGGCCGGGCAATGCCTACGTTGCTGCCGCCAAAAAGCTGGTCTACGGACAAGTGGGGATCGATATCATTGCGGGACCAACAGAAATTGTAGTGGTAGCCGATAGAACAGCCGATCCCCGATTCGTTGCTGCCGACCTTATTGCACAAGCTGAGCATGACGAGAACGCTTCGCCGATCTGTTTGACGACATCGGCGATTCTCGCGGATGCAATCAGACGCGAAGTCTATCGTCAGCTTAAAACAACTGAGCGCCGTGCTGTAGCGCGGCGTGCATGTATGAACCACGGAGCAATCTTTCTCGTGAAGAATCTTCAACAAGCCGCATCATTCGTTAATGAGATTGCTCCGGAACACCTTGAAGTGATGGTGAAAGATTCCCGGCGTTTTGCGGGGCAGATCCGAAATGCCGGTTCAGTCTTCATCGGTACATGGTCAACTGAGGCAATGGGCGATTATGTTGCCGGACCTAATCACACGTTGCCCACATCGGGCACTGCACGTTTCAGTTCGGCATTGAGCGTGTATGATTTTCTCAAGTTCACAAACATCATCACGTTCTCGCGCAATGGATTCAACAAGCTCGCCGGTTCTGTGGAAGTCCTCGCACGTGCCGAAGGGCTATACGGACATGCGGCATCGGTTGCAATTCGAAGGAAAGAGTGAAATGGAAATATTCCGAAAAGAAATCACAGAGCTGAACGAATACAAACTGGACGTCCATTCGTGCCGCATCAAGCTCAATCAAAATGAGAATCCGTACGAGCTTCCGGCGCCGGTCAAAGAGCAAATTCTGCATCGTCTTGCGTCGGCTGAATGGGGAAGGTATCCGCCGTTTGTTCCCCGGCAGCAAATTGAAAAAGTAGCATCGTTTGTCAACTGGAAACCGGAAGGCGTGCTGATCGGGAACGGCTCCAACGAACTGCTGCAGCTTCTTATGACATGTTTGCTGGAACGTGGACGGAAGATCGTAATCAGCCAGCCGACATTCACGCTGTACAAACTTCTCGCCCGAAGCATTGGCGCAGATGTCATTGAAGTTCCGATGCTCAAGCCATTCTCGTTTGACGTTGACAAAATTATTGAGAGCGCGAACGCGGGTAAAGCTTCAATGATCGTTCTCTGTTCCCCGAACAATCCAACGGGCACGGGGCTGTCACGATCCGCACTGCAAAAAATTCTTGACGCGACTGATGCTGTTGTCGTACTCGATGAAGCGTATATCCAGTTTGCACAAGAATCGTTGTCGTCCCTGCTCGATGAGAACGAACGACTCATTGTGCTGCAGACCTTCTCCAAGGCTATGGGGGCTGCAGGCTTGCGGTTCGGTTATCTTCTTGCAAATCCTTTAATCGCGAAGAACCTGGCGAAAGTGAAGCTTCCTTATAATGTGAATATCTTCACATTGTTTGCGGTTGAGGTGTTGATTGAAAACTGGCAGACGATCCGGACTGCAATTACGACACTCATCGCTGAACGGGAAAGGGTAATGTCGCAGATGCGAACTATGCAGGGAATTGTTATCTATCCATCATCGGCCAATTTTTTGTTGTTCGAAGTGCTTGAGAAAACTCCGCGTGAAATATTCGAAGGAATGCTTGCAAACGGAATTCTGATCCGGGACGTCTCATCGTACCCGATGTTGCAGCGGGGATTGCGGGTTACCATTGGCACGCCGGAACAGAATAACGAATTTCTTCGCGTACTCAAGGAGTTACTATGAACCGAACTGCAGCAGTTGAACGTCGAACAACAGAAACCACCATCGATCTTCATCTTAATCTTGATGGGAAAGGTGAATACACGATCGCAACCGGACTCGGATTCTTCGACCACATGCTGTCCCACATTGCGAAACATTCCGGAATGGATTTGCAGTTGAAGGCTTCAGGCGATTTGCATGTGGATGAACATCATCTTATTGAAGACACCGGCATTTGTTTGGGACAAGCACTAAGCCTCGCACTTGGCGACAAGAGGGGTATCGAACGGTTCGGGCATGCTTTTGTTCCGATGGACGAAGCACTCGCCCGCACCACCATCGATCTGAGCGGAAGAAGCTATCTGGCTTTCAATGTCGAGTTCTCTCGCGAAATGATCAACGGATATCCATTGGAGATGACAGTGGAATTCTTTCGCGCCATCGCTTCCGAGGCGAAGATGAATCTGCACATCTCACTCCTGTACGGAAGCAACGCTCATCATCAGTGCGAGGCAATATTCAAATCGTTCGGGCGGGCATTGCGCAAAGCGGTTGCCCTGACGGGAGGCGATGCGATTCCGTCGACAAAAGGAATTCTATGATTACTGTTGTTGATTATGGAATGGGAAACCTTCGAAGTGTGCAGCGGGCATTTCAGAAACTGGGTTTGGTTGTTACGATCACAAACCGGCCGGCGGAGATTAACGATGCCGGCGTGCTTGTGCTGCCGGGCGTTGGAGCATTTGGCGAAGCAGTAAAACGAATCGATGCGTTGAAGCTGCGCGAGCCGATCGTTCGGCATGCCGCTCAGGGAAAGTCGCTACTCGGAATCTGCCTCGGTATGCAACTTCTGTTCGAGTGCAGCGAAGAAAATCCGGGAGCGCGTGGACTTGCGGTCCTTTCCGGCGAGGTAAAGCGATTCCCTTCTACGCTCAAAGTGCCGCACATTGGATGGAATGATGTCGTCGTTGGAGGTTCTTCCGATCTTGATTGCAGCGGGTGCTTCTACTTTGTTCATTCGTTTTATGTGAAGAGTACATATGAGATCGGCTTAACCGATTATGGAATTCCCTTTTCATCCGCAGTGAGAAATGAAAATGTTTTCGGTACACAATTCCATCCGGAGAAATCGCAGGATGCAGGACTGCAACTTCTGCGCAGGATTATTCAGGCAATGACAAATAAAGCGTGAGGTATGATGGATATTATTCCTGCGATTGATTTAAAGAGCGGAAAATGTGTCCGCCTGCTGCAGGGGAAGGACGATGCGACGACGGAGTATTCAAACGATCCTGTTGCTGTTGCAAAGGAATGGGTTAAACAGGGAGCGACGCGTCTGCATCTTGTCAACCTCGATGGAGCCTTCGGGCGGGCCTCGGACAATCTGGCAATCGTTCGAAAAATTTCCGGCGATGTTGATGCCGCGATACAGTTTGGCGGCGGGCTTCGTTCATGGCAGGACATTGAACAGGCGTTCGAAGCGGGAGTGAAGAAGGTTGTTATGGGAACAGCGGCGTTGGAGGATTCTTCTTTACTGAACAAAGTGATGGAGAAGTATGGCTCCGCCAGTGTAATCGTTGCTCTGGATGCAAACAACGGAAAGGTCGCGACCCACGGCTGGCAATCGGTCACGACAACCAATATCCTTGACGCCGCGGCACTGATGCGTGATGCAGGCGTGAGAGAAATTCTGTACACCGACATTCAAAGAGACGGCATGATGAATGGCCCCGATTACGACGGACTCAAACAGCTCGCGTCCCTTGGCGTCAATGTAATAGCATCGGGTGGGATTTCGTCATTGGCCGATGTCCTGCGTTTGCTTGATCTTCGCTGTCCCGGTATTACGGGCGTCATAATCGGAAAGGCGTTGTACGAGAGGCGCATTCTCTTGCCGGAATTGTTCGATGAAGTCCGGCGAACACAGAGAGTGGAATAATCCATGCTAAAAAAAAGGATCATACCGTGTCTTGACGTGAAGGATGGAAAAGTTGTGAAGGGAGTGAACTTTGAGAATCTCGTCGAGATGGGCGACCCGGCTGTTCATGCGTTGTACTACAACAACGAAGGCGCTGATGAGCTCGTCATTCTCGACATTACCGCTTCAAAGGAAGCGCGGCGAAGCATGATTGATGTCGTCGAATCTGTTGCCGACAGCGTGTTCATTCCGTTGACGGTTGGCGGCGGAATTCGAAATGCTGAAGATGTACGCTTGATGTTGAATGCCGGAGCGGACCGCGTGAGTTTGAATACTGCGGCAGTGCTCACTCCGCACACGATTACGGAATCGGCGGAACGTTTCGGTAGTCAGTGTGTGGTCGTTGCGGTGGATGTAAAACGCCGGCAGAATGACAACGGTTGGGATGTATACATCTATGGCGGGTCGGAACGTACGCAACTGGATGCGCTGACATGGATTCGTGAAGTGCAAAACCGGGGAGCTGGTGAAATTCTCCTCACCAGTATGGACCGCGACGGAACGCAATCCGGTTATGATATCGAACTCCTGCGCGCAGTTACTTCATCGATATCAATTCCTGTTATTGCATCAGGCGGCGCCGGAACGGTGGATCACTTTGCAGAATGCTTCCTTCAGGGAGGGGCTGATGCCGCGCTGGCTGCGTCGTTATTTCATACCCGTACGCTCAGCATCGAAAAGCTCAAACAATTTTTGACTAATCAAGGAGTAGATGTGAGATGGACAAAATCGGCGAACTGAAATTCGATAGTCAGGGCCTCATACCCGCGATTGTTCAAGACCGGAAGAGTGGCCAGGTGTTAATGCTTGCGTACATGAATAAAGAGAGCTTGCAAAAAACTCTCGAGTCTGGCGAAACGGTGTTCTGGAGCAGAAGTCGTAACTCCCTCTGGCACAAAGGAGAAACTTCAGGCAACACGCAAAAGGTTTGTTCGGTTCAGCACGATTGTGATAATGATACGTTGTTGATCACGGTCGAACAAAAAGGAAACGCCTGTCATACCGGTGCGTATTCCTGTTTTAACGAAACTCTTCCCGGCCGATCTGAGCAAACGAGCTTTGATGATCTCGGAACAATACTGAAATCCCTGGCGCAAGTTATTCGCCAACGAAAACAGGAGATGCCGGAAAAGTCCTACACAACATACCTTTTTAAGTCAGGCCTCGATAAGATTCTGAAAAAGGTCGGCGAAGAAGCCGCAGAAACAATCATCGCGGCGAAGAATCATAGTAAAGAGGAGCTTTCACGGGAAGTTGCGGACCTGTTCTATCATCTTCTTGTTTTACTGGAACAAGAAGGTGTAGCGTTGGAGGATATTTCCCGCGTTCTGTCTCTGCGCAGCAAAGCCGCGCCGGAGAATGGTTGAATAAGTATACTCAATGTACGTTCACATAATCGGTACTACAAAACCCATTTTTGTCCCGCTACAACGTTCGTGCGCAACCCTTTCTTTAACCAAGAAGGTGTTTCGTTTTTTGTATGGTTCTTACTCAATTTGGACAGCAAAGGAAGGACCGTGTGGATAAAATTCATTGTTTTACTTTACAAACGTCAAAAAAAACAAGGCCTCTAAATAATTAATTACTAAGAATCCAGTCGAGGCGCGATAGAGTATCAAAACGATTGTTCGAGACAGTTGACGAGCACCTCGGAAGGGAAGGAAATACTGCTTCTACAACATATGGCGTAGTTTTGACAAACCTCAAGTCAGATGAGCGTGTTGCCTCACTTGAAAATCGCGTTGAAACCAGGTATCGTTGCCTCATGAGAAATCGCATTGAAATAGGTGTTGATGATTCATGCGTTAATATACACAGATTTTATTCTTTGTG
>JBKJJX010000220.1:0-12689 GCA_046597825.1 Bacteroidota bacterium | reverse complement strand
CACAAAGAATAAAATCTGTGTATATTAACGCATGAATCATCAACACCTATTTCAATGCGATTTCTCATGAGGCAACGATACCTGGTTTCAACGCGATTTTCAAGTGAGGCAACACGGGCGATTTAATTCGTGCCAGATACTGTCGATAATCTTTTTCTGTATCAACATCTGCAAATTCCGGCAGCCTAGCATACGAGAGCAGGGATGTTTGGAGACACTTGACTGTTTGCGCGAACACTTTTTCTGAACTCCATTCAATTCCGTCGAACACTTCCTTGACGGGCGGCTTCATGCCAAGAAGATAGTAGCCCCCATCCGTTGACGGGCCGAGGACGACATCATGGTCAGCCAGCTGATGAAAGGCAGATTCGATAATCGATGCGTTAAGTTCAGGAACGTCCGTTCCAATAATTACCGTCCGCTGCGCGCCGTCATCAAACGTCCGCACAAAAGCATTTCTCATTCTCTCGCCCAAATTCTCGCCCTCTTGCTCGACAAAAAGAAACGGCCTGTCAACCCACGTTGCAACTTCCCCGGCCCGGGGTCCGGGTGTGAAGAATACATAGTCACTCACGCCTTTAGATTTTACAGTGTCGGCAAGAGTGAATGCATGTCGGGCGAACTGATCATAAATTCGGGCAGATTCCTTCATGCCGATCGATTTGCCAAGTCGCGTTTTTACTTCACCGGGACGGGGCAGCTTTGCAAAGATAATGAGCGCACAGTCGGTCATTATTCGTACGCCGGTTTGACTGAAGTTGCGCGGAACTCTCCTTTAAACAATTCCCATCCCAACACAAAATAAAACGGCAAATATTCTGCAAGCAACAGCCAGCCGTTGTCAACCCAGGCTCCGGATGAGCGATATTGATATACAATAATATTGATCAGATTCGAAAGTCCCAACAATACAAACACCGCAGTCGACCAGCGCAACGCGAGCAAGGCTGCTAGCCAGGTTAAATACCATGGCTGTACGACCGGTGCAAGAATAATGAATCCAAGAAATGTGAGAAATATTTTTTCGAGCGGCTCCCGCTTTAGTGCGAACACCATCAGCAGCCAGAACAAAAATAAAACAGCACACACAGTATGAGCGTGTTCATTGGAATTCAGAATCTTGTAGACAATCGCAAAGACGGAACCATTGAATTCAAACACAGAGTTGAATGTCGCAAACGATTCAACCAGTCCGCCCGTCGGCTCCCAATACATTACACATCCGAGGACGAGCATTGTGGCGGGAATTAAGGGAAGCAGAATTTTTCTCCATCCTTTCCCAATCGTAAAAAATACCGGCGCGATGAAAAGAGGATACAGTTTCGCCAGGACCGATAGCCCCAACACTACAGCGCCTGAAATATTTTTCTTGCGTGAGATGAAATAGAGAGAGAGAAGAAGAAACGGAATTCCCAATGCATCGATATGGCCATCGAGTGCGAAATACATGATGGGAAGTGGAGACCACGCGTACAGAAAAACAGTTCTGAGTATGTTCACATGGTAAAGTTTTGACAGGCGAATAAGGACAATGATGCTGCTCAAATCAGCAAGGACAAGAAGAAACTTCAGCCCCGCAAGTGAATCACCGAACAGTTTGTACGACACAAAAAAGAAGGACTGAGCAAGCGGCGGATAGATGGTACGCATTGCCGGATGGTTAACACGTGAAGGAAGTACATCTGTTCGCAAAGCAGACAAAGCCGGATCGTTCGGTGCGAACGCGAACGGGTTTATTCCGTGAGCAGCAACTTTTCCATCCCACACATAGCGATAGATATCATCCGAACCTACCGGAGAATGAAACAATAGTGTGAGTCGAAAGAGAATCGCAAAGCCGATTACCCAGCCCATGGAGTTGGTGTGAGTAGATTCAGATTTATTCTTTCTGAACCAATACAGAAGAAACGAGTACAGCAGAAACGCAGCCGCGTTGACGGCAATAAACAGCAACACTTCGTCGCCAGATTCGGAGAGGAAATAAAAGCTGAGATACAGCAATTCCAGGATCACGCCACCAAGCAAAAGCCCGTATTTGTCGATGTGGGAACTCACGTGAAACCAGGATTGACTTGAACGTCTTCCATTTCAAACTCTGACGAATAGATATTTGAAAATCGTGTACAGAATTTTGACTGAGGCATTAACCGTTCCGGAAATCGTTCCGGTAACTTTGGATGTACCGATACGCTTCCGATAGCGTACCGGTACCTCTGTGCATTTCAGTTTCAGCTTTGCAGCCTTTACCTGCATCTCAACAGTCCAGCCGAATGTCGGGTCGGACATATTCATTTTCTGTAATGCACTCGTCTTCACAGCACGAAAGGGTCCGAGATCTGTAAACGTGTATCCCCAAAATAATCTTATGAGAAAACATGCCAGCTTGTTGCCGAATATTGCCTGCGGAAGCATCGCCCCCCGAGTCCGTTCCCCTTTCATCCTCGAACCAATAACAAGATCGTAACCGCCTTCAATGATGGGGCGGATGATTTCATCGAGTTCCTCGGGATGGTCGCTCATATCTCCGTCCACAAACGCAATAATGTCCGGGTCGTTCTTCATCGCGTGCGCAATGCCGGTCAGACATGCGTACCCATAGCCTCTTCGGGATTCACGCAGAACCGTTGCACCGGCGGCCCGCGCAACATCTGCCGTGTTATCCCGCGATCCATTGTCGACAACAATAACTTCTGAGACGGAGTTACGCGGCAACAGGTGCACAACCTGAGCGATGGAGGATTCTTCGTTCAGAGCGGGAATGATAACAACGACTTTGAGTTGGGCAGCGATGAAAATTCGGGAAGGATGTGGCTGTTACATTATGGAACAGGACAAATGCCGTTGCTCATCTGCAAGGCAAACGCGACAACAATAGCGGCAACGATGCTTGCTGCCGCAACTTTCTTTAACAGGACTAGGGAAGGCGCCATCTTCTGCCATCCCTTGCGAGCATATCCTCAGCTTCCTTCGGTCCCCAAGTGCCCGCCGGATAATCGTACACTTTCGATTCTTTGTTCGCCGCCCAACCTTCATGGATCGGTGTGATGAGCTCCCAGGCAACTTCTACACTATCGCCGCGGGCATACAGCGTCGGGTCGCCAAGCATGCAATCGAGCAGCAACCGGGTGTACGCCTCGGTCAGGTGTCCCCCGAACGATGAGCCGTAACGGAAATCCATTGTTACCGGACGCAAACGCATTGATGAGCCGGGAATTTTTGAACTGAACTTCAATGAAATTCCCTCATCCGGCTGCACGCGGATTACGATGTTGTTCTGATCCAGCGAATCCATGGAGAGCGATGTAAACAAATGGTGCGGTGTCTTTTTGAACTGAATCGCAATCTCGGTGACGCGCTTAGGAAGTCGCTTGCCTGAACGAACATAAAAGGGAACATCGGCCCACCGCCAGCTGTCAATCTGAAATTTCAGGGCAACATATGTTTCTGTCGTGCTCGTTGGTGAAACGCCGTCTTCAGACCGGTAACCGGGAACTGCTTTCCCTCCTGCCGTACCTGCCGCGTATTGGCCGCGAACAGAATAGCGTTGCACTTCGGCGGGATTGATTTGCCTGATCGCCTGAAACACTTTTTGCTTTTCATCGCGTACCTGCTGGGCATCAAACAACACGGGCGGTTCCATCGCGGTCAGTGCAACAAGCTGCAGCATATGATTCTGAATCATATCACGCATCGCACCGGCACCTTCGTAATAACCACCGCGCTTCTCCACGCCCACTGTTTCGGCAGCCGTAATTTGAATGTGGTCGATGTAATTCCGGTTCCAGATGGGCTCAAAGATTCCGTTGGCAAAGCGGAAAACCAAAAGATTCTGAACGGTTTCTTTGCCGAGATAGTGATCGATGCGATAGACTTGAGATTCTTCGAAGATACTCAGGACTTCCTTGTTGAGTTCGCGGGCGGATTTCAGATCAACACCGAACGGCTTTTCAATAATGACGCGGACCCAATTGTGAGGTTGCTGCGGCTTGTTCAGCTTCGCTTTTCCCAATCCGCGGATGATCGGGAGGTACATATTCGGCGGAGTGGAGAGATAGAAGAGATAGTTCTCGCCCGCTTTGCGGTCACTGTCAATTTTTTTCAGTTCGCGCTTGAGCTTGTGGAACTCGTCTTCAATCGACGAGTCTGCAGTCACATAAAATAATCCCTTGGCAAATGTATCCCACAGGATTTTCTCCGGGTCCTGCAGTCTGCCGAACTCTTTCATCGCCCCGAACATATAGTCTCGAAACGAGTCATTGGACATTTCTGTTCGTCCGACCCCGACAATAGTAAACCCCGGAGGCAACATTCCATCGCGCAGAAGATCGAAGATCGCCGGAATCAATTTTCGTTTGGTCAAATCACCGGACGCGCCGAAGATAACCATCGTGCATGGATCCGGCATTTTTTCAATGCGTGTGGATTCTGCGAGAGGATTGGGAAGATCAGGCTGCATTGTGTTTAAGTTCAGCTTTTTTCTTTTACTGCATGGCCGCCGAATTCGTTTCTTAGTGCCGCGAGCATTCGATGGGCAAACGAGTTCTTATCCCTCGACGCGAATCTCATTTGCAATGAGAGAGCAATGACAGGGGCAGGCACAGAACGCTCAATCGATTCCAGCACAGTCCACCGTCCTTCACCGCTGTCTGCAACCCAGGGCTCGAGCTTATCGAGTTTGGGATCCGCTTTCAGTGCCGCTTCGGCAAGCTCAAGCAACCATGAACGGACAACGCTTCCCTGGTTCCAGAGATGGGCGATTTTCTGCAAGTCCAGGTCGTACTGCGATGCACGCAGGATATCAAACCCCTCGGCATACGCCTCCATCATACCATATTCAATGCCGTTATGAATCATCTTTACGAGATGTCCAGAGCCAACCCCGCCGCAGTGCAGGAAGCCATCCGGAGGCGCGAGAGTTTTGAAAATAGGCGTCAGCCAGTCGACCGCTTCCTTCTCCCCGCCGACCATCAGGCAGTAGCCATTTTTCAAACCCCAAATTCCGCCGCTCGTTCCCGCATCAATGTAGCGAATTCCTTTTGATGCGAGTTCAGTTCCGCGTCGCACGGAGTCTTTGTAGTAGGAATTGCCGCCATCGATAATCACATCTCCCTTTGAAAGCAGCGGTGTGAGATCTTTGATATTCTGGTCCACCGGTTCGCCGGATGGAACCATCAGCCACACCGCCTTCGGGCCGGAAAGTTTTCCAGTCAAGTCTGCAAGAGAGGAGGATGGTGTTGCACCTTTTTTCGCATACTCTTGAATTTTGTCGGGGTTCCTGTTAAAAATAACGCATTGATGCCCGCCGAGCATCAGACGCTCGACCATATTGCCGCCCATTTTTCCCAGCCCAACGAAACCGATTTGCATTATGTGAATTCCTGTTGTTGGTATTTGATGACTGCTACACGACCGGCTCTTCTCTTTCCACCAGTGCATCTCTTTTATCAAGAAGGTTCTTATACAACCCATCGAATGATTTCTCGAATGACGCAACGCCGTCGTCTTCCAGTTTCTTCATCACCCAATTCAAATCGATGCCGACTGCTTTGGCTGAGTCCAATGTGGACTTCGCCGCATCAAGATCGTTTTCGACTGTAAGAGAAGGCTTGCCATGATCGAGAATTGCCGAGTATGTTGCCGGCGGAACGGTGTTAACCGTGTGCGGACCAACGAGTGTCTCAACATAGAGTAAGTCGCTGTACGCAGGATTCTTTGTGCCCGTACTTCCCCACAACGGACGTTGAACTGTTGCTCCCTTTGCCTTCAACGCATCAAAGCGGGGTGAATTGAAAATCTCTTTGAATGCCCGATAAACAAATTTGGAATTCGCAACGGCCACTTTTCCCAACAATGCTTTTGCGTCCGGGCTGTTTTTCTTCTCAAGCTGTTCGTCTACCAGCGTATCCACGCGGCTGACGAAGACACTGGCAACAGACGCAACGCCGGACACGGGTTGACCTGCTTTGGCGCGGCGCTCAAGACCGCTAATGTATGCGTTCGCAACTTCACGGTAACGTTCTACAGAAAAAATCAGCGTCACGTTGATGTTAATTCCTTCGCTGATCGCCTGCTCAATCGCGGGCAATCCCTCTTTTGTTGCAGGAATTTTCACCATGAGGTTCTTCCTGTCGATACGCTTCCAGAGAACTCCCACTTCGTCGATCGTTGCCTGAGTTTGCCGGGCTTTGTTGGGCGTGACTTCAACACTCACGTAGCCGTCCAATCCCTTCGTTCTATCGTGAACGGGCTTTAGAACATCGCATGCCATCTGGATATCTTTCACCATCAAAGTCTGGATGAGTTCAGCTACATCGATATCAGATTTCGATTCGACAAGCTCTCCGATCTGTTCGTCGTAATCGCTGCTGCCGGAAATCGCTTTGTCAAAAATTGTGGGATTGGAAGTTACACCAAGCAGTCCTTCGTTCACTCGTTCCTGCAGTTCTCCCTTCCTGATCATTCCCCGGCTGATATTATCATACCAGATACTCTGCCCCAGCTGCTCGAGTTTTTGAATACTATTCATGATCGTTCTCCTCTTTTAGGATTGCTTTTCTTCAATATCTAATACTTTTTTCAAACGACGGACATGTCGTTCCTCATTAGTAAATCTCGCAGCGAGAAACGCACGGGCAATTTCCAACGCCGGTGCGATACCAATAACGCGGGAGCCCAAACATAATACGTTCATATCATCATGCTCGACACCTTGATGGGCGGAATATGTATCGTGCGTGATGGCGGAACGAATGCCTTTGATTTTATTTGCAGCAACGCATGCCCCAACGCCGCTGCCGCAGACAAGAATCCCCCGTTCTACTTCTTTTGATGTGACTGCCTTGCCGATTTTTCTGGCGAAATCGGGGTAATCAGAAGGCATTTCGTCGAACGCTCCCAGATCAAGGATCGTATGACCTTCTTTTTTCAATTCAGCGATCAGGTATTGTTTCAACGCAAATCCGGCGTGATCTCCTGCAAGAGCAACCTTCATGCTATCACCTTCTTTGCTGCGGCAACCACGGCATCCGTCGTTATGCCAAATCCCTTGAAAGCGTCATCGGCCGGAGCGGACGCCCCGAACGAATGCATGCCGATAAATTCTCCCTTGGTTCCGATATAGCGTTCCCATCCTAATTTTACCCCGGCTTCAACTGCAACGCGGGCTGTTACCGCTGCCGGCAATACGCTTTCTTTGTATTCGTTGGATTGCATTTCAAACAACTCCCATGACGGCATGCTGACGACACGTGAGCGAATGCCTTCGGACTTTAATTGCTCGAACGCCTTCAGCGCAAGTGAAACTTCAGAGCCTGTAGCGAGAAGTAGAAGCTGGGGCTTGTCATCACTTATTAAAACATACGCGCCTTTGGAAACGTTCGCTGCAGAAGCATACTTTTCCTGATCAAGCACAGGGAGTTTCTGTCGCGTCAAGGTTATCATCGTGGGACTGCTGCGATGCTCGAGCACGAATTTCCACGCGTAGGCGGTTTCATTTGCGTCGGCGGGCCGCAGAAGGATCAAACCGGGCATTGCACGGAGCGATGCAAGATGCTCAACCGCCTGATGGGTAGGACCATCTTCGCCCAGCCCGATACTGTCGTGTGTGTACACGAAGATCGTCGGATATTTGGAAAGTGCCGCAAGCCGGATGGTTGGACGCATATAATCTGTAAAGCAGAAAAACGTAGCTCCATACGGAATCAGGATGTCGCTCACGGCGATGCCATTCATAATTGCTCCCATGCCATGCTCACGCACACCATAACGGATGTAGCGTCCCGCACGGTTCGTCTTGCTGAAATCTGACGAGCCCCTGAATTTTGTATTGTTCGATGGAGTAAGATCAGCTGAACCGCCAAGCACAAGAGGAAGTTTAGGCATGATGGCGTCAAGTACTTTTCCCTGCGCTTCACGCGTTGCAAGGGATGAGCCTGGATCAAACTTCGGGACGTTCTCTTTCCAGATCGCTTCCCAGTTTTCCGGAAGCTTTCGCTCCATCCCGCGACGGAATTCTTTCGCAAGTTCCGGATACTTTTCTGCGTAGCGATTGAACAGAGCATTCCATTCTTTTTCTCTCTCAGCTCCTTTTGGGACTTCCTTTCTGTACACGTTCAGTGCTTTGTCGGGAATGTAGAATTTCTTGTCGACATCCCAACCAAATCTTTTCTTGACCAATTTTATTTCATCGTCACCAAGCGGAGAACCGTGGGCATCGCCTGTATCCTGTTTGTTGGGACTTCCGTACCCGATATGCGTCCGCAGCTTGATGAGGGAGGGCCGGTTCTTTTCTTTCTGAGCCGCAAGTAAGGCTTGTTCAATTGCAGTAATATCGTTTCCCGCCTGTTCGTCTCCGCCGATAGTTTGTACAAACCAACCATATGCTTCATATCGTTTCGCAACATCTTCCGTAAACGAAAGCTCCGTGTTTCCGTCTATTGAAATGTGGTTGTCATCGTACAAGACAATCAAATTATTCAGACCCTGAGTACCGGCAAGTGAACACGCTTCGGAGGAAACGCCCTCCATCATGCAACCATCACCTGCAATCACATACATCTTGTAATCGATAACCGGAAAACCGTCGCGGTTGAAATATGCGGCAAGATATTTCTCCGCAAGCGCCATCCCCACTGCATTGGAAATCCCCTGTCCAAGAGGGCCTGTCGTCACTTCAATGCCCGGAGTATGTCCGTATTCCGGATGGCCTGGAGTTTTACTTCCCCATTGTCGGAATTTTTTAATGTCGTCGAGAGAAAGATCGTAGCCCGTCAGATGGAGCAAAGAATACAGCAACATGCACCCATGTCCCGCGGAGAGCACAAATCTGTCCCGATTAGCCCACTTCGGATTAGCAGGGTTGTGTTGAAGCAGTTTAGTCCAGAGTACATATCCCGCCGGCGCCATTCCCATTGGCATCCCCGGGTGGCCGGATTTGGCGTTCTGAATCGCATCAATCGTCAAACAGCGAATTGTATTGATGCAGAGCTCATCCAGTTCGGTTTGGCTCGGATGGCGGGGAAGTCTTGAAATCTGGTTGAGTTGTTCGATGGTAACTGCGGGAGGTGTACTACTTGAAGATGCAGACATTGAAATCCTATAAATAATCAAACCACATGCGAAAAATCTTCTGTTAAAGATAGAGAATAATTGATGAGATTCAATCATAGGAGTTTGTCCTATCTGCCTGCCTGTTAGGACACCGAAGTAGTTACCGCAGAATTATTTCTATCTTACTTTGTAAAAACTACTAAAGTTGGAAGTGCAACTTACCGATTATTTGTATAGTTGAAGAAAAGCTCAGCCAACAGGTAAATGACTTACGGCCTTTGGGTGAAAGCCGTGAAGACATTTGTAGAAGATGGGATCGGGCTGAAGAAATGATCACGTGAAACTATGAGAGAAGGCGAACAAATGGCAAGAAAAGATTATTCAATACTCGTGGTCGATGACGAGGAAACATTTCGGTACATGCTCTCGACTCTGATCTCGGGGGCGGGGTATAATGTAGAAACAGCACAGGATGGCGTTTCGGCGATCAATGCAGTTCAGACAAAAATGTATGATGTGGTGCTGTGCGATGTAAAAATGCCCAAAGTTGACGGCATGGAATTATTGAAGTTCGTCAAGACAAATTATCCAACTACGGAAGTCGTTATGCTCACCGGTACCTCGGACGTGAAAATAGCAGTCGAGTGTATGAAACTGGGAGCGTACGATCATATTATCAAGCCAACAACAGCCGACGATTTGCTCACAACAATCGAGCGGGCGCTCGAGCGCCAGCAACTGGTCCGCCACAATGCCGTCATGAAAAATGAATTGGAACGTCTGCAGGGCAACGGTGAGATCATTGGCGAAAGCTCTGCGCTGCGCCGCGTATTGGATATTGCGGGTAAAGTCGCTCCGACCGAATCCACTGTGCTTATTCAGGGACCAAGCGGAACCGGAAAAGAGCTCATTGCAAATTACATATTCCAGCGAAGTGAACGCAGCGGATTGCCCTTTGTTACCGTCAACTGCGCTTCGATTCCTGATACACTGATTGAGAGCGAACTGTTCGGTTATGAGAAAGGCGCCTTTACTGATGCACGCGCAATGAAGCCGGGCATCGTCGAGATTGCGGACAAGGGAACATTGTTCCTTGATGAGATTGGCGACATCAGTCCAATCGTTCAGCCGAAAATTCTCCGCTTCATTCAGAGTGGCGAGTTCCGCCGTGTGGGAGGCAATCAGGTGTTGAAAGCGGATTGCAGAATTCTTTCTGCAACAAACAAAAATTTGAAAGAGGAAGTGAAAGAAGGACGCTTCCGTGAAGACTTGCTCTATCGTCTCAACGTCATTACAATTGAGTTACCTTCACTGCGCCAGCGTAAGGAAGACATTCCTCTTCTCGTGCAATCGTTCCTCACTACGAAGATGAAAACCAAAACATCAAAGTCGATTTCTCCCAAAGCAATTGAGACGCTGCTTGCGTATGACTGGCCGGGCAACATTCGCGAGTTGGAAAATGTTATCGAGCGTGCAGCAATTCTCTGTCAGAATAATGTTATCGAGTCGCGGGATTTGTCGCTGCCAAATTCTCCCATGGTATTGCCGGCCTCCGAGGGGCAAGACCAGATGATCGGGACACCGATCCCTCTCAAAGAGGTCGAACGGTCACACATCGAAGGAGTACTGCGGAGTTACAGAGGAAACAAAACCGAGTCGGCAAAAACTCTCGGCATAAGCCTCAAGACGCTCTACACAAAGATTCAGCAGTTTCAGATCGTTTGGAATTGATGTTCTGGCGCTCCCGCCGTTAACCCCGATCGGCGGGTTTATTGATGATGGAAAGGCTAAGAGCTATATTGTTCTTAGCTTTTTCCATTTTATCGCCATCAACCCGTTATGCCGGCATATACGCTGCACCATATCTCCTCTCTTGATATTCCTCAGCTTCAGCCCTATCGTACTCTTCGCCGAGTACATGAACATTTGCAGAAGAGAATTTTTGTTGCCGAAGCCGAGAAGGTCGTCCGCCGGTTTCTTCTCTCCGACTGGCAAATCATTTCGCTGCTGCTTACGCAGGAATGGTTCGACACAATGATTCCATCCATTCCCGCATCACGATTACAGGGGGTGGATATATTTGTCGGACCGAAAGAATTGTTGGAGACGATCGTGGGCTTCTCGCTGCATCAGGGAATAATGGCGGTTGGCAAAGTTCCAACTGATCGTCCGCTGGCAGATATTGTAAGCGAAGCCGGGTCGCCGCATTTGCTTGTGGCGCTTGACGGACTTGTTCATGCTGAAAATGTCGGGACGATCGTACGCAATTGTGCAGGATTTGGCGTACATGGAATTATTGCCGGCCGGAATTCGGCCAGCCCTTACTTGCGGAGGGCAATACGAAATTCAATGGGTGGGATTTTCAAAATCCCTGTTGTTCATATCGACAGTCTCGCCGCTTCGCTGGAATGGCTGAAACAACACCACAGTACACGCATCATCATAGCAGATGCCCATGCCGAACGCATAATTTATGAAACTGATTTCAGCGGAAACATCTGTATCGTCCTCGGCAACGAAGACGAAGGCGTAACGCAGGAAGTTGAATCTGTTGCTACCGATCGCGTGCGGATTCCAATGTCCAACTCAACCAATTCACTGAATGTCGCGAGCGCAAGCGCTGTGATGCTGTACGAAGCGGGAAAGAACCGGAGATAGAGACTTAAAAGTGGTTTGCTTTTGTTAACTCCTTGGATGATATTTTTCGGTCAGTATTTCGAGTAGAACGTCCTCTCACAACACGAAAGGAAACATCATGAAGCTCGTGATTCTTTGGCTCGCCTTGTTAATTACTTTTGCCGGTTGCAATAACCGCGTCAATACCCAGGCTGAGATTAATACAATTCGTGGACTTGATCGCCAATGGATGGATGCACTTGCGGCAAAAGATGCGGCGGCTATAAGCAGCTTGTACGCGGCAGATGCGATTCAAATGCCGGCAAACTCCCCAAAAGTCGTGGGCCGTGAAGCAATCCGCAAGTGGATCGAGGGATGGCTGCCCGGACAGAATACCACATCATTTGCCATCGACACTATTGTAGTCTCTGCTTCCGGCGACCTTGCATACGAACGTGGTACATTCCATTTTACGGCAGAGACTCCGCAGGGTCACACCGAGGATGTTGGAAAGTATCTGACTATCTGGAAAAAAACCGGCGCCGAGTGGAAAGTCGTTGCGGATATGGACAATAGTGATCTGCCATGCCCGAAATGATTTAACCTAAAACAAATTACCATGTCTATAGTATTTGAATTTTGATGAGGGGTCTTTTATCATCGGCATCAATACTGTTCGAAGATTACGACGGTCGAGCAGATCCAGATTGACTGTCCGTTTGTGGTTGTTTCACTCTCTAACCTCCAACCCCAAAACTCGGACCCCTTACTCTCTTCATCCCCAATCCCCAAATAACAATCGAAACGAGTAAGCCCGGATACATCGGCTCAATCCCAAGAGGATAGCTCGACTCGCCGAGACCGTTGCTCCATCCAGACACCAACCAGCCGAACGACGTAAGCCATCCGAAAAGCATTGCAGCGAACGCATGGTGTGCAGAAACTCTCCATCGATCGAAGTAGCTTGTAACCAACGGAATCAAAAGTCCGGGTATGATAACCGTGCCGATGGCGTACCACAATTT
>JBKJJX010000331.1:0-9564 GCA_046597825.1 Bacteroidota bacterium | reverse complement strand
CTCAGCAGGAATCTGATCTCTGTTACTATTCGCATCGAGAAGAAGGAAATCGGACAACGAATTGTCTTGAGGAATAACGCCCGGGAATGTTCGAGTCTGGTGGTTGTTGATGGCGATAAGGAGTTGAATCCATGCCAGTGATGAGGATGTTTATTCTTGCCGCTCTGTTGATGCCTGTTGCCGTCCACGGCGGGTCAATGGATTCTGTCCGCTGTTATGTGTGGGACTTCGCTATGCGTGATGGAGCAAGGAATAATCTTACACGCCAGCTAACAGTTGAATTTGAAGAGAAGCTCACACGTAAGAAAATCTGTATAGTGCTGGAGCGGCGCAACTTTGCCCGCCTGATTGCTCACAAGGAAAACGAGCGGGGGATTCTCAGTCTCGAAGGAATCTCGAAGCCGGCGATGGACACGCTGAAAGTGTACAACGCCAATACTGTTGTGTTCGGCGAGGTGTACGACGATATTAGCAGCGGCTCATTCAAAATTACGGTGACGTTCCAAAACTTCAACGATACAAAGAATGTCTGGAGTGTTACCATTCGCCGCGGATTAATTGTTGATGCCGCCTCACGGGAGAGTGCGATGGGCGATCTAATCCAGTTGATCTCCGATGAAAGCAATGCGGGAGCGCGTGAAGCAAACAGGAATAAATACTATGCTGGGATTTCCAGAACGCTGCATGAATTTATTCTTCGTGCAAAGAACCTTAAAGATGGATTGCGATTCCTGCCTGAACTTACGTTAGGCAATAAGGGAATTGCGAAAGATTTGAGTATGTTTATTAATCAATACAACGAAATTGTCGACAGCCTGAAGATTAATCAGGATGTGCTTACGGAAGCAGTATCAGCCAATTGGCAAAAGCCCGAACTGACGAAGACATTCCGCGAGTTGCTGCGATATGCTCTGCTCGATATTCATGAGACGGAAATTCTGGCCAACAATGAAATGTTGGTCAAAGCCGTCGCTGTGGCAAATGGGAAAATTACTGATAAGGATGATGTGAATGCTATCAAGGCGAATATTAAAGTAACTATGCCCGGCCGCGTCGAATCCATAACCGCCAAGGTGACAAAATTCGAACGGGATGTGTTATTGTTTCTGGATGAACTAAAACGATAGGAGAATATATGAATCACAACTTCAACAGACCTGGTTCCTGGATTTTGCTGCTGGCCTTGTTGAGCATTTGTTGTAAGACGGGAGATCCGGTCGATGAAACATATATCCCGATCATTACAAATCAATGGACTGACGTGGCAAATAACAGACACCAGTTCAATTTCAATGCACCACAGTCGAATGTCGCAATGGGATCATTCACGGGAACAGAGGAACTTCTTGATTCGGCACTGACCTTCAATCTCAACGGCACATTTTCGAACCGCAACATCTCGTTTATCGTCTCAAGAAGGGGACGGGATACGACGTACTCAGGCCGGTTTACCGCCGATACGCTGATCGATTGCGGTGCCTTGAAATTATTCCGGCGGAGATAGTAGCCGATGCGTCAATTCCCCGGACATTTGTTGTAAGTCCGCATTCAGAGTCGCTTCAACTTTATCATCAGTCTTTATCCCTTTCTCTCCCGCATACCACTTGACAACTTTGGATGAACGGGTAAATCCTAATCCGGAAAAAATTAGTGCACCGGCGATTCTTTTTGGTTTGTTATGCAGCATTGCTATTGCAGTTCGTCTTCTTCTCATGAATCATGAGGATTATCTTGAAGACGATACGTTCATCACCTTACGCTTTGCGCGGAATATTGCTGAAGGCGCCGGTTATGCGTTCAATCCCGGCGAGCCGGTCTACGGCGCAAGTTCTCCTCTCTATACATTTCTGTTATCAATCTTCGCATTGATCGTTCCCAAAGAAACGCTTCCGGTAGTCGCCTTGTCCTGGAGTATCGCAAGTATTGTTCTCGCGGCAATTGTCATTTGGAAGTGGTTTCCTTTCAATATAGTAGGACGGTTTATCGCCGTGATCGGTGTGTTGGGATATCCGCGACTTGTGTACTCCAGTATTTCCGGAATGGAGGAATGTTTCATTCTTCTGCTGATCTGTATTAGCTTTGCGGCGTGTGTCAGGAAATGGGAGATTCTAGCTGCTATCTCGCTTGGATTGTTACTAGTTGCCAAACTTGATACTGGCGTGTGGTGTGCCTGCCTTCTGATTGCATATGGACTTCAGCGCAAACGGATTCCGGTTCGCGCCGCGCTAATTGCTGCCTGTATTCTCGTGCCCTGGTTATTGTACGCGCAATTAACTTTTGGCTCACTTATTCCTCACACGATAGCTGCGAAGCAAGTTGCGTTTCCCTACAACAATTCCGGTCTCGCTGATATTCTTTTTGCTTTGCTGCCTCAGGGAATGCAGAACGTCACCAACAGCGCCATGCTCGGATTGGTACTCGTTATTGTTATCATCTCTACCATAGTATTTGGGATACGTAGGAAAAATTTTCTGATTCTCGCCTTTCCTCTCTATTGCATTGTGTATTCTCTTGTCCTGCTCGCTTCTCACACTTCTCCGACACTCTGGAGCCGTTGGGTCGTACCCCTATGGGGTTGCCTGATATTATCCGGCGGATACGTGGCCGGAATTGTGTCGGAGCGTTTTTCAATCCGTTCGAGTGCAATGCGGATCGCGTTGCCTTTTGTTCTCGCCGGCTGTCTTTTCGTCTTGCCTTTTCTCCGGTCTCGGGCTGCGAACGAAAGCAAACCATATCGCGAGGTGGCTTTTCATCTGCAACAAAACGCAAAACCCGATGAATCTATCATGCTCGAACCGATCGGGCTGATTGGCTTCGAGTCCGATCTGTATGTGCATGACTTTGTCGGACTGGTAACTCCGGGAGTAACAACCGCACGACGTGAATCGGGTTTATCCAATCGGTGGTACGTCCGCTATCTCCAAATACATTCCCCTACATATGTGCTGCTTCGGGTATTTGAATTTCAAACGAATCAGTTTGGTTACGGAAGCGGGTATGGGGGCGGAATATTCAACGGAAATGAGCGGCAATGGTTTGAACGGCAGTATGCCCTTGTTTTCACTACATCGCCCCCTGAATTGCAGAATGCATTCATGCTATTTAAACGCCGGGATTGATCCGTTCGGATTTTCCAAATTATGAAACACACCCTCCCGATTTTGAAAAGAAATGCGACAAGTATCAGCTTTCTCCATCATTTAGCGAGATAAATCGCCCGCCTACTCGGCACGCATGTTGAGTTCTTCTTCATTGAGAAGTTTAGATTACAAGGTCTTTTTCGTATATTCTTGCTAGTTCTTCACATACTTTTCAGATGAATACTCTAACCGTGGTTGACGTTCTTGTAGTAGTTGTGCCTCTTCTCTACGCAGTAGTTGTGGGTATGTATGCCGCATCTTTCTTTGGAACCAACCTCCCGGTTGTCCGTTTTAAGACCACCGTGTTGTTCTTCACGATCATTTGCCACGTGGTGTACATCATCCTTCGGACGTTCGTTTTCGACCATCCTCCGATCACCACAGTATTTGAAATAATGACCATGCTTGCCGCATGCATCTCGATTGCGTACGGCTATATTGAGATGAAGACAAAGGCGAGCAACACGGGATTTTTCATCCTTCTTCTTGCATTCGTATTTCAACTTGTCTCTTCGCTGTACATCAAAGACCTGACGGAGATCGCGCCGATCCTGCGGAGCCGCCTGCTCGGTTTTCACGTAACAACAGCGCTTCTTGGGTACACTGCGATTTCCCTTTCAGCGGCGTATGGTTTCCTCTATCTCATGTTGTATCACGAAATAAAATCGTCGCGGTTCGGGATTATCTATACACGGCTTCCGAATCTGGAGATGCTGGAAAAGATGAGCGGCAAAGCAGAAGTGTTCGGGTTCATTATGTTGAGCATTGCCATTACGATTGGACTTGTATGGCTGCCAAAGGCGTTTGAGAATTTTTCGTATTTTGATCCGAAACTGATCGGAACAATGGTAATTTGGGTTCTCTATGCAATCAGTTTGTCCGCGAAGAGGGCGTTAGGATGGCAGGGCCGCAAGATGATGATTGTGTCACTTATAGCGTTCGGATGTGTTTGTATTTCGATGACAGTAATCAATATGTATTTGAGTGGATTTCATGGTTTCCAGTGATTTTTATTCGGGAAAACCTTAGAAGCATTTCAACAATATGAATATTCTTTCCATAGGCATAAGTCATAACACCGCCGCACTGGATATCCGCGAAAAAATGTGGTTGTCCAACGACGAGGCGAAGGAAGCTCTCAAGCGGCTTACGCAGGAGTTCTTCAGCGAGGCAATGCTCGTTTCGACCTGCAACCGGACTGAGTTATACGGCTTCACGGCTGCGCCTGAAACGGATGACTCGTCACTGAGAAAGTTCCTCATCGATTTTAAAGGTGTGAGCGGAGTTGTTCGTCCGGAACATTTCTACGGAAATTTTTCGGGCGGAGCGGTAAACCACCTCTTCAAGGTTGCGGCGGGAATAGATTCGATGGTCATCGGCGACATTCAGATTCTCAGCCAGGTGAAAGAGGCCTTCCATCTTTCCGGAGAAATCGGAGTGATGGGTCCGGTGATGAACAAGTTGATGCAGGCAACGCTGCACGTCGGAAAGCGGGTCCGCACGGAAACCGCCATATGTGAAGGCGCGGTTTCTGTGAGCTACGCTGCCGTGGAACTTGCAAACAAAATATTCGCGGATCTTTCCAAGAAATCGGCGTTGCTTATTGGTGCCGGCGAAACAGCGGAGTTGACGTTAAAACACCTCCTTGGAAAGAAAATAGGCACGGTCAATGTCGCCAACCGGACGCGTGCCAATGCGGAAGCACTCGTTTCCACCCTCGGCATCAACGCCAACGTTATCGATTACGATCAGATAGCGGAAGCCCTTCGCAGCGTCGATATTGTCATCACGTCCGTGAACAGTCCTGCATACATCGTGAAGCCCGAGCACGTGCGAAGTGTTATGAAGCAGCGATCGAACAATCCGTTGTTCATCATTGACATCAGCGTGCCTCGTAGCGTTGACCCTGCCTGTAACAAGGTTGAAAATGTTTTCGTCTACGACATGGATTCCCTCAGCACAATCGTAGACAGGAATGTTGAGAAGAGAAAAGAAGAACTGCCGAAAGTCACGACCATCATCCGCGAGGAGATGATTGAATTTTTCAAATGGCACAACTCCTTGCAAGTAGGTCCGACGATTCATGAACTGACCGAAGCCGTTGAAGAGATTCGGCTTCAGGAAGTGGGGAAGAATATTCATCGTTTCAAGCCGGAAGACCGCGAGCTGGTAGAACTCGTCACCAAACGGATCGTGAACAAGATTCTTCATCAACCAATTTCCAACCTGCGTCATGGCGCAGAGAATGGCCAGCGCGGATCGGAAACGATAAACCGCATCAAGGCATTGCGTGACCTGTTCGGTATTACGGGGAAGGACACGCATGAACACTAATCGACTCATTATCGGAAGCCGCGGCAGTGAGCTTGCATTATGGCAAGCGCGATGGGTGCAATCGGAGTTGCAAAAGCTTTTCCCCGCCAAGGAAATTCGCATTGATATTATCAAGACGAAAGGGGATAAGATTCTTGATTCGCCTCTTTCACAAATTGGAGACAAGGGTTTATTTACGAGAGAAATTGAAAATGCCCTGTTAGCTGGAGAAATCGATCTCGCTGTTCATAGTCTGAAAGACCTTCCGACAATGCTGCCGGAGGGTCTTACACTGGGAACGATATGCAAACGGGAAGATGTTCGTGATGTGTTCATCCCTCATCCACAGAATCCCATCCGTACGTTGCTTGATCAACCGGCGAACGCAAAAATAGCGACGGGAAGTTTGAGGCGAAAGTCCCAGTTGCTGAGCCTTCGGGCGGATTTCGTCATTGTCGATATTCGCGGCAACCTCAACACACGCATGAAGAAGCTCGACGAAAGCGATTGGGCAGGAATGATTCTCGCCCAGGCTGGTGTTGTCCGATTGGGTTGGCAGGATCGGATCGGAGAAAGCATCTCTCCGGATAAGATTCTTCCGGCTGTAAGCCAGGGCGCCTTGGGAATTGAAATTCGCGAAAATGATACGGCGACTGCCGAAATGCTTACATCGCTCCATCATCTTCCGACAGCGCAGGCAGCACTTGCGGAGCGGGCCTTGCTGAGGAAATTGGAAGGCGGTTGCCAGGTGCCGATTGGAACGTATGGCCGGATAGAAAAAGAAAACGGACAACAAGTGCTAAAGCTCGACGCTGTTGTCGGTTCGCTCGATGGGAAAACACTTGTCCGCGGAAAAATGCACGGCTCTCCGTCCCGTGCCGAGATGATTGGAGCGGAGCTTGCTGAAATTCTTTTGCAGGGCGGAGCTGACCGCATTCTGGCATCGATCCGCGCCGCATCCCCGGAAGTCGAGCATGCAGAAGCGTGAGGGCACGAATGTGGCCACATCCAACGAGCTCGAAGGGAAGACCATTCTTATTACGCGCCGCGCTGAACAAGCGGATGAGTTTATCGCCGAAATCGAACTCCGGGGCGGCCGCGCAGTTATAATTCCATTGATACAAATCTCCGGACCGGAAAGTTGGGCAGCATGTGATGCTGCATTGGAAAATCTGCCGGCCTATGCGGGGATAGTATTCACGAGCGGGAACTCCGTTGAATATTTTTTCGGCCGGCTTGGAGAGAAACAAATGAGATTGCCGGCGAAGCTCGCAATCTATGCTGTAGGGATGCGAACTGCCGGAGCAATCAAGGAAAAAGGTGGAGAGGTTGATTATGTCCCGGCAGAATTTTCTTCAGCTGCCCTGATTGATTTTTTGAGCAGACAAAAAATACAAGGAAAGAAATTTCTCCTTCCGGGCGGAAACCTGAACTCCACTCAACTTGAATCTGCGCTGACCCGGCAGGGAGCGTCTGCCGATTGTGTCGAAGTATACAGAAACACACTACCGGATCAATCGACGATACATGATTTAATGGAGCGATTTGCACGGAATGAGTTTGATGTCATAACGTTTGCCAGCTCCTCCGCCGTGAACAATTTTGCTCAGATCATTCCTTCGCCATACAACAAAACAAAATTCGCAGTCATAGGTCCATCGACAAAAGAGACAGCGCAAGCGTTGAATCTCCCCATCGATATCGAAGCGAATGAATCAACATCTCGCGGACTCGTGAAAGCGATAAGTGAATTTTACTCCAACAGAAAGAATTGAATCCAATTTATGAATGACTTATTTCTTCGTGCCTGTAAGCGTCAGAAAACAGATCGGACTCCCGTGTGGATGATGCGGCAGGCGGGACGTTACTTGCCGGAGTATCGCGCAGTACGGGCAAAATCAGATTTTCTGACTATGTGTAAAACTCCCGAGCTTGCTGCTGAAGTTACAGTGCAGCCCGTGGATATTCTCGGCGTTGACGCAGCTATAATCTTTTCGGACATTCTCGTCATTCCCGAGGCAATGGGAATGCATCTGGAAATGACTGAGTCACATGGGCCGAAACTGCACAATCCCATTCGTACCCGTGAGGATGTGGAGAGATTGACAATCCCCGACCCTGAAAAATCCCTGCGCTTTGTCATGCAGGCGCTCGAAGCGGCAAAGCGAACGTTGGGAGGCCGTGTCCCTCTCATCGGCTTCTCCGGTTCACCCTGGACTCTTGCATCGTATATGATTGAAGGCTCGGGCGGAAAAGAATGGAAGTACACTAAGCAAATGATGCTGAACCAGCCGGAGTTGATGAAGGAGTTGCTTGACAAAATTGCCGAGTCTGTGCGCCTGTATCTTGAAGCGCAATTTGCCGCCGGAGCGGATGCTGTTCAGATTTTCGATACGTGGGGTGGAGCACTGACGCCCGACAATTACAAGAGATTCTCACTTGAATACATGCACAAAATTGTATCGAAGCTTCACCGCAACGGTCAGCCGGTGATAGTTTTCTCAAAGGGTGCAAACCATTCGCTGGAAGAAATTGCCGACATCGGCGCCGACGTCGTTGGTGTTGACTGGACGATTGATATGTCTGATGCGCGTGAACGTGTGGGTGATAAAGTGGCGTTGCAGGGAAATCTCGATCCGTCGAGCTTGTATGCCGATCCGGATGTAATCCGCAACGAAGTGAAATCCATCTTGAAGAAATTTGGAAAAGGTGGCGGACATATATTCAATCTCGGTCACGGCATTTTTCCCGATGTGCCTGTTGAGCATGCAAAGGCGTTTGTACAAGCAGTAAAAGATGAAAGTGGAATTTATCATGCCCCATGAAGTAGACCAGGAGCCGGTTGCTGCTACAACTCCTCTTGCGGAACGGACCCGTGCACATTTCGAACAGCTGCAGCAAACCATCTGCGCAGCACTCGAAACCTTTGAGCCAGAAAAGCGATTCAGTGAAGACCGCTGGGAAAAGGCGGACGGCCGCCATTCTGATAAATCCGGCGGGGGTGGACTGACACGCGTGCTTGAGGGTGGAGATGTGTTTGAAAAAGCAGGCGTCGCCGCTTCGACGGTATTCGGCGGTTTGCCTGAGTCTCTCGCGTTAAAAATGGGTGTACCCCCAACAACTTTTTATGCTACCGGCGTTTCAGTGATCATTCATCCGTTGAGCCCGATGGTGCCGACTGTGCATGCGAACTTCCGTTACTTCGAACAGGCGCATGGCGATTGCTGGTTCGGTGGCGGGACTGATCTCACTCCATCTTATTTATTTGAAGATGATGCCCGGCATTTTCATTCTACTCTCAAGAATGCATGCGATCAACACAATCCGGAATACTACCCGCGCTTCAAGAGATGGTGCGACGAGTACTTTTATATCAAGCACCGTGAAGAGGGGCGGGGAGTCGGAGGAATATTTTTTGATTACCTTCGGGGTGATGCGGAGAAATATTTTTCATTCGTACAAAGTGCAGCAGATGTGTTTCTCGATTCATACTTGCCGATTGTGACAAAAAGATTGAATGAACCGTGGGGAGAGCGTGAACGGGCGTGGCAACTGCAGCGCCGGGGACGGTACGTAGAGTTCAACCTTGTCTATGACCGCGGAACGACATTCGGGCTTGAAACGAAAGGACGGATCGAATCCATTTTGATGTCGTTACCGCCAAAGGTCGAATGGCATTACAACATCCAGCCGGAACCTCATTCACCCGAGGCAAAACTCGTTGATGTGCTGAAGACGCCAAAAGAATGGACTCAGGGATGAATGAATCAAAACCAATCGGCGTTGTACTGTTGCAGTTAGGGGGACCCGATTCGCTGCAGAGTGTCCAGCCGTTTCTGTACAATCTCTTTTGCGATCCGGATATTATTGATCTTCCCCTTGCATTCCTGTTCCGCAAGAGGCTTGCAAAGTACATTTCAACCAAGCGTGCGCCAAAGGTTCAGGAATTATACAAGGCTATTGGCGGCAAGTCCCCGATTCTTGATTTGACGAACCGGCAAGCACGGGCATTGGAGCAAGAGCTTCGCAAAACCATCAACGCGAACGTGTATGTTGCCATGCGCTATTGGCATCCGATGACTGATGCTGTAGTGAACCAACTCTACAATGA